>NZ_RSAJ01000126.1 GCF_003933965.1 Streptomyces sp. RP5T
TGAACCGCCCGCACGAGCACGCAACGCCAAGACCCCGCGCAAGCCCCGCACAAGACATCCGGCGCGGCTCACCGCACCGGCTCCCACGACCCGCCCGGCGCCCCCGTTACGCCCGCGCCGCCCGGGTCGGCACCGCGTCGAAGCGGAGGTTCCAGCGGCCCGCTCGTCCGGTCACCGTGGTGGCGGACAGGGGGCGTACGTCGATGTTCCAGTAGGTCGAGGGGGGAGCCTTCAGCGCGTAGACCAGCGCGGCCCGGATCACCGAGGGCTCCGCGACGGCCACGATCCGGCCGCCGTCCCCCACCGGCCGGGTGTCGAGCCACTCCCCCACCCGGGAGATGAAGGTCAGCAGTGACTCACCGCCGTGCGGGGTCGCCCGCGGGTCGGCGAGCCAGGCGTCCATGGCTTCCGGTTCGCGGGCCATCGCCTCGCCGAGGGTGAGCCCGCGCCAGCGGCCCATGTCGCAGTCGCGCAGGGCGAGCTGGACCAGGGGCGCGTAACCGAGGGCGTCCCCCGTGGCACGGCTGCGGGGTGCCGGCGAGCAGTACCGCAGTTCCGCCACCGCCAGCGGCAGCAGATCGGGCGCCACGCCCAGCACCTCGTCCCAGCCGGCCTGGTCGAGCGGACGGTCGTCCTCGAACCGCTCGGCGAGCAGCAAGGAGCTGCGCGCGGCGGCGACGAACGTGACCCGAAGTTGCATGCGGCGATCGTGAGCCGCGAGAGTGCGCAGGTCAAGAGGCGTTATCGGGCAGTTACCGACGTTACCCCGGAGCTCACTCCCCGAAGACCAGCGCCATCCACCGGTCCGGCTCGACGAGCGGCGCGAACCCGAGCTTCTCGTACACCCCGTGGGCGTCATGGGTGGCGAGCAGGATCCGCCGGAGGTCGTAGGGCCGCAGGTGCTCGCGCACGGCCCCCACCAGTGCCGTACCGATCCCCGCGCCCCGCACCGACCGGTCCACGTACACATCCCACAGCCAGGCGAAACTGGCGAGGTCGGTGATCACCCGGGCATAGGCCACCTGATCCCCCGTCCGCACCGCGTACACCCCGAAGTTGAGCGATCCGGCGATGGCCCGGTCCTGCTTCTCCCGGGACCGCCCGAGCGCCCAGTAGGCGTCCGTGGACAGCCAGTGGTGCACGCGCTCGGCGTCGACGCGTCCGAGGTCGGTGGAGATCTCATAGCCCTCGGCGAGGGGCGGGATGTCGGTCATGGGCGTGACGTTGGCAGGTCACGGAAGCCGGAGTCGAGCGCTTTTCGCCGGGAGCACCTCGTCGCACGCGGTCCGCAGCCGCCGTACCCCTTCCGCGATCTCCCCCGCCCCGGCCACCGCCGCGAAGCTCAACCGCAGGTGCCCCGCCGGGGGTTCGGCGCTGAAGTACGGGCGGCCGGGGGTGATCGCGACGCCCGCGCGCAGGGCCGCGGCGGTCAGGGCGGTCTCGTCCGTGCCGTCGGGGAGGCGCAGCCACAGGTGGTAGCCGCCCGACGGGACGTGCGGGAGGGCGAGTTCGGGCAGGCCGAGGCGCAGGGCCGTGGTCATGCTGTCCCGGCGGGCCTTCAACTCGGCCGAAATCGTACGCAGATGGCGGGGCCAGGCCGGTGAGCCGACGAGTTCCAGGGCCGCCTCCTGGAGGGGGCGGGGGACGAAGAAGGTGTCGACGACCTGGATCGCGCGCAGCCGCTCCAGCACCGGGCCGCGTGCCGCGAGGGCGCTCACCCGGAAGCTGGGCGAGGTCGCCTTGGTCAGCGAGCTCACATGGACGACCACGCCGTCGGGGTCGTCGGCGGCCAGCGGACGCGGCAGCGGCCCGGCGTCCTCGTGCACGAGCCGTCGTACGAAGTCGTCCTCGACGACGAACGCACCGGCCTCTCGGGCGATCCGCAGCACCTCGCCCCGGCGCTCCGGGGCCAGCACCGCGCCGGTCGGGTTCTGGAACAGCGGCTGGCAGACGAGCACCCGGGCGCCGGTCGCCCGGAACGCGTCGGCGAGCAGGGCGGGTCTGACCCCGTCGGGGTCCACCGGCACCGGGACCGGGCGCAGACCCGCGGAGCGGGCGATCGCCAGCATGCCGGGGTAGGTGGGCGACTCGACGAGGACCGGGGCCCCGGGCGGGGCCAGGGCGCGCAGGGCCGTGGTGAGCGCCGACTGGCCGCCCGCGGCGATCAGCACCTCCGCGGCCGTGACCGCGCCGCCGATGCTCCGCGCGAACCACTCGCGCAGTTCCGGCAGGCCCTCCGTCGGCGGCCGCCCCCACGCCCCGGGGCGGCGGCCCGCACGGGCGAGGGCCGCGGACATCGCGCGCTCCGGCTGGAGGGTGGGGTGCAGATAGCCGCCGTTGAACTCGACCACTCCGGGCGGCGGGGCGGCGAGCGAGACCAGGACGCCGGAGGCGTCGACCGAGCGCGGGACGAGGTCGGCGGCGCCGTCCGCGCTCAGCGCGACCTCCTGCCAGGAGGTGTCCCCGGCCGTGGCACCGGTAGCGCGGGCCTGGGCGCGGAAGGCACCGGCGCCGGGGCGCGTGACCACCAGTCCCTCGGCGGCGAGCTGGGCGAGAGCCCGGGAGACCGTCACAGGGCTGACCCGGAAGCGATCGACGAGGGCCCGGCTCGACGGGAGCTTTCCACCCGGAGAGTAGCGGTTGAGCTCAGTCCGGAGCCGTTCCGCCAGTTCATCCATACTGCTACGCTCGTGCATGAGAGTACAGAGTAGCGCTACCGCACCGACCGGGATAGCGGTTCCCACACCGGCGAGGACTTTCGGCACCGTCCAGGCCGCCCTCGGCGTCGCCGCCTTCTCCCTGACCTTCCCGGCCACCGCGTGGGGCCTGGAGGGCTTCGGGCCCTGGTCCCTCGTCGCCGTGCGCAGCGCCCTCGCGGCACTCGTCGCGGGCGGCTGTCTGCTCGCGCTGCGGGTGCCGGTGCCGAGCCGCCGGGACCGGAGCGGGCTCGCGGTCGTCGCCGCCGGGGTCGTCGTCGGCTTTCCGCTGCTCACCACCCTCGCGCTGCGGACCTCGACCACCGCGCACGCCGCCGTCGTGGTGGGTCTGCTCCCGCTGACGACCGCGCTGCTGTCGGCCCTGCGCATGGGCACCCGCCCCTCGCGCACCTTCTGGACGGCGGCTCTCGCGGGTGCCGCCGCGGTGGTCGCCTTCACCGTGCAGCAGAGCGGCGGCGCCCTGACCACCGCCGACCTGTATCTCTTCGCCGCGCTGCTGGTGTGCGCGGCCGGCTACACCGAGGGCGGCCGGCTGGCCCGGACCATGCCCGGCTGGCAGGTCATCGGCTGGGCGCTGGTGCTGTGCCTGCCGCTCAGCGTGCCCGCGGCGGCGCTCGCGCTGGCGTACGAGCCCGTGCACCTCACCGCGCACAGCGTCGCCGGACTGCTGTGGGTGGCGGTCGGCTCGCAGTTCGTCGGCCTGGTGGTCTGGTACCGCGGCATGGCGGCGATCGGGATCCCCAAGGCCAGCCAGTTGCAGTTGGCCCAGCCGCTGCTCACACTGGTGTGGTCGGTGCTGCTGCTCGGCGAGCACCTGACGGTGGCCGCCCCGCTGACGGCCGCGGCGGTGCTCGTGTGCATCGCCGTCACCCAGCGGGCGCGGGGCTGACCGGCCTGCACGCGCAGGTCGCAACCAGGCCCCGGCGCCGTAGAATCGGGGCCACGGACCGCTGCTCCCGCACTTGGTGAGGAGGCCCCAGACGATGCGTGCAACCGTGGGCGACCAGCTTGTCCAGCACGGCAGGGTGGTCGGACAGCAGGACAAGGTCGGCGAGATCGTCGAAGTGATGGGTCAGGAGGGCAACCCCCCGTACCGCGTCCGCTTCGAGGACGGGCACGAGGGCGTGTGCTCACCCGGCCCCGACACCGAGATCAGGCACCGGTTCCAGCAGCTGGGCCGGTGATCCGGCGCGGGGGCGCCGCCGGCTTCCGGTAGTGGTCGGCGACCACCCGCGCCATCGCCCCGACGGGGTCCGAGGCGACCTCCTTGGCGGCGAAGAAGACATGTCCGCGCACCTGTTCGTACTCACGCGCGAGGGTCAGGTGCCGGGACAGCTCCGCGGAATCCTGCCAGGGCGCGGGCTGCGCCGGGTCCCCCGCCTTGTAGAGAGCCTCGCCGAGGTACAGCCTGGTCCTGCTCCCGCGCGCCTGTCGCGCCCACCAGGCCACGAGTTCGGCGTAGTCGGCCGCCGCGAAACCGATGTGCCAGTACAGCTGCGGCACGAGGTAGTCGATCCAGCCCTCGCGCAGCCACTTGCGGGTGTCCGCGAAGTTGTCGTCGTACGACTGCACGCCCGCGCGGGTGTCCGAGCCGAGCGGGTCGGTGGCCGCGTTGCGCCACACGCCGAAGGGGCTGACGCCGAACTGTGCGGTGGGCCGGATCCCCTTGATACGGGCCGCGGTCTCCCGCACCAGCCGGTCGATGTTGTCCCGCCGCCAGTCGGCCCGGGTGGCGAAGGCGCCGCCGTACGCGTCGTAGGCCGCGTCGTCGTCGAAGGTCTGGCCGGCCACCGGGTACGGGTAGAAGTAGTCGTCGAAGTGGACCGCGTCCACCGGATACCGGTGCACCGCGTCGAGGATCGCGTCCTGGACGAAGGCGCGCACCTCGGGCAGCCCGGGGTTGTAGTAGAGCTTGCCGCCGTACCGCACCACCCAGCCGGGGTGCTTGCGGGCCGGGTGGGAGGCGGCCAGCCGGGCCGGGTCCGCATGGTTGGCGACGCGGTAGGGGTTGAACCAGGCGTGCAGTTGCAGACCCCGCCGGTGCGCCTCGGTGACGGCGGTGCCGAGCGGGTCCCAGCCCGGGTTCACGCCCTGCGTCCCGGTCAGGTACTGCGACCAGGGCTCGTACGGCGAGGGCCACAGGGCGTCGGCGGTGGGCCGTACCTGGAACATCACCGCGTTCAGCCGGTCCGCGGCCGCCCGGTCGAGGTGGGCGAGCAGTTCCGCGCGCTGCTGTGCGGCACTCAGCCCCGGCTTCGAGGGCCAGTCCCGGTTGGACACGGTGGCGAGCCACACACCCCGGATCTCGGTCGCCGCCCGCCGCCGCGGACGGCCCGGCGCGGCGGCCGCTCCCGAGGCCGTCGTCAGGGTGGACAGCGCGGCCAGCGCGAAGGCCCGGCGCGACAGACGTCCCATGTGCACACTCCCCCTACACCACGGATCCGCTCGGTCACGGATCGTCTCCGCGCCCCAGAATGCCCGAACGATGACGGACCCAGACGATCGATCATCGATACTTGGGAGTAACGTGCTCGAACGGAGCAGGATCCGGCCACCGCCGGCCTGCCACCAGGTGAAGACCAGCGAAAGGGACGAAGTGACGGACTTCCCGGCCGGAGACATCGCACGTGTCGGAGTCGTGGGCTGCGGCCAGATGGGGGCGGGCATCGCCGAGGTGTGCGCCCGCGCCGGTCTGGACGTGAAGGTCGCCGAGACCACCGGCGAGGCCCTGGAGATCGGCCGCACCCGGCTGTTCAACTCCCTGACCAAGGCCGCCGAACGCGGCAAGATCACGCAGGACGAGCTGGCGGCCACCCAGGCGCGCCTGAGCTTCACCACGGACCTCGGCGAGTTCGCGGACCGCGACCTCGTCATCGAGGCTGTCGTGGAGAACGAGCAGGTGAAGACCGAGATCTTCCAGGTGCTCGACCAGGTGGTGACCCGCCCGGACGCGATCCTGGCCTCCAACACCTCCTCCATCCCGCTGGTGAGGCTGGCGGTCGCCACCTCGCGGCCCGACCAGGTCGTCGGCATCCACTTCTTCAACCCGGCCCCGGTGCAGAAGCTCGTCGAGCTGATCCCGGCGCTCACCACCTCCGAGGGCACCCTGGCCCGCGCCCAGCAGTTCGCCGAGAAGCTGCTCGGCAAGCACGCGATCCGCGCCCAGGACCGCTCCGGCTTCGTGGTCAACGCGCTGCTGATCCCGTATCTCCTCTCGGCGATCCGGATGTTCGAGTCGGGCATCGCGAGCCGCGAGGACATCGACAACGGCATGGAGCTCGGCTGCGCCCACCCGATGGGCCCGCTGAAGCTGTCCGACCTGATCGGCCTGGACACCGTCGCCTCGGTCGCGTTCAGCATGTACGAGGAGTACAAGGAGCCGCTGTACGCCGCTCCCCCGCTGCTCCAGCGCATGGTCGACGCGGGCCGGCTCGGCCGCAAGACCGGCTCGGGGTTCTACACCTACTGAGCCCGCACCCTGTCCGTTCCAGGGTGCTGATTACACAGTGCGACGAACGCGGGCCCGGCACTCTTCGGAGTGCCGGGCCCGCGTCATTCACACACCGTGTGCGCGCCGGGCCCGCATATGCCTGTCGCACACTCTCCCCACGCGCCCACCAGGCGAGTTGACTCTTCATGCGCATGCAAGGGATGTGACGACTACGGAAAGGAGCGGACCCGTGACCGCCGAACCGGAGCATCCCGTGGTTCATGGAGAACTCGCAGAGTTACGGCGCCGCCTGGATGTCGCGTACGCACGCGTCGAGGGAGGCCTCGCTCTGCTCAGTCACCGTACGGAGGAGACGGACAAGGAGATCGACGATCTGAGCGCGCGGATCATCGCCCTGGAGCACGCCCGCTGGCCGCTTCCCGCGGTCGCGGCGATCACCGCCGTGGGCGCGCTCGTCGTGGCGGTCTGGCAGGCCTTCGGTCACTGAGGTTTCGGGGCACCCGGGGGCTCAGGGCAAGGTGTCCTGACCGAGCCTCAGATGATGCAACAGGAGTAACGCGGCCGCCATGTTGGCGGCCGGGACCTCCCCACGGGCGACCATGTCGGGAACGAGCTTCAGGGGGACCCATTCCCGGCGGTCGGACTCGAAGTCGTCCACGGGGTGCCCGATGTACTCGCCCGCGTCGGCCCAGTAGATGTGGTGCCGGGCGTCGGTGAGTCCGTTGGAGGGCTCCACGCTCATCAGGTGCTGGAGCGGCCCCGGCCGCCAGCCGGTCTCCTCCTCTAGTTCCCTGGCGGCCGCGACGGCGATGTCCTCGCCGTCCTCGACCACCCCCGCGGCGAGTTCCCAGCCCCAGCTGTCGGTGATGAAGCGGTGGCGCCACAGCAGCAGGACCTCGTTGGCCTCGTTCACCACCGTGGCGACGGCGACGGGCCTCAGCCGTATCAGGAAGTGGTCGAGATGCCGGCCGTCCGGCAGTTCGACATCGGCGAGATTGACGCTGAACCAGCGGTTTTCATACACAGTTTGTTCGTTCTGTTTCGTCCACTGCACGGTTCTGCCACCTTCCGTCGAGTAAGTGGCAATATCGCAGCAGGGACTGTGGGGTGTCGGCGTCCGCGTGCCGGCCTACAGGGGCACGCGCAGTGCGCCGTCGATCAGTTCGGCTGCCTCGGACGTGCCCGAGCAGCCGCTTCGGACCAGGTGTTCGCGCACCGCTCTGAGCCGGTCGCGCAGGCGCTGTGACTCCATTCCCCGGGCCTGTTCCGCCATCTGCACGGCCGTGGCCACCGCCTTGTCGGCGTTGCCCTGGCGCAGCTCGATCGTGCTGAGCATGGCGAGCCGGTGGACCCGGCCGCGGTCGTGCGCCGGGTTGTCGACGGCGGCCGCGGCATGGGCGGCGGCGGCCGCGAGCTCGCCGAGGCTGAGGAGTGCCTCCGCCACCTGGACGTTGACGAGGCCCGGCTGGACATAGCCGGTCTCATCGGGTTCGTAACCGCGCCGGATGCGTTCGGCGGCCTGCTCGGCCCGCCGGATGCAGGACAGGGCGGTCGTGCCGTCGCCGAGGTGGGCGTACGCCTTGGCCTGCATCGCGTACAGGTCGCAGGCGAGCGCCGGGGTGATGTGCTTGCCGGCCGCCCTGAGCGCTGCCTCGGCGAAGGCGACGGCCTGGCGGTGCTCCCGCATGAACAGCGACTGGTTGACGAGCAGCGCGATCACATACGCGCCAAGGCCCCGGTCCCCGCTGGCCTTGGCGAGTCTGAGCGCCTGGTGGAAGTAGCGCTGGGCGAGCCCGTGCGCGTCGGAGTCGTAGGCGCAGATGCCGGCGACGGCGACCAAGCCCCCGGTGGCCCGGTGCAGTTGGCGGCCCGTCTCGTCGGTGTAGCTGCCGCGCAGCAGCGGAGCCGCCTCGGCGTTGAGGAAGCCGACGATCCGCGTCCGGGTCGCTATGCCGCCCGCCTTCCGGTACATCTGCTCGTAGTGGGTGCGGGCCGCGCGCAGCATCTCTATGTCGGCGGGGGTGACCCGGTGCCGGCCGCCACGGGAGACGTCGACGTCCTCGGGCGGGTTCTCCCACTCCCACACCGGCATGACGGCGGGGGTGCCGGTGACCGCGGGAGCGCCCAGGATGTGCGGGCGCTGCTGTTCGTCGGAGCGCCACAGGGCGGTGGCCCGCTCGACGAAACCGGACAGCGAGGTGCCGTGCGGGGCGGAGGGTTCGCCGGGCACGCCGAGGCCGATGTCGTCGAGGGTGACGGGGCGCCGGAGACGGCCCGCGAGCACCTCGCAGATCAGGTCGGGCACCTGGCCGCGCGGCCGCTGTCCCTTCAACCACCGGGCCACGGCGGTGTGTTCGTACCTGAGCGCGAGACCGCGTGCCCTCCCGGCCTGATTCACATGTGCGGCAAGCCCCGCGTGCGAGATCCCGGCTTCGTCGAGGATCGCGTCGAGCAGAGTGTTGGGCTGCATGTATGCCCCCCGGGTGACTCGGTGCCGTCAGATTAGTGGGTTCGCCTTCACACGGGGTGTGATCGGAGTGCTCGAATCCGCAGGGTGTGCGCACTGTCGCGGAGAGTTTCCAACCGGTTGACTGAAATGCCTCGCAAGAGGCCGGCTGGGCCGCCGGCTCCCCCTCGTACAGTGCGGTGGCCCGGCCGTGGGCCTGACCGGGATCAGGTGAGGTGCGTGGTCGGCCGCGGGTTCGTCGTGGCCGCTCGCGCGGTTCCCCGCGCCCCCTGAGTGGGCTGCGGTTGCCGGTCGTTCCGCAGTACCAGCAGGGCCACGTCATCCTTCGGCGTCCCGGACGTGTGGTCGAGGAGGGCGGTGAAGACCGTGCCCAGCACGGACTGTGGAGGAGCCTCCGACGCCCTGCCCATCGCCTCGGGCAGCGAAAAGAACCGGCCACGGCCGTCCCTCGCGTCCTCGACACCGTCCGTGTGCAGCACCAGGGTCTCCCCCGGGAGCAGCTGACCGCACTCCAGGACCGGCACCTCAGCAGGCAGGGGGAACAGGCCGAGAGGCGGCAGGGGGTCGGCGCGGGACAGTGGCTCGACCACCGGGCCACTGAGCAGGTACGGCCACGGATGACCGCAGTTGAGGGCGAGCAGCTCCCCGTCCCGCCCGATCTCCAGCAGCAGCAGGGTGACGAACTCCTCGACGGCCGTGGCGTCCCGTTCGGCGCGCTCGCGCAGGTGCCGGGCGAGGGCCCGGTCGAGTCTGCGCAGCACTCCCCCGAGGTCGGGCTCGTCGTGGACGGCCTCGCGGAAGCTGCCGAGGACGGCGGCGGCCGTACCGATGGCGGCGAGGCCGTGGCCGCGGACGTCACCCATCACGACCCGCACGCCGTGTTCGGTGGCGACGGCCTCGTACAGGTCGCCGCCGATGGTGGCGCCCCGGTCGGCGGACATCTGGGCCGCGGCCACGGTGAGCCCGTCGACGCTCGGCGGCAACGGCCGCAGCAGCACGCTCTGGGCGGCCCCCGCGACCCGGCGGGCCTGCCGGAGCTCGCGCAGCAGGGCGCGCCGGGCATGGACGATCAGCCCGGTGCCCACCGCGAAGAACACGGCACTGGTGACGACCCGCGCACCCAGGGCATGCTGCTGGGCGAGCGGACAGGTGAGCTTGTAGGTGATCGCGACGGCCCCCCACATGGTGGGGAGTCCCAGCGAGAGCACACGGCGCAGTGACCCCTCCCGGGGCACCGCAGCCTTGACGCACATCATGCCGACGGCCCCCCAAACAGGCCCTGCACACGCAATCGGACCGGCCTCGAAAGGCCGGTCCGATTGTGTCGAGCGTGTGGCCCGAAAGGACCGGATCACCGGGATAACTCACTCAATCGAGTGAGGTGACCGGATAGGGGGGTGCTGGGCGACTAGGCCCTCAGCACCGCCCCGGTCCGCTCTCCGGCGAGGGCGACCGCCGCGTCCCGGGCCGCGGAGGCCTCGTCCACGGTCAGGGTCCGGTCACCCGCGCGGAAGCGCAGCGCGTACGCCAGCGACTTCTTGCCGTCGCCGAGCTGCTCCTCGTTCTCGTACACGTCGAACAGCCGGATGGCTTCCAGGAGTTCACCCGCGCCCGCCCGCAGCGCGGCCTCGACCTCGGCGTGCGGCACGAACTTGTCGACGACCAGGGCGACGTCCTGCGTGGCCACCGGGAACGTGGAGATGGCCGGCGCCTGCGGGGTGTCGTCGCCGACCGCCTCCAGCACGTCCAGGTCGAGCTCCATCGCGCAGGTGCGCGCCGGCAGTCCGAACGCCTTCACGACCCGCGGGTGCAGCTCGCCGGCGTGTCCCACCACGGTGTCCCCGGCCACGAACTCGGCGCACCGCCCGGGGTGCCAGGGACCGTACTGCCCGCCGCGGACGACCAGTTCGACCCCGGCCTCACGCGCGACCAGACGGCCGGCCTCGACGGCGTCGGCCCAGTCGGCCGGACGGCCCCTGCCCCACCAGCCGGCCTGTTCCCGGGCACCGGCGAGGACCACGGCCACGTGCCGCGGCTGCTCCGGCAGCGCGGCGTCCAGCTCGGCGATCTCCTCGTCCGTGGGACGCCGGTCGACCGGCAGCACCGCGGCCACCCGCTGCTCCGGGCGCGGCAGGAAGACCAGCCCGGTCTCGAACAGCGCCAGGTCGTGCGAGCCCCGGCCGTCGTTGCGCCGCAGCGCGCCGAGCAGACCCGGCAGCAGCGAGGTCCGCAGCGCGGGCTCCTCGTCGTTGAGCGGGTTGGTGAGCCTGACGACACGGCGGGCCGGGTCGTCGGCCTCCAGGCCGAGCTGGTCGAAGACCTGCTCGGAGACGAAGGGGTAGTTCGGCGCCTCGACGTACCCGGCACCGGCCAGCACCCGGCCGGCCCGGCGGTGCAGCCGCTGGCGGTGGGTCAGGCCACGGCCGGCCGGCGGCCTGGGCAGGGTGGAGGGCAGGTTCTCGTAGCCCTCCAGCCGGATGACCTCCTCGGCCAGGTCGTTGATCTCCTGGAGGTCGGGACGCCAGGACGGCACGGTGACGATCAGCTCGTCCTGCCCGTACACGTCGCAGCCGACTTCCTGGAGACGCCGTACGACGGTCTCGCGGCCGTAGGAGACGCCCGCGACCTTGTCCGGGTGGTCCGCCGGGACGCTGATGGTGTGCGGGGCGGACGGGGCGACGACCTCGGTGACCCCGGCCTCGGCGGTGCCGCCCGCGAGCAGCACCAGCAGGTCGACCGTGCGCTGCGCGGCAGCGGCGGCGGCCTGCGGGTCGACACCGCGCTCGAAGCGCCGGGACGCCTCGGAGGACAGCTTGTGGCGGCGGGCCGTGCGCGCGATGGAGACCGCGTCGAAGTGCGCGGCCTCGATGACCACGTCGGTGGTGCCTTCGCCTTCGGCGTGGTCGGCGATCTCGGTGTCGGCGCCGCCCATCACACCGGCGAGGCCGATCGGGCCGCGCTCGTCCGTGATGACCAGGTCCTCGGCGTGCAGCTTGCGCTCGACACCGTCGAGGGTCCTGATCTGCTCACCCTCCTCGGCCCGGCGCACCCCGATGGTGCCCTGGACCAGGGAGCGGTCGTAGGCGTGCAGCGGCTGGCCGAGCTCCATCATCACGTAGTTGGTGACGTCGACGGCGAGCGAGATCGGGCGCATGCCGACCTTCTGGAGCCGGCGCTGGAGCCAGATCGGAGAGCGGGCCTCGGGGCTCAGACCGGTGACGGTGCGCGCGGTGAAGCGGTCGCAGCCGAGCGGGTCGGAGACCTGGACCGGGTAGCCGAAGGCGTTCGGGCCCGGCACGTCGAGCAGGGCGGGGTCGCTCAGCGGCAGCCCGTAGGCGATGGCGGCCTCGCGGGCCACACCGCGGATGGACAGGCAGTCGCCGCGGTTGGCGGTGACGGCGATGTCCAGGACCTCGTCGACCAGTTCCAGGAGCTCGATGGCGTCCTTGCCGACCTCGGTCTCCGGCGGCAGCACGATGATGCCGTGGCTGCCGTCGTCGCCCATGCCCAGCTCGTCGCCGGAGCAGATCATGCCGTGGGAGGTCTTGCCGTACGTCTTGCGCGCCGAGATCGAGAAGCCGCCGGGCAGCGTGGCACCCGGGAGCACGACCACGACCTTGTCGCCGACGGCGAAGTTGCGGGCACCGCAGACGATCTCCTGGGGCTCGCCGGTGCCGTTGGCCTGGCCCACGTCGACCGTGCAGAAGCGGATCGGCTTCTTGAAGCCCTCCAGCTCCTCGATGGTCAGCACCTGGCCGACGACCAGGGGGCCCTTGAGGTCGGCGCCGAGGTGCTCGACGGTCTCGACCTCGAGGCCCGCGGAAACGAGCTTGGCCTGGACGTCACGGCCGGTTTCGGTCGCCGGCAGGTCGACGTACTCCCGCAGCCAAGAAAGCGGGACCCGCATCAGATCTCCATCCCGAACGGCCGGGTGAACCGGACGTCACCCTCGACCATGTCTCGCATGTCCTCGACGTTGTGGCGGAACATCAGCATCCGCTCGATGCCGAACCCGAAGGCGAAGCCGCTGTACTTCTGCGGGTCCACACCGCAGGCGGTCAGCACCTTGGGGTTGACCATCCCGCAGCCGCCCAGCTCGATCCAGCCCTCGGAGGAGCAGGTACGGCAGGGGCGGTCGGGGTTGCCGACGGACTCGCCGCGGCAGACGTAGCACACCATGTCCATCTCGGCGGACGGCTCGGTGAAGGGGAAGAAGTTCGGGCGCAGCCGGGTCTTCATGCCCTCGCCGAACAGGGCCTGGACCATGTGGTCCATGGTGCCCTTGAGGTCGGCCATGGTCAGGCCCTCGTCGACGGCCAGCAGCTCGACCTGGCGGAAGACCGGGGTGTGCGTGGCGTCCAGCTCGTCGGTGCGGTAGACGACACCGGGGCAGATCACGTACACCGGCAGGTCCCGCGAGAGCAGCGAGCGGATCTGCACGGGCGAGGTGTGGGTGCGCAGCACGACTCCGGACTCGGTGCCGCCCTGCGGGCCCTCGACGAAGAAGGTGTCCTGCTCACCGCGGGCCGGGTGGTCCGGGCCGATGTTGAGCGCGTCGAAGTTGAACCACTCGGCCTCGACCTGCGGGCCCTCGGCGACCTCGTAGCCCATGGCCACGAAGACGTCCTCGATGCGCTCGGAGAGCGTGGTGAGCGGGTGGCGGGCGCCGGCCGGTACGCGGTCGTACGGCAGGGTGACGTCCACGGCCTCCTCGACCAGCACGCGCTGGTCGCGCTCGGCCTCCAGTTCGGCCTGCCGGCCGGCGAGGGCCTTGTTCACCGCGCCCCGGGCCTGGCCGACGAGCTTGCCGGCGGCCGCCTTGGCGTGCGGGGGCAGGGCGCCGATCTCGCGGTTGGCGAGGGCCAGCGGGGAGGTGCCCCCGGTGTGGGCGACCTTGGCCTCCTGGAGCGCTTCGAGGGAGTCCGCTGCGGCGAAGGCGGCGAGCGCCTCCTCACGCATGCGCTCGATCTCTTCCGGTTTCAGGGCCTCGACCTCTACAGGGTCGTACGACTTGTTCGGTGCCGACATCTCTTCCCGTGCTTCCGATTGGCTGGCTGAAGGTCCCCGTCACCGACTCACTCAGAGGTCAGAGGGCCGTCCATGGGACACATGGGTGCCAAAGGCCGAGTCTAACGGGGTGGGGATGTACCGATGCGCCCGCGGGCACTCAGGTCAGATAGGCCGGAGCGCTCACGGGCAACGTAAATCGGAACTCGGCGCCGCCCTGGGGGCCGCGGCCGACCGTGATGGTGCCGCCGTGGGCTTCGACGATGCCCTTGACGATGTAGAGCCCGAGGCCGGTGCCACCGCGCTTGCTGCCCCGCCAGAAGCGGGTGAAGACGCGGTTCATGGACTCCTCCGGGATGCCGGGACCCTCGTCGCTCACCGTGACCGACGTGCCGGTGTCCTCCCCTTCTCGGGGGGACGCCGTGGGCGTGATGTCAATCGTGACGGTTCCCTCGCCGTGCCGCACCGCATTTTCGAGCAGGTTGCTGAGCACCTGGTCGATCTTGTCGGGGTCGGCCCACAGGGCGGGCAGCGGCTGTTCCAGGCGCAGCAGGAACCGGTCGGCGGGCAGACCGGCGGCGACGTAGGCCTGGATGTGGCGTCCGACGGCGGCGCCGATGTCGACGGGCTGGCGGCGCACCTCAAGGCGCCCGGAGTCGATGCGGGAGATGTCGAGCAGTTCGGCGATGAGCCGGGTGACCCGGTCGGCGTCCGCGTCGACGGTCTCCAGCATCAGCCGCTTCTGGTCGTCGGTGAACCTCTCCCACTTGGCGAGGAGGGTCGCGGTGAAGCCCTTGACGGAGGTGAGCGGGGACCTGAGCTCGTGGGCCACGGTGGCGATCAGCTCGGCGTGGCTGCGCTCGGTGCGGCGGCGGGCCTCGGTGTCGCGCAGGCTGACGACGACCCGGTAGACGGGTCCGGTGGGCTCGGTGCGCACGTACTGCGCGCAGACCAGGACCTCACGGCCGCCCGGCAGCAGCAGGTTCCGCTCGGGCTGCCGCCTGCGGATCGCGAGACCCCCGTACGGGTCGGTCAGCTGCCACCAGCGCCGCCCCTCCAGGTCCTCTAACGGAAGGGCCTTCTCCAGGCGCTGTCCGAGGGCCTCCTCGGCGGGCAGGGAGGTGATCCGGGCCGCGGCGGCGTTGAAGCAGATCACGCGGCCCTGTTCGTCCGCGACGACGAGGCCGTCGGGCAGCTGGTCGGGGTCGATGCCGTACTCGGCGGGACCACCGGCACAGGCCTCGGACACGCCGTGCGCGCTCCTCGTGCCGACACTCATCCCCGTACCCCACCTCTCAGGCGTCTGAGGGGCCCCGAGCTGGTCACCCTACTGGTTCTCGGTGACGGAACGGCACCCTCCGGAGGCGCGCTGTGCCCGGGCCGACGCATAGAGACATACGGCGGCGGCGGTGGCGAGGTTCAGGCTCTCGGCCTTCCCGTGGATCGGGACGCGCACCACGGCATCCGCGAGCGCGCGGGTCTCCTCCGGCAGCCCCCACGCCTCGTTGCCGAACACCCAGGCGGTCGGCCCGCCCATGGTGCCCTTGTCGAGCTCGTCGTCAAGGTCGTCGGTGCCGGCCCCGTCGGCGGCGAGGATGCGCACCCCGGCCCGCCTGAGCCCCTCGACGGCCTCCTCCACGGGCACGCCCACCGCGACGGGCAGGTGGAAGAGGGAGCCCACGGAGGCGCGTACGGCCTTGGGGTTGTAGACGTCGACGGACGCGTCGGTCAGGACGACGGCCTCGGCGCCGGCGGCGTCGGCGCACCGCAGGACGGTGCCGGCGTTGCCCGGGTCGCGCACGTTCGCGAGCACGGCGACGAGCCGGGGGCGGGCGGCGAGGATCTCCTCGAAGGGGGTGTCGAGGAACCGGCAGATGCCGACGAGCCCCTGCGGGGTGACCGTCGTCGAGATGTCGGCGACGACCTCCTCGGAGGCGAGGTGCACGCGTGCCCCGACGGCCCGGGCCGCACCGACGATGTCGGCGTAGCGCTCCGCGGCCTCGACGGTGGCGAACAGTTCCACCAGCCCGTGTCCGGCGGCCTCCCGCACGGCCTGCGGTCCCTCGGCCAGGAACAGCCGCTCCTTGCCCCGGAAGTTCCGCCGGGCGAGCCGCCGGGCCGCCGAGACGCGGGGGGAACGGGGGGAGATCAGCTCGGGGCTGGCAGAGGGCATGTCGCTCACTTTCGGAAACCAACAACAGGACCCGCAAGCCCGAAGGCCTGCGGGTCCCTCATGTCACGTCGGCCTGGGCCAGGTGCGGAGTCAGGCCGCCTTGGGGGCGTTGACGTCCGACGGCAGGGCCTTCTGCGCGACCTCGACCAACGCGGCGAACGCGGTCGCGTCGTTGACGGCCAGCTCGGCCAGGATCTTGCGGTCGACCTCGATGTTCGCGGCCTTCAGACCCTGGATGAAGCGGTTGTACGTGATGCCGTTGGCGCGGGCAGCGGCGTTGATGCGCTGGATCCACAGCTGGCGGAAGTCACCCTTGCGCTTCTTGCGGTCGTTGTAGTTGTAGACCAGCGAGTGGGTGACCTGCTCCTTGGCCTTGCGGTACAGGCGCGAACGCTGACCGCGGTAGCCGGAGGCGGCTTCGAGGATCGCCCGGCGCTTCTTGTGGGCGTTGACTGCCCGCTTGACGCGTGCCACTTGTTAACTCCTTGTAGCGGGGCCGTGGTTGGACTCACACGGCCCGGTATCGATTGGGTCCCGGTCTAGAGGTGCTTCAGGCGCTGGGCGCCCGGCCTCACTTGCCGAGAAGCTTCTTGATCTTCGCGGCGTCGCCCGGGGCCATCTCGGCGTTGCCGGTGAGGCGACGCGTCACGCGGGACGACTTGTGCTCGAGCAGGTGGCGCTTGCCGGCGCGCTCACGGAGCACCTTGCCGGAGCCGGTGATCTTGAAGCGCTTGCTGGCACCGCTGTGCGACTTGTTCTTCGGCATAGCGCCGTTCTCTCCTCGTCGGTGGCGCTCCGGTGCCCGGTCCTGAAACCGGGCACGGTGAGCGTCGCTCTTGTATCGGTTGTGTCCTGGGGGCTCGCGCCCCCGGGGGTCACGCCTCGGCGGAAGCCTCCGCCGGGGCCTCGGCCTCGGCCTCGGTGTCCTCGACGTGGTCGGACTCCGCGGCGTTCTGCGACTTGCCGGGGTTGGCCTTCGCGTCTGCCTTGCGGGCTTCCTGCGCCTGGCGGGCCTCGGCCATCGCCTCGGTCTTCTTCTTGTGCGGACCGAGAACCATGATCATGTTTCGGCCGTCCTGCTTCGGGTTCGACTCAACGAAACCGAGGTCGGCCACGTCCTCCGCGAGACGCTGCAGCAGCCGGTAGCCCAGCTCGGGCCGGGACTGCTCGCGACCACGGAACATGATCGTGATCTTGACCTTGTCGCCCTGCTTGAGGAACCGGACGACGTGACCCTTCTTGGTGTCATAGTCGTGCGGGTCGATCTTCGGCCGGAGCTTCATCTCCTTGATGACCGTGTGCGCCTGGTTCTTGCGCGCCTCACGGGCCTTCATGGCCGACTCGTACTTGAACTTCCCGTAGTCCATGAGCTTGCACACGGGCGGACGGGCGTTCGCCGCGACCTCGACCAGGTCCAGGTCGTACTCCTGCGCAAGCTCCAGTGCCTTGGCCAGCGGGACGATGCCCACCTGCTCGCCACTGGGACCGACAAGTCGCACCTCGGGAACGCGAATCCGGTCGTTGATGCGGGGCTCGGCGCTGATGGATCCTCCTCGGTTAGCACCACACGGCGGTCTGGCGGACAGCCGCGTATGTCATTTTCGTCAGACCTAACCGCGCCGAAGCACAAAAATGCCCCGGACGATCACAGACGGGGCTCCAAACACTGCCGGAGCACCGCCGCGATGCCGCGGGGCGCGCTTTCGGGCGACTCCATCGTCCGTACGGAACGATGGTGGCCGCCTGACCGGGGTGACCCGCCGTCCCAGGGGGCGGTCGGGTGGGAGATCGGAGCCTCCACTTGTGGGCCGGTCACACTTTCACACATGCGTGTCCGGCCGGTCGTCACACAAGGTTAGCAGCATCCGGGGGGTGGTGCGAACCGGCGGGCAGCGGGCCCTATCGTGTGGGGCATGAGTGACACCCCTCCCCCGTCTGCCGACTCCGCCGGCTCTCCCGACTTCGACGAGATGACCCGCGACATCGCCGAGGTCCCCGCCGTCGAGGTGATCGTGACGGTCGCGGTCAACCTGATGAGCGCCGCCGCCGTGAAGCTCGGCCTGACCGAGGAGGGCGACAAGTACAAGGACCTGGACGAGGCCCGCAAGCTGATCCACGCCCTCGCCGGTCTGCTCGACGGAAGCGCGACGGAGATCAGCTCCTTCCACGCCGCCCCGCTGCGGGACGGCCTGAAGTCCCTCCAGCTCGCCTTCCGCGAGGCGTCCCTGGTGCCGGACGAGCCGGGCCAGGGCCCCGGGGAGAAGTACACCGGCCCGATCTACGGCTAGGTGTATTGCCCCGTGAGGTTGGGGACGCGGCTGGCGGGTGGTTGGCCCTTGAGCGCGGTGTGTCCGCGGTGGTGATTGTAGGTGTGCAGCCAGTCGGGGAACGCTGCGCGTCGTTCCTGCTCTGACCGATAGGGCTTT
>NZ_RSAJ01001270.1 GCF_003933965.1 Streptomyces sp. RP5T
GTCGGCTACGACGAGCTCAGCACGCGCGCCGTCGCGCAGCGCGCCGGTGTCCCCATCGGCTCGGTCTACCGCTTCTTCGGCAACAAGCGGCAGATGGCCGACGCCCTCGCCCAGCGCAACCTGGAGCGTTTCTCGGTCCGCGTCACCGAGCGCCTCAAGGCGTCGGGCGAGGAGGGCGGCTGGCGCACGGCGATGGACGTCGTCCTCGACGAGTACCTCGCCATGAAGCGCACTGCCCCCGGCTTCTCCCTGGTCGACTTCGGCAACCAGATCCCCGTCGGCGCCCGGCACGCGGAGCCCAACCACCGTGTCGCCGACCGCCTCACCGACCTCCTGTCCGCCTACCTCTCCCGCGAACCGGACGACGACCTGCGCCGCACCTTCCTCATCGCCGTGGAGACCGCCGACACCCTGGTCCACCTGGCCTTCCGGATGGCACCGGAGGGCGACGAGCGGATCATCCAGGAGGCCCGGGAGCTGCTGCGGGCCTATCT
>NZ_RSAJ01001271.1 GCF_003933965.1 Streptomyces sp. RP5T
GGGTGGGCGTGGAGACCACGAACTGGTAGGCGCCGGCCAGGGTCTGGCAGCCGGTGCAGCTCTTGTTGGTGGCGTCGCTGAGGTTCACGGCGTTCAGACGGGTGTGCTCACCCGCGATCGTGACGACCTGGAAGGACAGCGCGACCGAACGGCAGGCGTCGTCGGCGGTGCAGCCCGACGAGACCGCGTTGGCCTGGTTGCGCACGGAGGCGGCCTTCACCGTGCCGAACTGCCGGATGGTGAACGAGTCCTCCTGCTCCGTGTGGTCGCGGCGGTCGGCGTGGCTGAAGACGTGGTCCGACGCGACGGCGACCTTCGAGGCCCCTCCGACGGCACCACCGGTGGTGGCGGCCTGCGCCGGCACGGCGGTCGCCACACCGGCGACACCGGCGGCGAACAGCCCCACGCGGACGGCACGCCGGGTGAGTGGGCTGGGGGTACGGGGTTTTCGGTGGCTGCTCAAGGGATCTCCTCGGTGGGTGGATGTACGGATG
>NZ_RSAJ01001272.1 GCF_003933965.1 Streptomyces sp. RP5T
AGTCCTGCCGGTGCACGAGCCGCAAGGTCGACTCGCCCGCCGCCTTCGCCGCCACGACCTCGACGTCCCGGTCCAGCCCGAAGGCGCCCACCAGGCGCCGGGTCAGATCGAGCCGGACCGGATCCATCGGATGGTCCGGACCGAAGTCATAGCCCGTTACTGCCTCGTCCCACATCAGCTGTGCGCGGCCGCTCATGCCCGCCACCGTATCGGTCCGGTTGAGCCGCGAACGACTTGGCATACACCAGCGTCACCAGCACCAACACCATCGGCACGAGCATGGCCCCGCGATAGCTCCACGCGTCCCCCAGAGCCCCCACCAACGGCGAACCGACCAGGAACCCGACGTAGTTGAAGACATTGAGCCGGGCCACGGCCGCATCCGAGGCCCCCGGGAACAACCGCCCGGCCGCCGCGAAGGTCTGCGGCACCAGCACGCACAGCCCCATCCCCAGCAGCGTGAACCCGAGCATCCCCACCCACGGCC
>NZ_RSAJ01001273.1 GCF_003933965.1 Streptomyces sp. RP5T
GCGATACGCGCGCCCCTCACCCGGCCCCCGGCGGGACCGGCCTCAGTGGCGCCGGGCGAGGCCCGTGCGTCGTAGTCGTCGGACGACCGAGCGGAGCTCCGCGGTCCGGGAGGGCCAGCCCTCCGGCGGTTCCGCGACGGGGGCCGTCGCCTCGGTGGTCGAGTCCGCCGTCCACACCGCGAAATCGCCGTCCCGCGGGCCGGACACGAGGTGGGGGTCGCCCTTGCCGAAGATCTGGACGGGATGGGTGGCGTCCCATGCCTGCCAGCCGGGGTCGCCGTCGGTGGCGAAGCGTACCCAGGCCCCGTGCATGGCGTCGGCGAGTTCGGCCGGGGCGCCCTCGCCCGCCAGCTTGGCCGACTCGGGGGTGTCCCCGGTGTCGAAGACGAAGCCCAGCTCAAGGGCGTGGCAGGCGCCGAGGCGGGGCAGGTGGGAGGGCCAGGCGAACTCGTAGACGTACGAGGCGCCGCGGCGGGCATCGGC
>NZ_RSAJ01001274.1 GCF_003933965.1 Streptomyces sp. RP5T
CTCCGGGCACGCCCGGCCCCTGACCGCCGCCGCCCGGCTCACCGGCCGGTTCCGCACCGCCCTGGGCGCGCTTCCCGCCCGGGTCGGCGCCCCCGGGTCCCCGTCCGGCGCTCGCGGCGGGGCCGGCGTCGTCGGAGGTCACGCGCACGTGGCCCTCGCCGTCCGGTTCCGTGCCGAGCCGGCGTCCCCCGCTCGGCGCCAGCCGGAGCACCGACTCGCCGATCCTCAGGAGCGCCCCCGGGGGGAAGCGGACCGGGCGGGTGCCCACGCGGGTGCCGTCCAGGGTCGTGCCGTTCGTGGAGTCGAGGTCGGCCACCGAGACACGGCCGTCGGCGGCGACGGTGACCGCGCAGTGCAGGCGGGAGACGTCGGGGTCGTCCAGCGGGACGTCGGCCTCGGCGGAGCGGCCGATGTGGATCTGGCCGCCGTGCAGCAGGTGGACGCCGCCGGCGTCGGGGCCGGCGACCACATGGAGCTGGGT
>NZ_RSAJ01001275.1 GCF_003933965.1 Streptomyces sp. RP5T
GGACTGGGTCTTGGGCGGAGTGCGGTTGATCTCGTCCGCGAGGAGGAGGTTGGTGAAGACCGGGCCGGGCTGGAAGGAGAACTCGGCGCTGCGGGTGTCGTAGACCAGAGAGCCCGTCACGTCGCTCGGCATGAGGTCCGGGGTGAACTGGACGCGCTTCGTGTCGAGTTCCAGCGCGGACGCGAGGGCGCGGACGAGCAACGTTTTGGCGACCCCAGGGACTCCTTCCAGTAGGACGTGTCCGCGGCAGAGGAGGGCGACGACGAGACCGGTCACGGCGGGGTCCTGGCCGACCACGGCTTTGGCGATCTCGGCGCGCAGGGCTTCCAGGGAGGCCCGGGCGGTGTCCGGGTTCCCGGTGGTCCCGGCGTTGTCAGTGGTCGGGTCCATCATGGACGGCGTACCTCTCTTTCGAGGGCGTCGAGTTGGTCGGCCAGGGAGATGAGAGCCGCGTCGTCACCGGGCGGCTGGCCGAAG
>NZ_RSAJ01001276.1 GCF_003933965.1 Streptomyces sp. RP5T
CCGGGCAGCGGCGCCGGCTCCCGTCCCTGGGCGGCACGGGCCGCTCGGGCGGCGCTGAGGCGGGACAGGGCGTCGAGGAGCTCGCGCTCGCCCCGGCCGCGCAGCAGGAGGAGGACGAAGGGGTCGGCGTCGAGCAGACGGGCCGTCTGGTAGCAGAGGGCGGCGGCGTGTTTGCAGGGGTGGCCCCGGTCGGGGCAACTGCACTGCGGTTCGAGATCGCCGGGGCCGGGCAGCAGCGGCACTCCGCACTCGGCCAGCGCCTGCGGCATCTCCTTGTCGAGCAGTGCGGCGATGTGTCCGGTCCGGTCGGCGGCCAGATCCAGGAAGCGGTCCCAGTCGGCGTCCGCGAGCGTCCGCAACCGCACCTGCACGCGGTACGGCCGGGCGCGGCTCCCCCGCACGTACGCCAGCACGAGGCCGGGCGTGACGGTGATCGCGTCCACATGCCCCTGCTCGGCATAACCACGGC
>NZ_RSAJ01001277.1 GCF_003933965.1 Streptomyces sp. RP5T
ATCCGCGCGCCGCCCTCGATCTTGTAGACGAGATCCTCTCCGTACCCGCCCGCCTTCGCGAACTCGGGCACCCGCATCCCCACTGCCTCCCGCCGCAGCCTCAACTGCCGCCCCACGGTGGCGATGACGGCCACACCCCATGCATCCTCCGGATCCACCTCCCACCCCGGCTCGTCCGTCTCGCTCACGACCTCAACGTCAGCCGTCATTCCGTACCCCTTTGCCGTACGACCGTGCCGCGACGCCCCTACCCGCACCCGCCGTCCCGACAGCGTGGACACCTCTGGACAAGCCCTGGACAGTCGCCCTACGTAACGGCGTCGTCACTGTTCACAGTAAGCGCACATCGCCACTCTGAGTGACGTGAATCAAGGAACTGCCGACCCCACGGCCGAACTCGACAACCCCATCCGCAATTTCAGCGTGCAACTGTCACCAACACCCCGAGGAGCCCGCCTCGCCCGACTC
>NZ_RSAJ01001278.1 GCF_003933965.1 Streptomyces sp. RP5T
GTCAGGCACTGTTCCAGAGCCGTCCGGAAGCGATTGTTCGCGCCTGGTTTATCCAGAGCGTAACGCCACGTTTTAAAGAAGCCTTGCGCTGGATGGCGGCAAACCGCAAAGCGTACCATGTGGTGGATGAAGCGGAACTGACAAAAGCGTCAGGCACGGAACATCACGGCGGCGTTTGCTTCCTGATCAAAAAGCGTAACGGTACAACCGTGCAGCAGTGGGTAAGCCAGGCAGGCGCGCAGGATTGTGTACTGGCCCTGGAAAACGAATCTAACCCGCATAACCTGGGTGGCATGACGCGTAGCTGTGCGCACTTCGGCGTGAAAGGTGTTGTGGTGCAGGATGCAGCACTGCTGGAGTCTGGGGCGGCTATCCGTACCGCAGAAGGCGGCGCAGAGCACGTTCAGCCGATTACTGGCGACAACATTGTTAACGTGCTGGATGATTTCCGTCAGGCGGGTTACAC
>NZ_RSAJ01001279.1 GCF_003933965.1 Streptomyces sp. RP5T
GCCTGAACAATCTGAAAAATCAGATCGGCCGCTCCATTGCCACAGATCACCTCCTCTGGTTCAATCCTATGAAATGTGGCTATTCTTTCCCTTAACCTTTGATTTCTGCTGTCCGGATAGCAACAACAAGTATCAATGGTTCTTAAAACAGCTTCTCTCACCCCCCTTGGGAGACCCAGAGGGTTGATATTCGCCGAATAGTCCAAGGTAACACTGTTCGTGTAGATATCTCCACCGTGTTGATATTCCATATTCGTTTTCTCCTGTCAACCTCTTCCTATATAAAATCACAATAAAACCACAAGTAATACCACTGGCAGCAATGCCAGCAGATAGGTAACAGACATCAGAACATTCGCCCGGCGAATATCCTCATATTCAATGGATCTTATTGGATCCCCTATGGTTGGCTTTTCATATAAAGTCCCAAAATAACGAGCATTCCCAGCCAATTCCACCTGTAAC
>NZ_RSAJ01000127.1 GCF_003933965.1 Streptomyces sp. RP5T
TCGCCCCCCTGACCACCTTCCGGCTCGGCGGCCCCGCCACCCGGCTCGTCACCGCGACGACCGACGCCGAGGTGATCGAGGTCGTCCGCGAGGCCGACGCCACCGGCACGCCTCTCCTCGTCATCGGCGGCGGGTCCAACCTCGTCATCGGCGACAAGGGCTTCGACGGCACCGCACTCGTCATCGCCACCAAGGGCTACGAACTCACCGGCACCCACCTCACGCTCGCCGCCGGCGAACTGTGGACCGACGCCGTCGCACGCACCGTGGACGCCGGTCTCGCCGGGATCGAGTGCCTCGCCGGCATCCCCGGATCCGCGGGCGCGACCCCCATCCAGAACGTCGGCGCCTACGGCCAGGAGGTGTCCTCCACCATCACCGAGGTCATCGCCTACGACCGCCGCACCGGCGAGACCGTCACCCTCACCAACGACGACTGCGCCTTCTCCTACCGCCACAGCCGCTTCAAGGCGGACCCCGCCCGCTACGTCGTCCTGCGCGTCCACTTCGAGCTGGAGGACGCCGACGGCCGCTCCGCGCCGATCAAGTACGCCGAGACCGCCCGCACCCTCGGCGTCGAGCCCGGCGACCGCGTCCCCCTCACCGACGCCCGCGCGACCGTCCTGCGGCTGCGCGCGGGCAAGGGCATGGTCCTGGACCCGGACGACCACGACACCTGGTCGGCGGGCTCCTTCTTCACCAACCCCATCCTCACAGCCGAACAGTTCACGCAGTTCCACGCGCGCGTGAAGCACCACCTCGGCGAGGCCACCGAACCCCCGGCGTACCCCGCGGGCGACGGCCGCACCAAGACCTCCGCGGCCTGGCTCATCGACAAGGCCGGGTTCACCAAGGGCTACGGCACCGGCCCCGCCCGCATCTCCACCAAGCACACCCTCGCCCTCACCAACCGGGGCGACGCCACCACCGAGGACCTCCTCGACCTGGCCCGGGAGGTCGTGGCGGGCGTACGCGACACCTTCGGCATCACGCTGGTCAACGAGCCGGTGACGGTGGGCGTCAGCCTGTAGCCGACCAGGCCCGGTTCAGTCGACCGGCTGGTTCAGCCAGTCGTCCACCCCGGACAGCAGCTTCGCCTTGACGTCCTCCGAGGCCGCCGAGGCCCGTACCGACTGCCGGGCCAGCTCCGCCAGTTCCGCGTCCGAGAAGTCGTGGTACCGCCGCGCGATCTCGTACTGCGCGGCCAGCCGGGACCCGAACAGCAGCGGGTCGTCGGCGCCCAGCGCCATCGGCACACCGGCCTCGAAGAGCCGCCGCAGCGGCACGTCCTCGTGCTTCTCGTAGACCCCGAGGGCCACGTTCGACGCCGGGCACACCTCGCACGTCACCTGCCGGTCCGCCAGCCGCTTCAGCAGCCGGGGGTCGTCGGCCGCGCGCACCCCGTGACCGATGCGGTGCGCGTCCAGGTCGTCGAGGCAGTCCCGTACCGACGACGGACCTGCCAGCTCGCCGCCGTGCGGCGCCGACAGCAGTCCGCCCTCGCGCGCGATGTGGAAGGCCCGGTCGAAGTCCCGTGCCATGCCCCGGCGTTCGTCGTTGGAGAGCCCGAAGCCCACCACGCCCTTGTCCGCGTACCGCACCGCGAGCCGGGCCAGGGTGCGCGCGTCCAGGGGGTGCTTCATCCGGTTCGCGGCGACCAGCACCCGCATCCCGAGCCCGGTCTCCCGCGAGGTCGTCTCCACCGCGTCCAGGATGATCTCCAGCGCCGGGATCAGCCCGCCGAGCCGGGGCGCGTACGACGTCGGGTCGACCTGGATCTCCAGCCACCCCGAACCGTCGCGGACGTCCTCCTCCGCGGCCTCCCGCACCAGCCGCCGGATGTCCTCGGGCTCCCTCAGACACGAGCGCGCCGCGTCGTACAGCCGCTGGAACCGGAACCAGCCCCGCTCGTCCGTCGCCCGCAGCCTCGGCGGTTCTCCGCTGGTCAGTGCGTCGACCAGCGCCTCGGGCAGTCGTACGCCGTACTTGTCGGCCAGTTCCAGAACCGTCCCCGGGCGCATCGAGCCGGTGAAGTGCAGATGCAGGTGGGCTTTCGGCAGCTCAGAGACATCACGTACACGCTCCATTCCAGGATCCTGCCGTACGTGACGGGCGTCCCGGTACCACTTTCCCCTTTAGTGGTCTTGCTCGCACAAAAAAGCACCCCCTCACAGGAGGGGGTGCTTCCGGTACGGCGACCTCAGTCGCGCGCCTCCGCCAGCAGCTTCTGGATGCGGCTGACGCCCTCGACGAGGTCCTCGTCACCCAGGGCGTACGACAGCCGCAGATAGCCCGGCGTGCCGAAGGCCTCGCCCGGGACGACCGCGACCTCGGCCTCCTCCAGGATCAGCGCGGCCAGCTCGACGGTGTCCTGCGGACGCTTGCCGCGGATCTCCTTGCCCAGCAGGGCCTTGACCGACGGGTAGGCGTAGAAGGCGCCCTCGGGCTCCGGGCAGAGCACGCCGTCGATCTCGTTGAGCATGCGGACGATCGTCCTGCGGCGCCGGTCGAAGGCGGTGCGCATCTCGGCCACCGCGTCGAGGTTGCCGGAGACCGCGGCGAGGGCCGCGACCTGGGCGACGTTCGACACGTTGGACGTGGCGTGCGACTGGAGGTTGGTCGCGGCCTTGACGACGTCCTTCGGGCCGATGATCCAGCCGACCCGCCAGCCCGTCATGGCGTACGTCTTCGCGACACCGTTGACCACGACGCACTTGTCGCGCAGCTCGGGCAGGAGCGCGGGCAGCGAGGTGAACTCGGCGTCGCCGTAGACGAGGTGCTCGTAGATCTCGTCGGTCAGCACCCACAGGCCGTGCTCGACGGCCCAGCGGCCGATCGCCTCGGCGTCGGCCTGGCTGTAGACGGCGCCGGTCGGGTTGGAGGGGGAGACGAACAGGACGACCTTGGTCCGCTCGGTGCGGGCCGCCTCCAGCTGCTCGACGGAGACCCGGTAGCCGGTCGTCTCGTCGGCGACGACCTCCACCGGGACACCGCCGGCCAGCCGGATCGACTCCGGGTAGGTGGTCCAGTACGGCGCCGGGACGATGACCTCGTCGCCCGGGTCGAGGATCGCGGCGAAGGCCTCGTAGATGGCCTGCTTGCCGCCGTTCGTCACCAGGATCTGGGACGGGTCGACCTCGTAGCCGGAGTCGCGCAGCGTCTTGGCGGCGATCGCGGCCTTCAGCTCGGGGAGGCCGCCGGCCGGCGTGTAGCGGTGGTACTTCGGGTTCGAGCAGGCCTCGATCGCGGCCTGGACGATGTAGTCCGGGGTCGGGAAGTCCGGTTCACCGGCGCCGAAGCCGATCACCGGCCGCCCCGCGGCCTTGAGGGCCTTGGCCTTGGCGTCCACGGCGAGGGTGGCGGACTCGGAGATCGCGCCGACTCGGGCGGAGACCCGGCGCTCGGTGGGAGGGGTTGCAGCGCTCATGGGGCCCATCGTTCCAGACCGGAAACTTCCCCGGCACACTGGTTTCACAGACTGAACAAGAGCTGAACAACCGTCCGGATTCGCCCCGCACGCTGGGCGATCTTCCGTCCCCAATGCCCCTACGGGCGCTTTCTGTTCGACGAGGGGCCGTGGACCACGTACACTCTCACCTCGTTGGCCTTCAGCAGCCGCCCCTCCAGGTGCACACCGAGCACCCGGTCGGATGCGGTACGTTGGGGGGCACACAAAGGGTCGTAGCTCAATTGGTAGAGCACCGGTCTCCAAAACCGGCGGTTGGGGGTTCAAGTCCCTCCGGCCCTGCTACACACACCTTCGCCAGGATGTGTGCGCATGTACGTACAGCAATGCACCGCCGTGCGGCTCCAACCGGGCGCGGCACGGCCACGACCCGGGAACAGGTGAGGACGAATGGCGGATGCCGTGGGCTCCATCGACACGCCTGGCGCCCAGGACGAAGTGCCGGAGTCCAAGAAGAAGGCCCGCAAGGGCGGCAAGCGTGCCAAGAAGGGCCCGCTGAAGCGTCTCGCGATCTTCTACCGGCAGATCGTCGCAGAACTCCGCAAGGTCGTCTGGCCGTCGCGGAACCAGCTGACGACGTACACGACCGTGGTGATCGTCTTCGTCCTCGTCATGATCGGTCTGGTGACCGTGATTGACTATGGACTCAACCACGCCGCCAAGTACGTATTCGGCTGAGCACAGAGCGAAGGGCGCCGAGGTTACCGGCGCCCCTTTTCGCATGTTCCACCCCTTGTATCCAGGAAGAAGCAGCCACCGTGTCTGACCAGAACCTGAACGACGCCATCGAGCCCGACGAGTCTGTCGACGACGAGCTCGACATCGTCGAGGGCGCGGACGAGGACCTGGACGAGGTCGAGGCTGCCGACGCCGAGGCCGGCGAGCCCGCCGAGGAATCCGCCCTCCACGTCGAGGACGAGTCCGGCGGCGACGTCGAGGCCGTCGAGGACGAGGAAGAGGACGAGGCGGAAGCCGAGGAGGAGCCGGCCGAGCCGGTCGACCCCGTCGCCGCCCTGCGCGAGGAACTGCGGACGCTGCCCGGCGAGTGGTACGTCATCCACACCTACGCCGGTTACGAGAACCGCGTGAAGACCAACCTCGAGCAGCGTGCCGTCTCGCTGAACGTCGAGGACTACATCTTCCAGGCCGAGGTGCCGCAGGAAGAGGTCGTCCAGATCAAGAACGGCGACCGCAAGACGATCCGCCAGAACAAGCTCCCCGGCTACGTTCTCGTCCGCATGGACCTGACGAACGAGTCCTGGGGCGTCGTCCGCAACACCCCCGGCGTCACCGGCTTCGTGGGCAACGCCTACGACCCGTACCCGCTGACCCTGGACGAGATCGTCAAGATGCTCGCCCCGGAGGCCGAGGAGAAGGCCGCCCGCGAGGCCGCCGAGGCCGAGGGCAAGCCGGCTCCGGCCCGCAAGGTCGAGGTCCAGGTCCTGGACTTCGAGGTCGGCGACTCGGTCACCGTCACGGACGGCCCCTTCGCCACCCTCCAGGCGACCATCAACGAGATCAACGCCGACTCGAAGAAGGTCAAGGGCCTCGTCGAGATCTTCGGCCGCGAGACCCCGGTCGAGCTGAGCTTCGACCAGATCCAGAAGAACTGACTTTCTTCCGGACAGAGCTTCCGACCAGGTCAGGCGGGCTGTCACAGCTCGTCTGACCTGCTCGGTTTTTGGCCGCGCATCTATACCCGTTATCGTTGTGCGGTATGCCTGCGTTCGGGTGGTCCCCGCGCGCAGGCAGGACCCGAATCGAAAGGACCCGGAGAGCTATGCCTCCCAAGAAGAAGAAGGTCACGGGGCTCATCAAGCTCCAGATCCAGGCCGGTGCCGCCAACCCGGCTCCGCCGGTCGGCCCCGCGCTGGGTCAGCACGGCGTCAACATCATGGAGTTCTGCAAGGCCTACAACGCGGCCACCGAGTCGCAGCGTGGCTGGGTGATCCCGGTGGAGATCACGGTCTACGAGGACCGCTCCTTCACCTTCATCACCAAGACCCCGCCGGCCGCGAAGATGATCCTCAAGGCCGCGGGCGTGGAGAAGGGCTCCGGCGAGCCGCACAAGACCAAGGTCGCCAAGATCACCGAGGCGCAGGTCCGCGAGATCGCCACCACCAAGATGCCCGACCTCAACGCCAACGACCTGGACGCCGCCGCGAAGATCATCGCCGGCACCGCGCGTTCCATGGGCGTCACGGTCGAGGGCTGAGCCCCAACCCCCCGTACATCAAGCAGAAGTGGCAGGGCCTGCTCGGCCCGTACCACGACTCCTTTCAGAACACACAGGAGCAGTTGTGAGCAAGCGCAGCAAGGCCCTTCGCGCTGCGGACGAGAAGATCGACCGGGAGAAGCTGTACGCCCCGCTCGAGGCCGTCCGTCTCGCCAAGGAGACCTCCACGTCGAAGTTCGACGGCACCGTCGAGGTCGCCTTCCGTCTGGGTGTCGACCCGCGCAAGGCGGACCAGATGGTCCGTGGCACCGTGAACCTCCCGCACGGCACCGGTAAGACCGCCCGGGTCCTGGTCTTCGCGACCGGTGACCGTGCCGAGGCCGCTCGTGCCGCGGGCGCCGACATCGTCGGCGCCGACGAGCTCATCGACGAGGTGTCGAAGGGCCGTCTGGACTTCGACGCCGTCGTCGCCACCCCGGACCTCATGGGCAAGGTCGGCCGCCTCGGCCGCGTGCTCGGTCCCCGTGGTCTCATGCCGAACCCCAAGACCGGCACCGTCACCCCCGATGTCACCAAGGCTGTCAACGACATCAAGGGCGGCAAGATCGAGTTCCGCGTCGACAAGCACTCGAACCTGCACTTCATCATCGGCAAGACGTCGTTCGACGACACCAAGCTGGTGGAGAACTACGGCGCGGCGCTGGAGGAGATCCTCCGTCTGAAGCCGTCCGCCGCCAAGGGTCGCTACATCAAGAAGGCCGCCATCAGCACCACGATGGGCCCCGGCATTCCGCTGGACTCCAACCGCACCCGCAACCTCCTCGTCGAGGAGGACCCGGCCGCGGTCTGAGACACCGGCAGGTTCACGGGCCCCGCACCTTTCCCGGTGCGGGGCCCGTTCCCATGTGCGGGGACTGTGCTCTGAGTTAGCGTGCGAGCAGGGCACTTGTACCAGGGGGACGCATGAAGAGGACGACCGTCCGGCTCACGACGGCCGCCGCACTGGCGGGACTCGCCGCCTGCACGTCCTCCGTCCCCGCCGAGCGGCCGGCCAAGGAGGCGCCCACGGCCTCGGCGCCCGCCTCCCTCCCGGCCTTGCGCGTCGCGGAGCGTGCCACCGAGCGGGCCCGCAGCGCCCGGGTGAGCTCCACCACCGTGATGGGCACACAGCTCTCCCTGACCGCCGACGGCGTCCTCGCCTGGAACGACGGCCTCTCCGGCTCGCTCACCATCACGTACACCGGCGGCACCACCGCCGAGACGATGCGCGGCCTCGGCGTCACCTCCATGCAGGCCCGCTACCTCTCCGACGCCTACTACGCGCGCATGGGCGACACCTTCGCCGCGAGGACCGGCGGCAAGCACTGGCTCAGGTACGCCTACGACGACCTCAAGGCCCTCGGCGGGGGCGCCGAGCTCGCCGACCAGATGCGCTCCACCACCCCCGGCCAGTCGGTGCGGCTGCTGCTGGACTCCGACGACGTGCGCACGCTCGGCCGGGAGACCGTGCACGGCCGCGGCACCACGCACTACGCCGGCACCGTGGACGTCGGGGACGTCACCGACGCCGAACTGCGCGAGCGCCTCCAGGAGGCCGACGTCACCGCCGAGACCGTCGACATCTGGATCAACGACCAGGACCTGCTGGTCAAGAAGGTCGAGAGGACCAGCACGGCGAACGGCACGGTGACCCAGACCGCCCACTACGGCGACTACGGCGTCAAGGTCGCCGTACGCGAGCCGCCGGCCGCCGACACCGAGGACTTCGGGAACCTCCTGTCACAGTCGGGCACCAACCCCACCTGATCCGCACGGAATTCACGGATCCCTCGCGCCCCGCTCGGTTAAGCTCGCGGTCTTGCTGTGAATCGACCATGTGTTCCTTGGGGGGAATCAATGGCTACTTCCGTACGACGTTCCACGCACCGCCGGGCCCTCGGCGCCGGTCTCGCCGCCGTGGCCCTCGCCGCAGGTGCGGTCAGCTGTTCCAAGGGCGGCGAGGAGTCGCCGAAGATGACGCCCGCGGCGGCGGTCGCCAAGGCGGCGAAGAACACGGAGGACATCACCTCCTTCCACTACCGCATGAAGGGCGAGATGCCCGGCCAGGGGCAGGTCAACGCCGAGGCCGCCATGCGCACCAAGCCCGACATCGCGATGAGCATGAAGATGACCGCGGCCGGACAGGGCTCCGCGGAGATCCGGCTCGTCGACAAGGCCATGTACATCGGCGGCAACGCCGACATGGCCAAGGAGATGGACGGCAAGAAGTGGATGAAGTTCGACCTGTCCTCGCTCGGCAAGGACGGCGACCTCGGCGCGGCCGCGTCCGGCGCCGGCCAGGCCGACCAGAACCCGGCCTCCATGTCCTCCTTCCTCAGCGGGGCCAAGGACGTGAAGAAGGTCGGCACCGAGACCGTCGACGGGGTCGAGACCACGCACTACTCGGGCGACGTCACGCTGGCCGAGCTGAAGGCCTCCTTCAAGGACGCCGACAAGAAGGTCCGTGAGCAGCGCGAGAAAAGCACCGAGCAGCTCGAGAAGCTGGGCCTCGACAAGTTCACGATGGACATGTGGGTCGACGACGAGGACCACGCCAAGCAGTTCCGCATGCAGGGCGACGCCGACAAGGGCAAGTTCGACATGACCTTCACCTTCCTCGACTACAACAAGCCGGTGACCGTCACGGCGCCGCCCGCGGGCGAGACCGCCGACCTGGCCGAGATGATGAAGGAGCTCCAGAACAGCTGAGCGGCACAGGACCGGATTTGCTTGACAGGGATCCGGTCACGTACGCTCCTGCAGAAGCCAAAGACCGCTGGTCGTTGCCGCGTCCTCGCAAGAGGGGGCGGTGGCCGAAGGATCCGCTGAAGACTGCGGACGACCCGCGCAGGTGACTGTGGATGTGTTCCCAGAACCACGTGCATTGCGTATGTGATTCCGGTTGAGCTACGCCCCGTGCGCCTGCGCCGGGGCGTTTCGTTTTGTGCAGCCCCTTCTGAGCGGTCCTCATCACCCGGAAGGAGGCCGACGCTCTATGGCAAGGCCCGACAAGGCTGCCGCGGTAGCCGAGCTGACGGAGCAGTTCCGCAGCTCGAACGCCGCCGTGCTGACCGAGTACCGGGGTCTCACCGTGGCGCAGCTCAAGACGCTGCGTCGTTCGCTCGGTGAAGACGCCCAGTACGCCGTGGTGAAGAACACGCTGACCAAGATCGCGGCCAACGAGGCCGGGATCTCGACGCTCGACGACCTGTTCAACGGTCCGACGGCGGTTGCCTTCATCACCGGTGACCCGGTGACGTCGGCGAAGGGTCTTCGTGACTTCGCCAAGGACAACCCGAACCTCGTCATCAAGGGCGGTGTCCTTGACGGCAAGGCGCTGTCCGCCGATGAGATCAAGAAGCTCGCGGACCTCGAGTCCCGCGAGGTTCTGCTCGCCAAGCTGGCGGGCGCCTTCAAGGGCAAGCAGACTCAGGCTGCTCAGGTCTTCCAGGCGCTCCCGTCGAAGCTCGTCCGCACCGTGGACGCGCTGCGCGCCAAGCAGGACGAGCAGGGCGGTGCCGAGTAACTCGGCTCGCGCATTGATCCGTGCCGCCTGAGGCGCGGGTCGTAGCGGGCCGTAAGTACGCCCGCCGTATCGATACATCCGGCACCTGCCGAAATTAGTGGAAGGATCGCCCATCATGGCGAAGCTCAGCCAGGAAGACCTGCTCGCGCAGTTCGAGGAGATGACCCTCATCGAGCTCTCCGAATTCGTGAAGGCCTTCGAGGAGAAGTTCGACGTCACCGCCGCCGCGGCCGTCGCCGTCGCGGGCCCGGCCCAGGGTGGCCCCGCCGCCCCGGTCGAGGAGGAGAAGGACGAGTTCGACGTCATCCTCACCGGTGCCGGCGACAAGAAGATCCAGGTCATCAAGGTCGTGCGTGAGCTGACCTCCCTGGGTCTCAAGGAGGCCAAGGACCTCGTGGACGGCGCCCCGAAGCCCGTTCTCGAGAAGGTCGCCAAGGACGCCGCCGAGAAGGCCGCCGAGTCCCTCAAGGGCGCCGGCGCCTCCGTCGAGGTCAAGTAACACCCCACAGGTCCCGCTGGGCCTGTAACGCGCAAGCACCGAAGAGCGATCATCCATCCGGGTGGTCGCTCTTCGGCGTTCCTGGAGGCGCGGTCACGGTTGCCTTGCGGCCTCGTGGGCGAGGGGTATGGTGATCTTCGTCGTGTCTCCCGGAACCCCTGGTTCCGGCAGGGGGGCCTTGACGAACCGCACGCAGCGCGCAATTCTCAGGACGCGTCGTCAGAACGGTCCGAATCCGAGGCATGGATCGGCGACGAAGAGGGCAGTATCAACGTGCGTTGAGGGCACCATGCCGAGGACGTTGAGGGCAGCGAGAGTTTTTGAAGACTGGGCAGAAAAGCAGGGCTGGACATCAGTGCGCCAAGTGGCTACACTGACCCTTTGCGCTGCCTGTTAGCTGTCCCCTGCCCGTCACCAGGGGTCTGCCCTCGCCTCAGCATCGATGACCGGACCATCTCTGACCTGGCCCTTCGGCCAAATCGGAGAGACCTGTCCTCTGTGCCGCGGAGGAGGGCCCGGGGAGCGCGTAGTGAGTCCGAGCCCTCGGAAGGACCCCCTCTTGGCCGCCTCGCGCACTGCCTCGACCGCGAATACGAACAACGGCGCCAGCACCGCCCCGCTGCGCATCTCTTTTGCAAAGATCAAGGAGCCTCTCGAGGTTCCCAACCTGCTCGCGCTGCAGACCGAGAGCTTTGACTGGCTGCTCGGGAACACCGCCTGGCAGAGTCGGGTCGAGGAGGCTCTGGAGTCCGGTCAGGACGTCCCCACCAAGTCCGGTCTGGAGGAGATCTTCGAGGAGATCTCCCCGATCGAGGACTTCTCCGGGTCGATGTCGCTGACGTTCCGCGACCACCGTTTCGAACCGCCGAAGAACAGCATCGACGAGTGCAAGGAGCGCGACTTCACGTACGCCGCCCCGCTCTTCGTGACGGCGGAGTTCACCAACAACGAGACCGGCGAGATCAAGTCCCAGACGGTCTTCATGGGCGACTTCCCGCTCATGACCAACAAGGGCACCTTCGTCATCAACGGCACCGAGCGTGTCGTGGTGTCGCAGCTGGTCCGCTCGCCGGGTGTCTACTTCGACTCCTCCATCGACAAGACGTCCGACAAGGACATCTTCTCGGCCAAGATCATCCCCTCCCGGGGTGCCTGGCTGGAGATGGAGATCGACAAGCGCGACATGGTCGGTGTCCGCATCGACCGCAAGCGCAAGCAGTCCGTCACCGTCCTCCTGAAGGCTCTCGGCTGGACCACCGAGCAGATCCTCGAGGAGTTCGGCGAGTACGAGTCGATGCGCGCCACCCTGGAGAAGGACCACACCCAGGGCCAGGACGACGCGCTGCTCGACATCTACCGCAAGCTGCGTCCGGGCGAGCCGCCCACGCGTGAGGCCGCCCAGACCCTTCTGGAGAACCTCTACTTCAACCCCAAGCGTTACGACCTCGCCAAGGTCGGCCGCTACAAGGTCAACAAGAAGCTGGGTGCGGACGCTCCGCTGGACGCGGGCATCCTGACCGTCGAGGACATCATCTCGACGATCAAGTACCTGGTGAAGCTGCACGCGGGCGAGACCGAGACCACCGGTGACAGCGGCACGTCGATCGTCGTCGAGACCGACGACATCGACCACTTCGGCAACCGTCGTCTGCGCAGCGTCGGCGAGCTCATCCAGAACCAGGTCCGCACGGGTCTGGCTCGTATGGAGCGCGTCGTCCGTGAGCGCATGACGACCCAGGACGTCGAGGCGATCACGCCGCAGACCCTGATCAACATCCGGCCGGTCGTCGCCTCCATCAAGGAGTTCTTCGGCACCAGCCAGCTGTCGCAGTTCATGGACCAGAACAACCCGCTGTCGGGTCTCACCCACAAGCGCCGTCTGTCGGCTCTTGGCCCGGGTGGTCTCTCCCGTGAGCGGGCCGGCTTCGAGGTCCGTGACGTGCACCCCTCGCACTACGGCCGCATGTGCCCGATCGAGACGCCGGAAGGCCCGAACATCGGTCTGATCGGTTCGCTCGCCTCCTACGGCCGCGTCAACGCGTTCGGTTTCGTGGAGACGCCGTACCGCAAGGTCACCGGCGGTGTGGTCACCGACGAGGTCGACTACCTGACGGCCGACGAGGAGGACCGCTTCGTCATCGCGCAGGCCAACGCCACGCTCAACGACGACATGCGGTTCGAGGAGGCCCGGGTCCTGGTCCGCCGTCGTGGCGGCGAGGTCGACTACGTCCCCGGTGACGACGTCGACTACATGGACGTCTCGCCGCGCCAGATGGTGTCGGTCGCGACCGCCATGATCCCCTTCCTGGAGCACGACGACGCCAACCGTGCCCTCATGGGCGCGAACATGATGCGTCAGGCCGTGCCGCTCATCAAGAGCGAGTCCCCGCTCGTCGGCACCGGCATGGAGTACCGCTCCGCCGTCGACGCCGGCGACGTGGTCAAGGCCGAGAAGGCCGGTGTGGTCCAGGAGGTCTCCGCGGACTACATCACCACCGCCAACGACGACGGCACGTACATCACGTACCGCCTGGCCAAGTTCGCCCGCTCCAACCAGGGCACCTCGGTCAACCAGAAGGTCATCGTCAACGAGGGCGACCGGATCATCGAGGGCCAGGTCCTGGCCGACGGTCCGGCCACCCAGAACGGCGAGATGGCGCTGGGCAAGAACCTGCTCGTGGCGTTCATGCCGTGGGAGGGCCACAACTACGAGGACGCGATCATCCTGTCGCAGCGCCTCGTGCAGGACGACGTCCTCTCCTCGATCCACATCGAGGAGCACGAGGTCGACGCCCGTGACACCAAGCTCGGCCCCGAGGAGATCACCCGGGACATCCCGAACGTCTCCGAGGAGGTCCTCGCGGACCTCGACGAGCGCGGCATCATCCGTATCGGTGCCGAGGTCGTCGCCGGCGACATCCTCGTCGGCAAGGTCACGCCCAAGGGTGAGACCGAGCTGACCCCGGAGGAGCGCCTGCTCCGTGCGATCTTCGGTGAGAAGGCCCGTGAGGTCCGTGACACCTCGCTGAAGGTGCCGCACGGCGAGATCGGCAAGGTCATCGGCGTCCGCGTCTTCGACCGTGAAGAGGGCGACGAGCTGCCGCCGGGCGTGAACCAGCTGGTTCGTGTCTACGTGGCGCAGAAGCGCAAGATCACGGACGGTGACAAGCTCGCCGGCCGGCACGGCAACAAGGGTGTTATCTCGAAGATCCTTCCGATCGAGGACATGCCGTTCCTCGAGGACGGAACTCCGGTCGACATCATCCTCAACCCGCTCGGTGTGCCGTCCCGAATGAACCCGGGACAGGTCCTGGAGATCCACCTCGGCTGGCTCGCCAGCCGCGGCTGGGACGTCTCCGGCCTCGCCGAGGACTGGGCGCAGCGCCTCCAGGTGATCGGTGCCGACTCCGTCGCGCCCGGCACCAACGTCGCCACCCCGGTCTTCGACGGTGCCCGCGAGGACGAGCTGGCGGGTCTCCTCCAGCACACCATCCCGAACCGCGACGGCGAGCGCATGGTGCAGCCGACCGGTAAGGCGAGGCTGTTCGACGGCCGCTCCGGTGAGCCGTTCCCGGACCCGATCTCGATCGGGTACATGTACATCCTCAAGCTGCACCACCTGGTCGACGACAAGCTGCACGCCCGCTCGACCGGTCCGTACTCGATGATCACCCAGCAGCCGCTGGGTGGTAAGGCCCAGTTCGGTGGCCAGCGCTTCGGTGAGATGGAGGTGTGGGCGCTGGAGGCATACGGCGCCGCGTACGCCCTCCAGGAACTGCTGACCATCAAGTCCGACGACGTCACCGGCCGCGTGAAGGTCTACGAGGCCATCGTCAAGGGCGAGAACATCCCCGAGCCCGGCATCCCCGAGTCCTTCAAGGTGCTCATCAAGGAGATGCAGTCTCTCTGCCTCAACGTGGAGGTGCTGTCCAGCGACGGTATGTCCATCGAAATGCGTGACACCGACGAGGACGTCTTCCGCGCGGCGGAGGAGCTCGGCATCGACCTGTCCCGGCGCGAGCCGAGCAGCGTCGAAGAGGTCTGACGGGAGTCCGGCCGGAGGACCTGGTGAGGAACCTCCGGCCGGCCCCAGGACCCCCGTATCAGACCCCAAGACTTACAACCCTGAGAGGGATTGACGCATAGTGCTCGACGTCAACTTCTTCGATGAGCTCCGGATCGGTCTGGCCACCGCTGACGACATCCGTCAGTGGAGCCACGGCGAGGTCAAGAAGCCCGAGACCATCAACTACCGCACCCTCAAGCCCGAGAAGGACGGACTCTTCTGCGAGAAGATCTTCGGTCCGACCCGGGACTGGGAGTGCTACTGCGGCAAGTACAAGCGTGTCCGCTTCAAGGGCATCATCTGTGAGCGCTGCGGCGTCGAGGTCACTCGCGCCAAGGTGCGCCGTGAGCGGATGGGCCACATCGAACTGGCCGCCCCTGTCACGCACATCTGGTACTTCAAGGGCGTCCCGTCGCGTCTGGGCTACCTGCTCGACCTGGCTCCCAAGGACCTCGAGAAGGTCATCTACTTCGCGGCGTACATGATCACGTACGTCGACGAGGAGCGCCGCACGCGTGACCTGCCCTCCCTGGAGGCGCACGTCTCCGTGGAGCGTCAGCAGGTCGAGAACCGTCGCGACGCCGACCTGGAGGCCCGCGCCAAGAAGCTGGAAAGCGACCTGGCCGAGCTGGAGGCCGAGGGCGCCAAGGCCGACGTGCGCCGCAAGGTGCGCGAGGGTGCCGAGCGTGAGATGAAGCAGCTGCGCGACCGTGCGCAGCGCGAGATCGACCGTCTCGACGAGGTGTGGACCCGCTTCAAGAACCTCAAGGTCCAGGACCTCGAAGGTGACGAGCTGCTCTACCGCGAGCTGCGGGACCGCTTCGGCACGTACTTCGACGGTTCGATGGGTGCCGCGGCGCTGCAGAAGCGCCTGGAGTCCTTCGACCTCGACGAGGAGGCCGAGCGCCTCCGCGAGATCATCCGTACCGGCAAGGGCCAGAAGAAGACCCGCGCCCTGAAGCGGCTGAAGGTCGTGTCTGCCTTCCTGCAGACCTCCAACAGCCCCAAGGGCATGGTCCTCGACTGCGTCCCGGTCATCCCGCCGGACCTTCGCCCGATGGTGCAGCTGGACGGTGGCCGCTTCGCGACCTCCGACCTGAACGACCTGTACCGCCGTGTGATCAACCGGAACAACCGCCTGAAGCGCCTTCTCGACCTCGGTGCGCCCGAGATCATCGTGAACAACGAGAAGCGCATGCTCCAGGAAGCCGTCGACGCCCTGTTCGACAACGGTCGTCGTGGCCGTCCGGTCACCGGTCCCGGTAACCGCCCGCTGAAGTCCCTCAGCGACATGCTGAAGGGCAAGCAGGGTCGATTCCGCCAGAACCTGCTCGGCAAGCGTGTGGACTACTCCGCGCGTTCCGTGATCGTCGTCGGTCCGCAGCTGAAGCTGCACCAGTGCGGTCTGCCGAAGGCGATGGCGCTGGAGCTGTTCAAGCCGTTCGTGATGAAGCGCCTGGTCGACCTGAACCACGCGCAGAACATCAAGTCGGCGAAGCGCATGGTGGAGCGCGGCCGTACGGTCGTGTACGACGTCCTCGAAGAGGTCATCGCCGAGCACCCGGTTCTGCTGAACCGTGCTCCCACCCTGCACCGCCTCGGCATCCAGGCCTTCGAGCCGCAGCTGGTCGAGGGCAAGGCCATCCAGATCCACCCGCTCGTCTGCACCGCGTTCAACGCGGACTTCGACGGTGACCAGATGGCCGTGCACCTGCCGCTGTCCGCGGAGGCGCAGGCCGAGGCCCGCATCCTGATGCTGTCCTCGAACAACATCCTCAAGCCCGCCGACGGCCGTCCGGTGACGATGCCGACCCAGGACATGGTCCTCGGTCTGTTCTTCCTCACCACCGACGGCGAGCTGCGTGACACCAAGGGCGAGGGCCGCGCGTTCGGCTCCACGGCCGAGGCGATCATGGCGTTCGACGCCGGCGAGCTGGCGCTCCAGTCGCAGATCGACATCCGCTTCCCGGTGGGCACCATCCCGCCGCGGGGCTGGACGCCGCCGGCGCAGGAGGAGGGCGAGCCGGAGTGGCAGCAGGGGGACACGTTCCGCCTGCGCACCACGCTGGGCCGCGCGCTCTTCAACGAGCTGCTGCCCGAGGACTACCCGTTCGTCGACTACTCGGTGGGCAAGAAGCAGCTCTCCGAGATCGTCAACGACCTGGCCGAGCGCTACCCCAAGGTCATCGTGGCGGCGACGCTCGACAACCTGAAGGCGGCCGGCTTCTACTGGGCGACCCGTTCCGGTGTCACCGTGGCCATCTCCGACGTCGTCGTTCCCGAGGCGAAGAAGGAGATCGTCAAGGGCTACGAGGCGCAGGACGAGAAGGTCCAGAAGCAGTACGAGCGCGGTCTGATCACCAAGGAAGAGCGCACGCAGGAGCTCATCGCGATCTGGACCAAGGCGACCAACGAGGTCGCCGAGGCGATGAACGCGAACTTCCCCAAGACGAACCCCATCTTCATGATGGTTGACTCGGGTGCCCGAGGAAACATGATGCAGATGCGGCAGATCGCCGGTATGCGTGGTCTGGTGTCGAACGCCAAGAACGAGACGATCCCGCGTCCCATCAAGGCGTCCTTCCGTGAGGGCCTGTCCGTGCTGGAGTACTTCATCTCCACGCACGGTGCCCGTAAGGGTCTGGCCGACACCGCCCTGCGTACCGCCGACTCGGGTTACCTGACCCGTCGTCTGGTGGACGTCTCGCAGGACGTCATCATCCGCGAGGAGGACTGCGGCACCGACCGTGGCCTCAAGCTCGCGATCGCCGAGCGCGGCGCCGACGGCGTCCTGCGCAAGGCGGACGACGTCGAGACCTCCGTGTACGCGCGCTGCCTCGCCGAGGACATCGTCGTCGACGGCAAGGTGCTGGCCCCGGCCGGTACCGACCTCGGTGACGTGCTCATCGACGAGCTGGTCAAGCACGGTGTCGAGACGGTCAAGACCCGCTCGGTCCTGACCTGCGAGTCCGCCGTCGGCACCTGCGCCATGTGCTACGGCCGCTCGCTGGCCACCGGCAAGCTGGTCGACATCGGTGAGGCGGTCGGCATCATCGCCGCCCAGTCCATCGGTGAGCCCGGTACCCAGCTGACGATGCGTACCTTCCACACCGGTGGTGTGGCCGGTGACGACATCACCCAGGGTCTGCCGCGTGTCGTCGAGCTCTTCGAGGCCCGTACCCCGAAGGGTGTCGCCCCGATCTCCGAGGCCCAGGGCCGCGTGCGGATCGAGGAGACCGAGAAGACCAAGAAGATCGTCATCACGCCGGACGACGGCAGCGACGAGACGGCGTTCCCGATCTCGAAGCGCGCCCGACTCCTGGTCAGCGAGGGCGAGCACGTCGAGGTGGGCCAGAAGCTCACCGTGGGTGCCACCAACCCGCACGACGTGCTGCGCATCCTGGGCCAGCGTGCCGTCCAGGTACACCTGGTCGGCGAGGTCCAGAAGGTCTACAACTCGCAGGGTGTGTCGATCCACGACAAGCACATCGAGATCATCATCCGGCAGATGCTGCGCCGCGTGACGATCATCGAGTCCGGCGACGCCGAGCTGCTGCCCGGCGAGCTGGTCGAGCGCTCGAAGTTCGAGACCGAGAACCGTCGTGTGGTCCAGGAGGGCGGTCACCCGGCCTCCGGTCGTCCGCAGCTGATGGGTATCACCAAGGCCTCGCTGGCGACGGAATCCTGGCTGTCGGCCGCCTCCTTCCAGGAGACGACCCGAGTCCTGACGGACGCGGCGATCAACGCCAAGTCCGACAGCCTCATCGGCCTCAAGGAGAACGTCATCATCGGTAAGCTCATCCCGGCCGGTACGGGTCTGTCCCGCTACCGCAACATCCGGGTCGAGCCGACCGAGGAGGCCAAGGCCGCGATGTACTCGGCCGTCGGCTACGACGACATCGACTACTCGCCGTTCGGCACCGGGTCCGGCCAGGCCGTTCCGCTGGAGGACTACGACTACGGGCCGTACAACCAGTAGGGCCTGCGTCTGAACGACTGAAGGGCGGTCACTCCCGTTTCGTACGGGGTGGCCGCCCTTCGGCGTTCCCACCGGGCCCGTCCCCACCGGGCCCGGGAAGGCCGTGGAGCGCGTCTGGCGCCCCCTCGGGCGGCGGTTCCGGCTCCGGCGGCCTCACGCCCGCTCTCCAGGACCTCTGAGCCGCTCGGGGGTTTCCTGTTGGAGATGCGGGAACCTGTCCCGGTATCGCAGCGTTGGAGCATCATGGAGGCATTCGACCGCCCAGGGGGTGCTCCTGTGTCGCAACCGTCGTGGCAACCGTGGCAGGGCAGGGACGAGTCGCCGTCGGAGCCGGGCAGTACCGGCCCGGCGGCGGGGTCCTGGTCCGGCGTGCCCGCCCCCGTCGCC
>NZ_RSAJ01001280.1 GCF_003933965.1 Streptomyces sp. RP5T
GTCGGCGTGGCGGGCCCGGGCGGCCCCGCCCGCCTCGACCGGGTCACCGGCGCGGAAGCCGACGCCGACCGGGACGCGGAGGAGCACGCCTGGCGCACCTGGGTGGACGAGGTCGTGGCCAGCTGGGCGGCCTGTCTGCTCGGCGACCCGGACCTGGCCGCCCGGGCGGTGGCCGGCCTCGCGCGGGGCGAGCACAGTACGGGCTCGGCGGCCGCGTTCCGCCGTCTGCTCGCCCCGGACACGACGGACCGCAGTGCTGCCGCGCTGCTCCGCCACCCCGATCTGCTCGCGGCCGTGGCAGACCTGCACCGGGGCGAGCTGCTGGACCGGCTGGGGTGGGACGAGGCCCTGGTCGCCTGAGAGCCGGGCGGCGCCGAGGCGGGGGGACGTGAGCCGTGCCCTCCCGGGCGGCGCCCCGGCCCTCAGTCCTCCTTGCCGCGGCCCGACAGCGCGTCCCTGAGC
>NZ_RSAJ01001281.1 GCF_003933965.1 Streptomyces sp. RP5T
GGCGGGGGCGGTCGGTGGGCAGCTCCGTACCGGCCGGGAGATCCGCCAGCCGGTCCCGCCAGTGGGCGAGTTGACTGCTGATACGGCTGTCCGGGTCCGTCTCACTGCCGAGCACGGTCCGTTGCCACACGGCGTAGTCGGCGTACTGCACCGGCAACGGCTCGAACCGCGGGTCCCGTCCGGCGCGGCGGGCCGCGTAGGCCGCGCCGATGTCCCGTGCCAGAGGGTCCATGGACCAGCCGTCGGCAGCGATGTGGTGCAGGACGACGAGGAGCACGTGCTCCGTCGGCGTCAGCCTCAGCAGCACGGACCGCAGCGGCAGTTGGGTGCCGAGGTCGAAGCCCCTGCCGGCCTCCTCGGTCATGGCCCGTTCCAGGGCAGCGGTGTCTTCGCCGACGTCCACCACGTCCAGATGCGGCCGGACGTCCTGCGCGTCCAGGATCCGCTGCACGGGTTCGCCG
>NZ_RSAJ01001282.1 GCF_003933965.1 Streptomyces sp. RP5T
GCAACGAGCATCCCGCTAATAAAGACAAGGCGCAACCTTCACGGGTTGCGCCTGTATTTTTACGCAGGCTGGAGCGTTGCGCCAATCCCGTCTTCGTCTGGCTGTAATTTCAGAGCGTTACACAGAGTTTGCCGACTGGCATCTGTTATCTCAACGTGTATATCCCCGGTAACTTCCCCTTTCACATTGATGAAGTCAGGTGAAATTTCTTTTGCACTGGTTTGCAGGCAAATCGCTCCCTCTCCGCGCAGGCGTTTCACTTTCAGTTGCACATGCGTTGCCGCATCAGTGATCAGCCACAGTTTTCCACCATTCAGATTGATGTTACCAACAATGAAAGTGACACCGTCACCTTTTACCGTACTGCCGTCTAGAATCAACACACCGCCCTGCTGTACAGTAATCGTTGATTGTTGCAGCTCTGCGCCATAACCAATAATCATTGAAGCGCCGTCCAGT
>NZ_RSAJ01001283.1 GCF_003933965.1 Streptomyces sp. RP5T
GGGCTGGGCGGCGGGGGCTGGGCGGGCGCCTGGTGCCTCCCCGGCGGCACGACCACGGCGGTCGCGGGCCTGGTCGCCGTACGGGCCCTCGCCGCCGAGTCCCTGGCCCGCCGGGCCGCGCCGTTCCTGGTCCTGGCCCCGGCCGCGGTCTGGGTGGGCACGTCGGCGGACGGGTACTTCGCGGCGGTGGCCGCGTGGGCGGTGGCGCTGCTCGCCCTCGCGGTGCGGGGGATCCGGCCCGCGCCGTACGGTTTCTGCTCGGGGCTGCTGTTCGGGCTGACCGTCTATCTGTCGTACGGCCTGACCCTCATGGCCGTCGTCGCCGGGGCGGTGCTGCTGCTGGGCTCCTCCCGGCGCCCCCTGCTGTTCGCCCTCGCCGGATTCCTGGTCGTGCCGGTGCTGTTCACCGTGTCGGGGTTCTGGTGGTGGGAGGCGTACCGGCTGCTGGTGACGCGGTAC
>NZ_RSAJ01001284.1 GCF_003933965.1 Streptomyces sp. RP5T
CCGCGGGAAAGAACATCGAACTCACCCTGCGGCTCCGCGGTGTGAAGCGCGCGGAGCGACGTGCGGAGGCCGAGCGGCTGCTCGAACTCTTACGCCTCGGCGGGGCGCACCGCAAGCGGGTGCACGAGCTGTCCGGGGGGATGCGCCAGCGGGTCGCGCTCGCCCGCGCACTCGCCCAGGACTCCGACGTCCTGCTGATGGACGAGCCGTTCGCCGCGCTCGACGCCATCACCCGCGACGTGCTGCACGACGAGCTCACCCGGGTCTGGCAGGAGACGGGGGTCTGCGTCCTGTTCGTCACGCACAACGTGCGCGAGGCGGTGCGGCTCGCCCAGCGCGTGGTCCTCCTGTCGTCGCGGCCCGGCCGCATCGCCCAGGAGTGGACGATCGGCATACCCCAGCCGCGCCGCATCGAGGACCAGGCGGTCGCCGAGCTGTCCGTCGAGATCACCGAGAGCC
>NZ_RSAJ01001285.1 GCF_003933965.1 Streptomyces sp. RP5T
TCCGAGGCCGGGGCCCTGCGGCGCAGCCGGTACACGGCGCCCGCCGCGGCGCCCGCGATCAGCAGACCGCCGGCGACCAGGGCGGGCACGGAGTCGGAGAAGGAGCCGCCCTGGCCGGCGCGGGCGGGCTTCTGTACGGCCGCGGGGGCGCAGGGGGCGGTGCGCGGCTCGGGGCAGGGACGGTGGCTGCCGGCCGTGGCGCCGCCGCGGGTGACGGTGAAGGTGGCGCTCCAGGCCTTGCCGGCTGCGCGGTCCGAGGTCGGGCAGGTGCCGTCGACGGTCCACGCGGACTCGGGGGCGGCACCGTCGGCACCGGCCTGGAGTTCCTGGTCGGCGGAGATGCGCGCGGTGCCGCTGTAGGCGGGGCCGGAGACCTGGTCGTCGTTGCCGGACACCAGTTGCAGCCGTACGGTCTGCGACTCGAATGCCTCCGAGGTGGCGTCCAGGGTGGCGG
>NZ_RSAJ01001286.1 GCF_003933965.1 Streptomyces sp. RP5T
ATCGCCGCCTGCAAGCGGGCGATGCTGTCTTCTTTGCGGCGCTCTTCCGTGACGTCTTGCCATTCTAAGGTGTTGCCAACGTAGTTTCCCGCCGCGTCCAACATCGCTCCCACATTCAACTCTAAGCGTACGTCATCAATGGCAATCACCGTGCTGTAAGGTAAGTTCGCAGGGGTAGAAAGCAGTTGCCTTTGATGCGCGGGGTTGCGGTGAAACATGTCGATGCATGCGCCCATCAAAAACTCTTTATTGGCGCTAAAACTTGGCCAGAACTTACGAAATAACCCTTCATGCTGCTTAAATAAGGTCATCGATTGTTCGTTGATGTAGGTGATTTTGAAATCTCGATCCACCATCATCAATGCGGTTTTCGCTGTGTTCAGCGCCGAGAGTAACTGCTCTTTACTCAACTCTTCTTGCTCTTCAACCTCGTTTAACAACGTATCTCTAGGG
>NZ_RSAJ01001287.1 GCF_003933965.1 Streptomyces sp. RP5T
GGTGGCCCAGCAACGTCCGGTTCGTGTGCGCCCCGGCGGAGGCGCTCGCCGACGCGGGGGTTAACGGCCCCTTCGACGCCGTGTTCGCCGCCTACCTCTTCCGCAACGTCGCCGACCCCGACGCCGTGCTGGACACCGTCCACGACCTGCTGGGCCCGCACGGCCGGCTCGCCGTGCACGAGTACACCCTCAGCGGACGCCCCCTCCACCGTGCCGTCTGGACAGGCGTGTGCCGCGGCATGGTCCTGCCCGTCGCCACCGCCCTCGGCGACGGCGACCTGTACCGGCACCTGTGGCGCAGCGTCGTCGAGTTCGACACGGCCGACCGGTTCGCCGAGCGGCTCCGGGCCCGGGGATTCGACCGCGTCCGGGCCCTGCCCCTGCCCGGCTGGCAGACCGGCATCACCCACACGGTCGTCGCCCGCCGCGCCGTCCCGGACGCCGGGAGCGCAC
>NZ_RSAJ01001288.1 GCF_003933965.1 Streptomyces sp. RP5T
GAATTCGGAATCGCGCCGATCAAATCGGATGCCGCCGCAACCGCGATCACCGCCGGAAAGCTTGGCACGATCAGTCTGACATCGCGGTGAACGCCGTGTTCGGCGAGCGCCCTGTCGACCGGCCCGCCGCCGAAATCCGCTTGCGGTGAGAAGACCACATGGCCCCAGGCGGCATAGTTCTCGACAGTGATCGGATCTGCATCGAAAATCGGGTGTCCTATCCTTGCGAGACCGACATAACCGTCTTGAAAAAGGGTCTGGCAACGCAGTTCCCCGCTGTCCATCGGCAGGACGCCGATATCGAGATCAACGGCGGCGTCTCTCAGAGATTGAACGTCCTTGTCCGATCGCGGTGCAAACCGAAGCCTTATCCCTGGTGCCGCGTTCGCCACGGCGGCGCTCAGGCCCGCCGCAAAAATGAGCACGAATGCCTCATTGGCACGGATGGTGA
>NZ_RSAJ01001289.1 GCF_003933965.1 Streptomyces sp. RP5T
TTTCAACACTGATCCCCTGCTGCTGAACCTCCTGCGGCAGCAACGGCGTGGCGAGCTGGAGTTTGTTCTGCACCTGTACTTGCGCGATATCAGGATCGGTCCCGGACTGGAAGGTAAGGGTAATTGTCACGCTACCGGCGGAATCGCTGGTGGAGGACATATACATCAGGTTATCGATACCGTTCATATTCTGTTCGATAACCTGCGTCACTGTATCCTGCACGGTCTGCGCATCAGCACCCGGATAGTTTGCCGAAACAGAAACCGCAGGCGGCGCAATGGTTGGATACTGGGCGACGGGCAATTGTAGGATCGCCAGTGCGCCCGCCATCATCAGAATAATGGCCAGCACCCATGCAAATATCGGTCGTCGAATAAAAAAGTTTGCCATGTCAGATTGCCTTACTTCGATGCAGTATCTGCGGGGGTATCGGTAGTGG
>NZ_RSAJ01000128.1 GCF_003933965.1 Streptomyces sp. RP5T
GCGAGTCGGGGCCCCGTCTGCCGCGTTGTCGACGCACCGATTCGGTGGTACGGCCCCGCCACCGGCCCCCGCCGTTTCCGCTGTTCCGCCGCCCAACGGGTGATGGCTTCGCGGCTCGGGGGTGAGGGAGTGACTCACCCGTTCAGCCGAGGAGTTCACCCCCCTAGTAGTACTGGACCAGACAGAATTCATGGTCCTCGGGGTCGGCCATCACCACGACCACGCCTTCGTCGAAGTCGTGCCGTTCACCAGTGAACCGGCCGCCGAGGGCGCGGACTTGGGCGATACCGCGGTCGATGTCGTCGACCCCGACGTCGAGGTGCAGGCGGACCTTGTCACGCTTCGGGCCGGTCACCGGCTGGAAGTTGAGACGGGGTTGCGGATCGCCCGGACGGCCGAGGTAGACCCAGCCGGGGCGGGCGGGCATGGCCGGGAGATCCAGCAGCGCGCTCCAGAAGCCGGCGACCGTTTCCACATCGACGCAGTCGACGGTGACTCCGATCCAGCGGTTCGTCATGTCGTCAGTTCTCCTGTTCCGTCGGATGCGCAGTGAGGCCGGTGCGGCGCCGCCCGGTGAACACGCTCCCGGGCGAGTTCCGAGGCCGCGTCGGCGGGGGTGGTCCGGTCGGTCCGGGCCCTGCGGAAGACCCGGCGGAGCGTCCCGGCGATGCCGGAGAGGCGTTCGGCCAGCTGTTCCTCGGTCTCCCCGCGCAGCTCGACACCGGTGGCGTGGATGACGCCTCCCGCGCTGACCACGACGTCCGGTGCCCAGAGGATGCCGCGCGCGGCGAGGAGGCGGGCGGTGGCCGGTTCGTCGAGCTGGTTGTTGGCCGGGCCGGCGACCGCGGCGCACCGCAGCAGCGGCACCGTGCGCGCCGTCAGGAGGCCGCCGAGCGCGGCCGGCACGAGGATGTCGACCTCGGCCGCGAGCACGTCGTCCGGATCCACCCAGTCCGCGCCCACCTCCTCGGCCAGGCCGCGGGCGGCGGGGTCGATGTCCGTCACGACGAGCCGCGCGCCGGCCCGGCTCAGGAGCCGGGCGACATGCGCGCCGACCGCACCCAGGCCGATCACCCCGAAGGTGCGGCCGGCGAGCTCCGGTGAGCCGAAGGTCTCGTCGGCCACCGCGCCCAGCGCCGCGAGGGTGCCGAGTGCGGTGTGGCGGGAGGAATCGCCGCTGCCGCCCGCCTCGACGGGCCGGCAGCAGACATGCGGGGTGCGTTCGCCGATCACCGACATGTCCGCCGGGCCGCTTCCCACGTCCGGGCCGGCGATGTAGCGGCCGCCGAGCGAGGCGATCGCGTCGCCGACGTCATGGAGCAGGGCCGTACGCTCCGCGCCGGTCGGCCGGATGGCGGTCGGAAGGGCGACGACCGTCTTCCCGCCGCCGTGATCCAGGCCGGCCAGCGCGTTCTTCTCGGTCATCGCCGCGGCCAACCGCAGGGCGTCGGCGGTCGCGGCGGCGGGGGAGGGGTAGTGGGCGATCCGGCATCCGCCGGCCGCCGGGCCGAGGGCGGTCGAGTGGACCGCGATGGTGATCGCGAGGCCACTGCGGCGGCCGCGCACGACGTGCACCAGCTCGTGCGACGGTCCGGGAAAAAGCGGGGACAGAGCTTCCGTATATGCGGCTGTCATGGCGGGAAGCTAGTCGTGCGGACAGCGCTCGCGGCCGTCAGCCGAAGGTAATTCGGTGCGAAGGCCATACTCGCCGTATGGACGAACTTGATTCGGCGATCATCCGGCATCTGCAGCGCGATGCGCGGCAGACCAACCGCGAGCTCGCCCGCATACTCGGCATCGCCCCGTCGACCTGTCTCGAACGCGTCCGCGCCCTGCGCGCCCGCGGGGTCATCACCGGCTACCACGCGGCCGTCGACCCGGCCGCCCTCAACCGGCACGTCCAGGCGCTCATCCACTTCCAGATCCGCCCCCTGAGCCGGGCGGTCATCGAGGCGTTCAAGACGTACGCGGCCGACCTGCCCGAAGTCAGCACGGTCTACGTCGTCACCGGCGGCGACGACATGATCGTGCACGTCTCCGCGCCCAGCGTGGACCACCTCCACGGCTTCCTCATGGACAAGTTCACGGCGCGCCGCGAGGTCGTCGGGTTCCGGACTTCGGTGATCTACCAGCACACCCACAACCAGGTGCTGGAGCCCCTCGCACCCTGACCCGCCGGACCTGCTCCCGCGCCCCTCACCCCGCCGGACGTCGGCTTCGCCATGCTGCCGCCGGCTGCCCCGGGCTGGTAGGCGATACTGGGGAGCCGGGGCGGTCGACCAGGGGTGAGGGCGTGGGCGGTGCGAGGCGGGCGGACGCGCTGTCGGCATTGCCCGGCCCGTCCGCGGGCGCTCTGAGCGTGCTGCCGCTGACGAACCGCCCCGGCTGGCAGGCGGCCGGTGAGGTCGGTCTGCTCACTCGCCCGGCCTGGGAACAGACGCTGTGCGAACTTGCCCGGAGCGACGAGGAGACGTGCCACTTGGAACTTTCCGCTGTCACGTTCGTCGACGTCGCCGGCGTCTCGGCCCTCGCGAGGACCGCCCAGGACCTTCCGCAGGGGCGGCGTATCGTCCTTGAGGAACCGCCCGCCACCCTGCGGCGGGTCCTGGACCTGTTCTGGCCGGATCTGCTCACTGTCGAGGTGATGGGGCGATGACGGAGTCCGCCACCGAACCGTTCGTTCATCCCGCCCTGTTCTACCGGGGCGAGCGGGAGTACCTGCACGGCACGGTTCCTTTCGTCCGCGACGGCCTGAAGGCCGGCGAGCCGGTGGCCGTGGCCGTGCCCGGGCCGAACCTCGCCGTGCTCAAGGCGGCTCTGGGCGAGGACGTCGCGCGCGTGCGGCTCCTCGACATGACCGAGGCGGGGCGCAACCCGGGACGCATCATCCCGAGGGTGCTGCGCGCCTTCGCGGACGCCCACCGCCAGACACGCGTACGGATCATCGGTGAGCCGATCTGGGCCGGCCGCAGCAGCCTGGAGTACCCGGCCTGCGTCCAGCACGAAGCCCTCATCAACTTGGCGTTCCAGGGGCGCGAGGTCACCGTAATGTGCCCCTACGACGTCGACCGCCTGGACGAACAGGCACTCACCGACGCGCACGCCACCCACCCCGTGGTCATCTCCGGCGGCCGGGAGCGCCCCAGTGCCGCCTACGCCCCCGCGCGGATGGTCGAGCGCTACAACCTGCCCCTGGAGCAGCCGTCGGCGGCCGAGGAATTCACCTTCCGGACCGGCCGGCTGCCGGAAGCCCGGCACTTCGGGGTCGAGCAAGCGGCCCGGCTCGGTCTTTCCGGTGTCCGCCTGGACGACGTGGCCCTGATCGTGGCCGAGCTGACCACCAACAGCGTGGTGCACGGCGGGGGTTCGGGCACCTTGCGGGTGTGGGCCGAGGACGGCCACGTGGTGTGCGACGTGCGCGATCACGGGCGCTTGGACGATCCGCTCGCCGGCCGCCGCCCACCCGCACGGGACAAGCCCGGCGGCCGGGGCCTGCTGCTCGTGCACGCCCTCGCCGACCTCGTCCGCATCCACACCAGCCCCGAGGGGACGGCCGTCCGCTGCTACATCAGGCAGCGCTGAGCGGGGCCCGCGAGTTCGTCGTACCGGGCGCTGGCTCCTTGCCGTGTCGGTCGCCGTCAGCCGCCGTCCGTCACGTCACTGCGAACCCGCCGCCACCAACATCGCGCTGATGGGTTCGAGCTCGGCGACCAGCTCGTCGAGTTCGGCGGGGGACAGGGCGTCGTAGGGCGGGGCGGCGAGTTCGTCGGTGAGGTCCTCGATCCGCTGCCTGGTCTCGCGGCCGGCGTCGGTGAACCGGCCGTCGGCGTCGACGAGCCCGCGCTCACGCAGACCGTCCATGACCGCGGCCAGCCGCTTCCTCGGCAGGTGATGGATGCGGCCGAACGACTCCGGCGGATGGATGCCCATCTCCAGCGCGGACAGCACGTGGGCCTCCGTGCCGCCGATGCGCGCGGCGACGAGAGCGGCGACATGCCCGTCACCGCGGTGCTCGCGCAGCATCGTCGCGGAGTGCCACAGCCGCGCGACCGGGTCGCTCGGCACCGGAAGGGTGCGCATCCCGGCGTACATCACGCGGCCCTGTGTGGGTGCGCTCGTGGCGGCTTTGGTGGTCAGGTCGGCGGCGCGCGCCAGGCCCGGGGACCCGGCCCGCTCCTCGCCGAGGATCCGCCGCAAGGAGGCCGCGCTGCCCCGTTCCCGCGCGGCGACGGACTCCTCGGGCGGGATCTTCTCCCACGCGCTGGGGATGTGCCGGGCGGCCTCGCCCTCGGCGAAGTTGTAGAAGGCTGCGTGCACGACCTCTGCCGGCACCCGCCCCAGGGGCGCGGCGCGGCTGGCGAAGTAGCCGTCCCAGTAGGTGCGGTGGCCGAGCGCGGCCAGTTCCTCGTTGCACTCGTCGGCCATGAACGTGACCAGGCAGATCGGTTCCAGGAGCTCGAACATGCGGCGGGCGGTGTGGGTCATGGCGACCATCATGCCCGCGGGGCCATGCCCCGCGGAGCGTTACGGCCGTCGGACGTCGGGGGAGCCCGTCGACGCCCGGGACGCGGCGCGGGCGGTGCGCCGCCTGCCGTGGCCATGACGCCAACCGGTCCGGCTCGCCCGACACCACCCGGCGCATATCGTCGGCGTATCGAAAAACGCATACGGGCCGACAACACCTGCCTCCGTTGAATGGCGCGATGTCCTACGACGAATCAGCGAGCACAGCAGCCCAGCCCCGACGCGCCGACGTGAGGACGGCGGGCCGGTGAGCCCGACCATGCCGCAGCGAGGGGCCGGGTGCGGACACCTGGCCGTCAGGCCGATCAGCGCCGCCGAGCACTTGGCGTTCGTGCGGGCACAGCGGTCGGTCAGCTTCCTGCAGACGCCGGCGTGGGCCGACGTGAAGACCGAGTGGCGCGGCGAGTCGCTCGGTTGGTTCGACGGCCGGCGGCTGGCCGGTGCCGGGCTGGTCCTGCACCGCCCGGTGCCGCGGCTCGAACGGTTCACGCTGGCCTACCTGCCCGAGGGCCCGGTCATCGACTGGACCGGAGACATCAGCGCCTGGCTCGACCCGCTGGCCGTGTATCTCAGGGCACAGGGAGCGTTCGCGATCCGGCTCGGGCCGCCGGTGCGCACCGACACCTGGAGCGCCGCCCAGGTCAAGGAGGGCATCGCCGATCCCGGCGTCAAGCGGCTCACCGACCTGTCCGGGCAGTGGACCGACCCGGTCGGCGCCCGGGTGACCGATCGGCTCAGGGACGCCGGCTGGCTGCCGCAGAGCCCGCGGAACGGCTTCGGGGTCGGGCATCCGCAGTTCAAGTACGAGATCCCGCTCGCGGGCAGGACCGAGGACGACGTGCTCAAGGGCATGAACCAGCTCTGGCGCCGCAACATCAAGAAGGCCGCCAAGGACGGCGTCGAGGTCACGGTCGAGGACGACCTGAAGGTGTTCCACGACCTCTACGTCCACACAGCCGAGCGCGACCGGTTCACACCACGGCCGCTGCGCTACTTCGAGACCATGTTCGCGGCGCTGAACGCCGAGGACCCCGAGCGGATCAGGCTCTACCTGGCCCGGCACCGGGGCGACGTGGTCGCCGCCACCATCCTGATCCGCGTCGGCGCCCACGCCTGGTACTCCTATGGTGCCTCCTCGACCCGCAAGCGCGAGGTGCGCGGCTCCAACGCCTGCCAATGGGCGATGATCCGGGACTCCCTCGCGTCCGGCTGCGAGGTCTACGACCTGCGCGGCATCACACCGACCCTCGACCCCGACGACCCGCACGTCGGTCTGATCCAGTTCAAGGTCGGCACCGGCGGGCAGGCGGTGCGCTACGCCGGTGAATGGGACCTGCCCTTGCGGCCGTTGGTCTACCGGGCCTTCGAGCTGTACATCAAGCGGCGTGGCGGGGGATGAGGCCGACTCCTCCTGCGGGCCGGCGCCCGGAGCGTGAGCGCCGCGGTGGGCGTCCCCTCCGGCGCCGGGCCCTCGACACCGCGCGGCCCTCGGTCAGCCACGCCATGAACCGAGCGCGTCGGCCACCTCGTCGAGGCGCGCCCCGCGCGATGCCTTGACGAGGACCACGTCGCCGGCGGCCAGGTGCCGGCGCAGCCAGCCGACCGCCGCGCTCCTGTCTGCCGACGACACCGCCTTCTCGCCCGCACCGTCGGCGATCGACGCGGCGGCCCCGCCGACCGCGACCACGACGTCGGCCCGGGAGGCGGCGTACTCCCCGACAGCGCGGTGCTCGGCCTCGCTGTCGTCGCCGAGTTCGAGCATCTCGCCGAGGACGGCGACACGGCGCCCGCCCTCGATCGCGGCCAAGGCGTCCAGGGCGGCGCGGGTCGAGTCGGGGTTGGCGTTGTAGGAGTCGTTCAGCAGCGTCACCCCGCCGGCGAGCTCACGCAGCTCCATGCGCCACCTCGACAGCGAGGCGGTGGCCAGTGACGCCGCCGCCGTGTCCAGGGGTACGCCGGCCACCAGGCCCGCGGCCATGGCGGCCGACGCGTTGAGCGCCTGGTGGGCGCCCACATGGACCGGTGCGACGGATGCCGAGGCGTTGGCGGTCCGCAGGGTGAAGGACGGCCGGCCGAGCCGGTCCAGCGTCAGGTCGAGCGCTCTCACGTCGGCGTGCTCCGCCCGACCGAAGGTCAGTACCGGACCCTCGGTGAGTGAGCGCATGGCGGCCACGCGGGGATCGTCGGCGTTGAGTACGGCGGTGCCCCCGGGCGCCACCCCCTGGACCAGTTCGCCCTTGGTCCGGGCGATGGCCGCGCGTGACCCGAACTCGCCGAGGTGGGCCTGGCCGACGTTGAGGACTACGGCGACGTCGGGCGCGACCAGGCCGGTGAGCGCGGCGATGTCGCCCACGTGGCGCGCTCCCATCTCCAGGACGAGGAACCGGGTGCTCGCTTCGGCGCGCAGCATGGTCAGGGGCACCCCGAGCTCGTTGTTGCACGAGCCGAAGGTGGCGATCGTCGGACCCGTGCTCGACAGCACGGCCGCCAACAGGTCCTTGGTCGTGGTCTTGCCCTGCGAGCCGGTCAGCCCGAACACGGTCAGCCCCTCGCGCAGCCGGCCCACCACATGGAGGGCGAGCGCCTGCAACGCGGCCCGGGTGTCCTCGACGACGACCGTGGGCAACGGGGTGGGCCGGGAGCCGAGCACGGCAACGGCGCCGGCCCGGCCTGCCTGCTCGGCGTAGTCGTGGCCGTCCACGTGCTCGCCGGTGAACGCGACGAAGAGGCCGCCCTGTTCGGCCTGGCGGCCGTCGAGCACGGCCGGCGCGGTCACGGTCGTCGAACCGTCGCCCGAGACCGCCCCGCCGACGACCGTGGCGATCTCATCGACGCTGAGCGGGATCACGCGGCGGCCTCGCGCGTCCGGGCGGAGGAGTTCGGGAAAAACGAAATCGGATGGGCCATCAACTCAACCATGTGCTCGACGCTATAGGCCTGTTGCATATCGCCGGCGTATCGAAAACCGCATACGTTCCGGCAACACTCCGCCGTCTTGGCTGAGGGCATGACCCACAGGGAACAAGCCCGAAAACCGGACGGCCTGAGCCGACCACCCGCGAATTCGTCCTCTTCCGTACCGGCCATGGGTATCACCGTCTACGGATGCGAGCAGGACGAGGCCGTCCTGTTCCGGGAGATGGCATTCCGTTTCGGTGTCACACCGACCATCACTCAGGCGCCGGTGTCCGAATCCAATGCCGAACTGGCCACGGGGAACAGGTGCATCAGCGTCGGCCACAAAACCCGGGTCCCCCGTTCCGTGCTCAGCGCCCTCGGCCGAGCCGGGGTGGCGTACATCTCCACACGGAGCATCGGCTGCAACCACATCGACGTGGACCACGCGGCAAGCATCGGCATCTCGGTCGGGAACGTCACCTACTCGCCCGACAGCGTGGCCGACTACACGCTGATGATGATGTTGATGGCGGTACGCCATGCGAAAAGCACGGTCCGCCGCTCGGACCGTCACGACTACCGGCTGAACGAGGTGCGCGGGAAGGAACTGCGGGACCTGACCGTCGGGGTCGTCGGAACAGGACGTATCGGCACGGCGGTCGTGGAAAGGCTGCGGGGTTTCGGCGGCCGGGTACTCGCCCACGACCGCCGCTCCAAAGCCCTCGCCGATCACGTTCCACTCGATGAACTGCTGCGGCTGAGCGACATCGTGACGCTCCACGCACCCCTCACCCCGAGCACCCGTCATCTCCTCGACCGGCGGCGGATCGAGCGCATGAAACGCGGTGCCTTCGTCGTCAATACCGGCCGCGGCTCCCTGATCGACACCGAAGCCCTGGTATCCGCGCTGGAAGGCGGACGGCTCGGCGGAGCGGCGCTGGACGTCATCGAGGGAGAAGAAGGAATCTTCTACGCCGACTGCCGCGACACACACATCCAGAGCAAGGCGTTACTGCGGCTGCAGGAGATGCCGAACGTGCTCATCACTCCTCACACCGCCTATTACACGGAGCACGCGCTGATCGACACCGTCACGAACTCGATCACCAACTGCCTTGCGTTCGAAGGAAGGAATCAGCATGGCTAGGCTGAAGGCCGGCATCATCTTCGGGGGCTGCTCCGAGGAACACCCCGTCTCCGTGAAATCGGCGCGCGAGGTCGCGCGCCATCTCGACGTCGAGAAGTACGAGCCGTTCTACGTCGGGATCACCCGGAGCGGTGAGTGGAGGCTCTGCGCCGGGCCCGACACGGACTGGGAGGGGAGCGAAGGCCGCCCGGCCGTACTGTCACCGGACCGCGGCGTCCGCGGGTTGCTCGTGCTGGACGCGGGGCGCTACGAGACGATCACCCTGGACGTCGTGCTGCCGGTGCTGCACGGCAAGCTGGGCGAGGACGGCGCCGTACAGGGTCTCCTCGAACTGTCCGGCATTCCCTACGTCGGCTGTGACATCCAGAGTTCCGCGCTGTGCATGGACAAGTCCCTCGCCTACCTCGTGGCCGCGAGCGCGGGAATCCGTACGCCGGACCACTGGATCTGCGCGCCGGACGAGGATATCGACCCCGACCGGATCACCTACCCCGCCTTCGTGAAGCCCGCCCGCTCGGGATCGTCCTTCGGCGTCACCAAGGTCTCCCGGAAGGAGGAACTCCTGAGCGCGGTGGAAACCGCCCGGAAGTACGACGCGAAGGTGCTGATCGAGGAGGCCGTCGCCGGCAGCGAGATCGGGTGCGCGATCCTCGGCAACGGCAAGGACCTGATCGCGGGGGAGGTGGACCACATCGCGCTCTCCCACGGGTTCTTCAGGATTCACCAGGAGGACCGGCCCGAGAGCGGATCGGACAACTCCGTGGCGATCGTGCCGGCCGACATTACGGAGGAGTCGCGATCGCGCGTCGCGGAGCGGGCGAAGGCCGTCTACCGTGCCCTGGGCTGCCGGGGACTGGCCCGGGTGGACATGTTCCTCACGTTGGAGGGTGACATCGTCCTCAACGAGGTCAACACCTTTCCCGGAATGACGTCGTACAGCCGCTATCCGAGGATGATGGCGGCCGCGGATCTCCCGCTCACCGAGGTCATCGACCGACTGGTGTCACTCGCACTCCCGGCGGACCGCCGATGAACGAGCACTTCGCCTTCGTGGACGAACTCGTCCCCGGAATACGCTGGGATGCCAAATACGCCACCTGGGACAACTTCACCGGAAAACCGGTGGACGGCTACTTGGCGAATCGCATCGTCGGTACGACGGCCCTGTGCGCCGCTCTGGAGGAGGCGCGGGACAAGGCAGGGTCCCTCGGCTTCGGTCTGCTCCTCTGGGACGGCTACCGCCCGCAACGCGCCGTGGACTGCTTCGTGCGCTGGTCGCGGCAGCCGGAGGACGGCCGGACGAAGTCACGGCACTACCCGAACATCGACCGGCCCGACATGTTCGAGCGGGGCTATGTGGCCGCCCTCTCCGGCCACAGCCGGGGCAGCACCGTCGATCTGACGCTGTATCACCTGAACACCGGCGAACTCGTCTCCATGGGAGGAGGACACGACCTGATGGATCCCGCCTCCCACCATGGGGCGACGGGAATCGATCAGGCCGAGAGGCGAAACCGTGAACGCCTTCGTTCGATCATGGAGGACTGCGGCTTCCGTTCCTACGACTGCGAGTGGTGGCATTACACGCTCAAGCGCGAGCCGTATCCGGACACTTACTTCGACTTCCCGATCGGGCGGCCCCCGTGCGTCCTCACACGAAGGCACTCCGGCCGGTGATCGACTTGCCCACGATCAGGGTGTTCATCTCGCGGGTGCCCTCAAAGGAGTAGATCGCCTCGGCGTCCGCGAAGAAGCGGGGGATGTCGTGGTCCAGGAGGATGCCGTTGCCGCCGAAGATCTCGCGGCTCCAGCCGACGACCTCGCGCATCCGCGAGGTGACGAACACCTTGGCCAGGGAGGAGTGTTCGTCGCGGAAGATGCCGGCGTCCTGGAGCCGGGCGAGCTGGACCAGCATGCCCCAGGACGCGGTGATGTTGCCGAGGCTCTTTCCGACCGAGGTGTAGAAGTCCACCGCGGTCTGTACGGCGTCCTCGGCGGTGCGCTCGCCCGGCACGACCTCGACCAGCGGGAGCAGGTGCGGCGGGTTGAAGGGGTGGCCGATGAGGACACGGGCGACGTCCTCGTCCGCCAGCCCGCCCGTGAACGCGGTCGCCGGGATCGCCGACGACGAGCTCAGCAGCAGCGCGTGAGCGGGCGCCTCTCGGGCCAGCGCGGCGAAAAGGTCCTTCTTGAAATCGGCGCGCTCCGGGCCGTTCTCCTGGACGACGTCCGCGTCGCGGACCGCGTCGGTCACGTCGGCGGCGATGTGCACCCGGTCGGCGAGGCCGGTCACGTCCAGACCGCGGGCGGCCAGGTGCGGGGCGTACTGCTCCAGCGCCTCGGCGACGGCCTCGGCGAGGTCCCCGCGCGGATCGCTCACCCGGACGGTCAGGCCGTGCGCGGCGAACAGTGCTGTCCAGGACAGTCCGATGGTTCCGGCGCCGACGACGGCGGCCGTACGGAAGGAGCGGGTCATGAGGACGCGCCTCCCTTCAGGTAGTCGTGGACCGGCTCGACGCCGTTCAGCGTCAGGTCGGTGAGGATGTGGCTCGCGGAGACGACCTCGACGACCGGCAGGTCGGCCAGCGGGGCGAGCACGTGCTGGAAGAGCTGGAGGCGGGCGGGGCCGGTCCAGGCGCCCTTGACGGTCAGGTCGGTGATGCGGGTGCGGACGAGTTCCTGCACGCGCGGCATGCCGTCGTAGCCGGGGACGGTCTTGAGCATGAACGTCGGTACGGCGATCTGCGCCTCGGCCTCGCCCCGGTCCAGCTCGTGGTGCTTGTAGCCCATGGTGGCGGTGGCGACCCGCAGCGAGCCGTGGTCGAGCGTGCCGACCAACGCGCCGGAGTCGACGTACAGCGACGGGGAGCCGATGACCTTCGGGTAGGCGGAGACCTCGCGCCCGGAGGCGGTCGCCGGGAAGTTGTCGAGGTACATGGCGTGCAGGTACTCGCCGCGCTCGCCCTCGAAGCTGACGGGGATCGCCTGGCCGGCCTCCGTGTAGGGGCCGTAGCCGCTGACGTCGCCCATCCTCATGACCTCGAAGCGGACCAACGGCTCGTCGACGCACAGCGGTTCGGGGACCACGGTCCGCAGCGCCACGGGGTCGGTGCGGTAGACGATGTTGAGATACTCGCGGTTGGTGAACCGCGGGACCATCGGCGCGAACGCCGGGCTGGTGAGGGGGGTGGTCAGATGCTGTCGTGCGTCCTCGGTCCTCATGCCGGCCTCACCGTCCCGTCCACCGGGCGGCCCGGCGTTCGGCGAAGGCGGTCATGCCCTCGCGTACGTCGTCCGAGGCCATCAGGGTCTTCATCGCGCCGCGCTGGAAGGCGAAGGCCTCGGCGTCGGGGGCGCCGTCGGCGGCGCGCACGACGCGCTTGACGGCGGCCAGCGCCAACGGGGCGTTCCGGGCCAGCTGTTCGGCCAGCCGCAGGGCCTCGGCGACAGCCTGTCCCTTGGCGGTGACCCGGTTCACGAGGCCCAGGTCGCCGACGCGACGGCCGTCGACGGGCTCGCCGGTCAGCAGCAGCTCCATGGCCAGGTGGTGCGGGACGCGCTTGGGCAGCCGGATCACCCCGCCGCCCGCGGCGATCAGTCCGCGCTTGACCTCGGGCAGGCCGAATCGGGCGTCCTCGGACGCGACGATCAGGTCGCAGGCCAGGGCGAGTTCGAAGCCGCCGCCCATGGCGAAGCCCTCCACCGCGGCGATGAGGGGCTTGGTGGGCTCGGCCTCGGTCAGACCGCCGAACCCGCGGCCCTCGACCTCGGGCGACTCACCGCGCAGAGCGGCCTTGAGGTCCATGCCGGCGCTGAACGTGCCGTCCGCTCCCGCAGATCCGGATGGACACCGCTCGGCACACCCAGCAACAGGGTCGCCCGCCGCGGCCGGGCCGTCTCGTCGAGGCGCCACCGGATGGAGTCGACCTGCTCCAGCACGCCCCGCGCGATCGGCAGCAGCGCGCTGCCGGCCTGCGTGAGGGCCACACGGTGGGTGTCGCGGTCGAACAGGCGGTGGCCGAGCTCGTTCTCCAGATCCTTGATCCGTCTGCTCAGCGGGGAGGCCGCCATGTGCAGTTTGCGGGCCGCCAGGGAGAAGTTGAGTTCCTGGGCGACAGCGACGAAATAACGCAGATGCAGGAGTTCCACGCTGCCACCGTAAAGGGCTGGTCGGCGGACGTGATCAAGGGCTCCGTCATGGTTGTGCGGATCCGATGCCGTCCAGTTCGGCCACGTCCTCGTCGGAGAGCGTGAGCCCGGCCCCGGCGACGTTCTCGCGCAGGTGGGCGATCGTGGAGGTGCCCGGGATGAGCAGGATGTTCGGCGAGCGCCGCAGCAGCCAGGCCAGCGCGACCGACATCGGCGCCGCTCCCAGCCGGCTCGCGACCCGCGTCAGGGCCTCGGACTGCAGCGGTGTAAAGCCGCCCAGGGGGAAGAACGGCACGTAGGCGATGCCGTCGGCGGCGAGGTGATCGATGAGGTCGTCGTCGTGCCGGTGGGCGAGGTTGTACATGTTCTGCACGCACACGACCGGGGCGATGCCGCGCGCCTCGGCGATCTGCTCCGCGGTCACGTTGCTGACGCCCAGGTGGCGGATCAGTCCCTCCCGCTGGAGGTCGGCCAGTGTCTCGAACGCCTCGGCGATCGAACCGGGCCGGGAGCCCTGAGCGTCTCCCATGCGCATGTTGACCAGGTCGAGGGCCTCGACACCGAGGGATTCCAGGTTCTCGTGGACCTGCTTGCGGAGGTCTTCGGGGCGCCGGGCTGTGGGCCAACCGCCCTGCGCGTCGCGGTTCGCGCCCACCTTGGTGGCGATGAACAGTGACTGCGGACAGGGGTGCAGTGCTTCGCGGATCAGCTCGTTCGTGGTGCGCGGGCCGTAGGCCTCGCTGGTGTCGATGTGGGTGATCCCGAGGGCGGCCACCTCGCGCAGGACGGCCAGGGCGCCGTCGCGGTCGGCAGGCGGTCCCATGACCCATGGACCGGCGAGCTGCATCGCGCCGTAACCGAACCGGGTGACGGTGGAGTCGCCCAACCTCCAGGTTCCGCCGGGAAGGGGAGGTGTGGGGGTGCTGTCCATCGCATTGCCTTTCGCTTCTCCGCGGGGGTGGTGTCTCCGTTCCCCTTGCTCCAGTCTTGGAGAGTTGCTTCCCCACGGGAAGTAGGCACTTTGAAGTGCGTAACACTCCAGAAAGAGACGGTGAGTCCGGTGGCGACCACGAGGGCCGACAAGAAGGCGCAGGCCAAGGCGGAGTACAACGCGTTCCTGGCGGCGTGCCCCAGCCGTCAGCTCCTCGACCGGATCTCGGACAAGTGGGTCGTCCTCGTCCTGTGCGCACTGGGTGGCGAAGCGTCCGGGCAGTCCGGCGCCGCGCACACCCCGAAGGCGATGCGCTACTCCGAACTCGCCCGGCTGCTGGCCGGCGTCAGCCAGAAGATGCTGACCCAGACCCTGCGCGCCCTCGAACGCGACGGGTTGCTCACCCGCACCGTGACACCCACCGTGCCCGTGACCGTCACCTACGAGCTGACCGACCTCGGCCTCTCGCTCCACCACGTGACCCGCGGGCTCAGGCAGTGGGCGCAGACGCACATGGACCAGGTCCTGGCCAGCCGGGCGAAGCGGGACGCGGAAGCGGGTTAGTTCGGGCCTGTCCGGCGGATCATGCCGACCTCGCGGTGTAGCCCGGTACGGGTGTGTGCAGGCTCACCGGGTTGGCCGTCAGAACCAGTGCAGGCAGTGCGGGGGCCGGTCGGCGCGGAAGAGGGCGTCAGCGCGGGCGGCCGCCTCCAGGCGGTGGGCCCGGATGTGTCCGGCACGCACGAGTGTGCTCGGGGCGGTGCCGCCGAGGTAGATCGCGCCCAGGTCGTTCACGTGCAGCGACAGGTCGGGCTCCCGGTCCGTGGGGACGCAGTCGGCCTTGCCGTCCCGCACCGTCAGCAGGTGGCGGCCGTGCTCACCGAGGAAGGGGTCCTCGACGTCGAGGACGAGCTCGCCGTCCGCGAACCAGCCGCGCGCGGTCAGCGCACGCGGGACGTCCAGCAGCCGCACCCAGAGCCAGTCCATGTCACCGCTGACCTCGCCGGCGCGGAAGTCCGCGAGCTGCCAGCGCAGCGGGTGTCCTGGCGGGACATGGTGGAACACGACCTGCGAGACCAGGTCGTGGGCGAGCAGGAAACGCGCCAGGGCGGTGAAGACGGCGTCGTCACCGGTGATGGTCTCGTCGACCGTCAAGGTCCTGGCCTTGTCGATCGAGTAGCTGGCGTACCCGTCCGGTACGCCGTCGGCGTCCCGGTGGACCGCGACGTAACGGGGGGCCGGCGAGATCGGCGGCTGCCCCGCGCGCAGGGTCCACCAGCGGTGCGGCCGGGACAGCGCGCCGGGCTGGGTGCGACGGTACCGGTCGTAGACGTCCTCCAGGATCTCGCCGCAGTCGGCGCGACGCAGCACCTCGATCGTGCCGCCGTCCGGAACGGGCGCCGGGGCGTCCGCCGATACGCGGGCCCGCGCGGGGGCGAGCGCGGCGCGGTGGCGCTGCACCGTCAGCCGCCCGGTGTAGGTCGCCGGTCCGTAGCCGAACCTGCCGTAGATCGAGGCCTCGGAGGCCAGCAACACGGAGAGGAACTGTCCGTCGGCCCGCAGGGCGGTGAGCTGATGCCGCATCATCGCGCTGAGCACGCCCTGGCGCCGGTGCGAGGGCAGAACGCCGACGGCGGTCACCCCGGGTGCCGGAACGAGGGTCTCGCCGGGGAGGGTGAGCTCGAAGGGGTAGGTGGCTGCGGTGCCGACGGGCCGTCCGTCCGGCGTCAGGGCGAGCAGGCAGCGGTCCATTTCGAGCGCCGACCACCACAACCCGCCGCCCTCGACCGGGGTTTCCGGGAAGTACCCGAACGCGGCATGGACGGTGTCGACGAAGACGTCGAGATCCTCGTCGGTCGTGGGACGTATTTCCATCGCTGCCGCTGCCTCCTCGGAATCCGGCACCACGACTGACCGGTGGGGCCTGGGCACAGTGCAGCGTCGGCCCGAGCCCGGGTCAAACCAATTACGGCTGTGCCCGTGGCCGTTCACGGCACCGGCGGCACGTCCTGCCGCCCGCCCCGTGCCTGCTCCTGGTTCGACCGGTGGGGGCCGTGGAGCCAGTCCGCATGCTGCCCCAGCCGCGCGTCGTCCGGTTCACCGCCCCGCCGCAGCGCCTCGACGTAGGCGCGATCAGCGGCGAGGCGCGCCGCCACCTGGGGCCCTTCGGCAACGGCACCATGGCCGGGGATCACGACCTCGACGTGGCGGGCCGCCTCCTCCAGCAGGTCGAGCGCCTGCTCGTAAGCGCTCACCTGATCGTCCTGGCGTACGTCGAAGAGCGGGATCAGCACGTCGGAGAGCATGTCACCCACGATCAGGACGCCGCGGTCCGCGAGGAGGAGCGCGGCATGGCCGATGGCGTGCGCCTGATGCTCGATGATCTCTCCCGGCACGGGTGTGCCGCTTGCGGGCAGCGGGGTCAGGAGGCCGACCAGTTCGAGAGGGACGCCGGACGCGCTCTCCGCCGCCATCGCCCGGGCCCGCTCCCGGGCCGCGGCGGCGAGGCGGGCGGCGGCCGGGGTGGCGTAGCGCGGCACGTCGCCGAACCGCTCGTGCCAGAGCAGGTGGTCCCAGTGCGGGTGGGTGCAGAACCCGGCGACCACCGGGACCCCCAACCTCGCCACGGCATCGGCGAGTTCGTCCAGCTCGGAGCCGTTGATGCCGGGGTCGACCAGGATCAGCCCGTCGTCCCCGTGCACCACGACGGAGTTGCTCCACACCCACTCGCTCTGCCGGACCCAGACTCCGTCGGCCACCTGTTGCAGCTTGCCCATGTCGACTCCCATCGGTCGGTCACAGCGCTGAGACTGCGATCCGCGGCGAAACTCATCTGTGCGGGGCAAGGTGCTCATGCCGCCAGGGTTGGCCCGGACGTGCCTGCGACGGGCGGTCCGAGCCGGAGTCTCAGCGCTGATGGAGCTGCCACATGGCGAGTTCGTCGTCGTGGGCGCGCAGGCGGGCGACGGCCTGTGCGGGGGTGCGCTGTTCGGTGAGTTCGTAGAAGAAGAACAGCGGGGCGAACACACTGGCATAGCCGAACGGGGCGCCCCGCGGGGCGATGTAGACGCCGGCGCCGGCGTCGAGGAAGGCGTCGGCGAGCGCCGGTTCCCCTGTGTCGCAGCCGGTGACGAGCGTGACGCTGCCCGGCAGCCGGAAGTGCTCGCGTACGTGGTCCGGACCGACGGCACCGTTGAACGGCTGGAACCCGGCCATCTCCTCGGTGACGTCGTCCAGCAGGATGCGTCCTTCGTCACCGTGGCAGGACAGGATCACGTAGGGCGCGATCGGTCTGCTGCCGTCCAGGGCGGCCACCAGGTGGCGGGGCTGACCGACCCGAAGATGGTTCACCTGGACGCCGAAGACCTCCAGCCCGTCCCGCAACGCGTGCGCGGACCCGCTTCCGATGTCGATCAGGTCCACCTCGGTCCACGCCAGACGACCGGCCTGGATCTCGCGTACGCGGGACGGACGCTGAGTCGCCAGCCACTCCTCTTCCGCTTCATGCGTCACCCGGTCACGATGCCATGAACGCCCGCCCTCCGTAGGCGGGTTGGGCTCGTCGCCCGGTCGGGCGTCACGGCCCCGAACAGGGTGCCGGCCGACCGTCGGCGGAAAGGTTCAGCGTGTCCGCGACCGTGGACAGGGCGGTCCCCAGCGGGAGGCTGACGCGGGTGTGGGCGAGCGGGTCGCCGCGAGTGGGGTCCCGGTTGATGATGAGAACCCTCTTGTCCGACTGAGCCGCCAGGCGGACGAACCTGAGTCCGGACATCACCGTGAGCGAGGAGCCCAGAACGAGCAGGGAGCTCGCGGAGCGGACCAACTCGCGGCAGTGCTCGATGCGTTGCGCGGGCACCGTCTCGCCGAAGAACACCACGTCCGGCTTGAGGATGCCGCCGCAGTCCGCGCAGGGCGCCACGCGGAAGCCGGCGACCTGATCGTCGGAGAGGTCGGCGTCTCCGTCGGGGTTGATGCCCGCGGCCACCGGCCGGAACCCCGCGTTGGCCGCTTCCAGCCGCTCGGCGAGCTCGTGGCGCGAGGTGATCGCCTCGCAGCCCAGGCACCGCACCCTTGCCAGACTCCCGTGCAGTTCCACGACCCCCTCGGCGCCGGCGGCCTGGTGCAGACCGTCGACGTTCTGGGTGATCACCCCCGAGAGCAGACCGTGCCGGGCGAAGGTGGCGATGGCTCGGTGCCCGGCATTGGGACGGGCACGGCCGAAGGTACGCCACCCGAGGTGGCTGCGGGCCCAGTAGCGTCGCCGTGCCTGCGGGCTCGCGGTGAAGTCCTGGTACGTCATCGGCGTGTGCCGGCTCAGGCTTCCGCCCTCGCCCCGGTACGCGGGGATGCCCGACTCCGTGGAGATGCCCGCCCCGGTGAGGACGAGCACACCGCCGGCGCCGAGCGCGTCGACCACCGGCCGGAGGTCGGTGGTGCCCGGTGGCAGGCCTGGGGGAGGGGTCCAGTGGAGTGTGGGGC
>NZ_RSAJ01001290.1 GCF_003933965.1 Streptomyces sp. RP5T
GCCGTGGGGGTGTCCATGGCGACGACGTCGATGAGGCCGGCATCGTCGAGGCGGTGCACCCGCCCGCGCACCCCCGCACGGTGATCGCCTACACCATCACGGAACGCCAAGCGGCGCATGAGGACCTCGGCCCGTCTGGGCACGCCAAGCACCGGTGACACCCCGAGGCTGTGGCGTCCCCCTCTGTGCACGATCCCCTCTCCGCAGTGCCGGACCGGGCCCGACGCTGGTCGTCCTCGGCATGACGGCTTGGCTACGCTTGGCGCCAAACGCACATTACGGGTATTACGGTAAGAACAGGTAAATCGCCTAAGGAACCGAAGATGGGTCTCGGGGTCAGCCTTCCGGCCGTAAAGCGCAGGTCCTTCACCCGTGCGTCTGTGGCAGTCACGGTTGCCGTCGGCCTGGTCCTGACCGGGGCCTGCGGCGGGGGTGGCG
>NZ_RSAJ01001291.1 GCF_003933965.1 Streptomyces sp. RP5T
GCCTGCGACCGCCGGGGGAGACCCGGCACGGCAGGGACTCATCGTCCACGGTGAGCGGAGAGCCTGTCTGGTCCCCGCGCTTCGCCCGATGTGTGCAATACCCGGCCGCAGACCAGGACATCCCGCCCCACGACCGGCCACAGCTCCGCCTGCGACCGCCGGGGGAGACCCCGCACGCCAGGGACTCCTCGCGTATGCCAAGTGGACCGCTCGGCTGACCCTGCCCGCTCTCCTCGCCCCGTCCCAGCACGGCCGCTGCCCCGCTGGGGCCACGAGAAGGACCGACCTCCACGCCAGGTCGCCCTCCGGGGCCGCGGCGTCCCCCGTTATGACCGCCGACGGGGGTGACGAGACCGGCGAGAGCGCCACCCCCGACACCGACCCGCCACGAAAGGGACCCACCGTCCATGCCGCATCACCCCCCGCCCAGCTTCGGGA
>NZ_RSAJ01001292.1 GCF_003933965.1 Streptomyces sp. RP5T
ATTTAAAGTGTCGCTATCTTTGGTCATCATGATTGAAAATTGATAACAATTTACAATTTTAAGTCAGTTTGATATAAAAAATGCCAAAGGCAGGCACGCTTTGATAAAGCTAAGAGACCTTAAGAGACAATCATCATAAAAGTTATGGCTAACATGATGACCGTGCCAATTACCCTACCATTTCATCAAAAAATCAGGCTAAGATAAAGTGGGATTTTTTGGATTATTTATCAGTATTTACGATAACTTATCATAAATAAATAGATAAATTAATTTTTTTAAAAATTAAAAAACCCAACCATAACTGTATACAGTCAAGATTGGGCTTGTTGATACCATTAATCATCAAATAACTCAAATAACAAGTCATGCTAAAAAGTTATTTTCACATGACTTTAATAAGATGATTAAATAAAAGTGGACTATCAGGGCGAATAC
>NZ_RSAJ01001293.1 GCF_003933965.1 Streptomyces sp. RP5T
GACACCAGCCGAATCCCCCGGCCGCTTCGGCGGCCGGGGGATTCGTCGTTTTGGTACCGGTGCTCGCTGTATGTGGGGCATCTCTCGCTCCGCGTAAAGATCACCAGGTCAGCGGCCCGAGCCGGAGCCGCCCGACCCCCCGGACGGCCCCTTCCGAGTCGCCGGGCCCCGGGCTCGAACCTAGCGTCGTACTAAAATTTCCGGCTTGTTACGAGCTGGAACCGGACAACCCCAGGCAGACCTGCGGGCCCGCCAGCGCCCCGGGGGCTCCGGGATCGAGACGCGAGGACCGATGGCAGCCATAGACGAGAGCAGCGCTCTCGGCCTGCTCAACGAAGAGCTCAGCGCAGAGATCCGCGAACAGTTCGGCGACACCGCACGCTTCTCCGGGGGCCCCGCGGCCTCCCCCCGCACGCTCGTCGACGTCTTCGACG
>NZ_RSAJ01001294.1 GCF_003933965.1 Streptomyces sp. RP5T
AGTCCCACGTCCCGCGTCCTGGAGCTGCCGATGACGGCCACCGCCGCCCCCACCGTGCTCACCGCCCGCGCCCTCCTGCTCGACATGGACGGCACCCTCGTCAACTCCGACGCCGTCGTGGAACGCATCTGGCGCCGCTGGGCCGACCGCCACGGGCTGGACGGCGACGAGGTCATGAAGGTCGTCCACGGTCGCCAGGGACACGCGTCGATGGCGGTCCTGCTGCCCGGCAGGCCCATGGAGCAGAACCTCGCGGACAACGCCCGCATGCTCGCGGAGGAGACCGCGGACATGGACGGGGTGGTGGCGATACCGGGGGCCCCGGAGTTCCTGGCGTCCCTGTGGGGGCTGCCGCACGCCCTGGTGACCTCGGCCGACGTCCCGCTGTCCACGGCCCGGATGGCGGCCGCGGGGCTGGGACTGCCCGACGTCCG
>NZ_RSAJ01001295.1 GCF_003933965.1 Streptomyces sp. RP5T
GCCCAGACGGTGCCGTCGTCGGCGTAGAGGCGGACGGTGACCTTGTGGGTGCCCTGGGGGACATACCCGGACGCGAGGCGATAGGAGGGGGCGCGCAGGGTGGTGACGGGGCGGTCGTCCACGAAGAGGACGGCGACGCCGTGGCCGGAGACCGCCTTCGCCCTGGTCGTGGAGGGCGAGAAGGTGAAGTTCTCGACGGTCAGCCGCACGGACCAGCCGTCGTCGGTGTCCGGCTGCACGACTATGGCGACGTCGGGGGCGTTCTCCTTGTCCACCTCCCGGTAGTGCCGGCCCTCGTGATCGGTGTCGTCGAGGACCTTGCCCACCGGTGTCACCGACTGTCCGTCCCCGTGTTTCCCTGCCCCATCGGCGCCACAGCTCACGGATCCGGTCAACAGCAGGACACAGACCGCGAGCAGGGCGAGAAGTCCC
>NZ_RSAJ01001296.1 GCF_003933965.1 Streptomyces sp. RP5T
CGTAACCCGACGGGACACCGCCCGCCGGCTGACGATGCACCGCCGGAGGAGCGTGCACTCCCAGAGCATGGTCGAGCGAGGGAAGCTGCCCGCCCCCACCCAGCAGCGGGGTACTCGACCCCTGATATCCGTAACCCGACGGGACACCGCCCGCCGGCTGACGATGCACCCCCGGAGGAGGAGCAAACCCTCCGGAAGCATCGCTGAGCGACAGAGGCCGGCCACCGCCCGGCTGCTGACCATAGCCAGCCGGCACAGGAACGGGGGCGGCAGACCCAACCAGGGACGCCCTACCCAGAGCACCCGTTACCGCCGCCACCCCCCCACTGCGACTAGAAGCGGTGGCGAAATGAAGCTTCCCAGTGCCAGGGTCCCTCACCACCCGGTCCCCATACCCATGGCCCTCCAGAACGGCCGCCACTTCCGGCGC
>NZ_RSAJ01001297.1 GCF_003933965.1 Streptomyces sp. RP5T
CGGGACCCTCGAACAGCCGCCGCTTCCGGAGCCGCTCCCGGACCCGACCGTGAACGTGCCCGACACGAGCGGTCTGCCGCACAGCACAGGAGTGCCCGGGGACGGGTCCACCGGCCATGGCACCAACCCCACGGCCGCCGGTGCCACGCCGAGGCCGAGTACGCAGTCGGAGACGGTCACCGTCCCGGAGACCGGTACCGGGGTCCTCCCGGACGTGCCGTCGTCGGCGAACACCCCGGAGACGGCACCCTCCGCGACCCCGCACGGCACTACGGGCCAGCCAACGACAGCCGCAGGAGGCCAGGGCAACACCTCCGCCACGAGCGACGACGTGGCCACGAGGCCGAACGCCGATGACCAGGACGGCACGGTCACCACCGACGAGAACACCGGCCCCGCCCCGTCCCCCGACGAGGCAGTGCAGCCC
>NZ_RSAJ01001298.1 GCF_003933965.1 Streptomyces sp. RP5T
CGGCATGACCATCGATGTCACGGACCAGCAGGCTTCGGTGCAGCGGACGCGGCTTCTGCTGAAGGAGCTGAACCACCGCGTCAAGAATACTTTGGCGATGCTGCAGTCGCTGGCGCGTCAGACTCTTCGACAAACGAGCGATCCTGCCGAGTTCATGGCTGCGTTCGCCGGCCATCTTCAGTCCATCTCGGACGCGCACGGGCTGCTCTCCGACTATGAATGGGGCACGATCCGCCTCTCGGAACTGATATCGAAACAGTTGCGTCCCTATGTCAGCGACTATACCGAACAGGTCGAGATCCATAAGGACGAAATCCTGCTGGGGCCCGATCAGGCGGTCGGCCTTGGACTGGTGCTGCACGAACTCGCGACGAATGCCTTGAAATACGGGTCGCTTTCGGTCCCGAAAGGCAAGGTCGTGCTG
>NZ_RSAJ01001299.1 GCF_003933965.1 Streptomyces sp. RP5T
TGTTCTGCGTCCGGTGCGCCGGGCACGTTCAGCGGCACCACCACCACAATCTGGGGCGGCATGTCGAGCGTTGTCTCGGCGTCCTGTTCGGTGGCTGTGATGGTCGGGTCTTCCACCGCTACCCTCAAGCCCTTCGGCGGGAGCTCCGGCCAGTGCGGCATCAGCGCATTGCGGTACGTCTCATACGCCATCCTCGCCGCGACCTCAAGCTCAGACGTCTCCTGCACAGACTGCTGCACCTGCTGCACCTGCGCCTGCAACGCCTGAGCACGCCATTCCTCGGATATTCGTGCCCCTAAGACGTCATATCATTTGGCTCGGTAGGCTGTCGGTCGTGGTTTCGATCGTGGAGCGGCTGGTGCCGGATGAGTTGTGGGAGCTGTTCCAGCGAGTGGTCCCGGAGGCTCCGTCGCGGCCTCAGG
>NZ_RSAJ01000129.1 GCF_003933965.1 Streptomyces sp. RP5T
GTGGGCGGCCATGCCGGTGGGGGTGGCGTGCACGAGGCCGTCGGCGCCGGCCAGCAGCGGGGCCAGCCGGTCCGGGGCGGCCGCGACCGCGCGTCCCTCGCCGAAGTGGCGGTTCAGGGCGGCGGCGAGGCCGGCGGCCCGGTCGGCGAGGGCGTCGACGACGGTGACCCGCCCGGCGCCCAGGGTGAGCATGGCGTGCGCGACGGCGGCGCCCGCGCCGCCCGCGCCCAGCTGCACGACCCGCTCCAGGGGCACGTCGGGCAGGCCGCGCGCGAAGGACGCGGCGAAGCCGGTCACGTCGGTGTTGTGCCCGGTCGCCCGGCCGTTCTCGAAGACGACGGTGTTGACCGCGCCGAGCGCCTCGGCCTGCGGGGCGAGGGCGTCCAGGTGCCCGAGGACGAGCTGCTTGCAGGGGTGGGTGATGTTCAGCCCGTCGAATCCCAGGTCGCGGGCGGCCCGCACCAGCTCGCCGACCGCCTCGGGGCGCGCGCCGAGCACGTCGATGTCGATGAGCCGGTACAGATACCGCAGGCCCTGGCGGTCCGCCTCCCGCTCGTGCAGCGCCGGGCTGAGCGAGGGGCCGACACCTGCGCCGATCAGTCCGACGAGAAACGAGTCCTTGGCCACGCGGACCTCCCGGGCGAGCATTAATGTACGAACCAGTACGTTAGCTATATCAGCCGGACGGCCGCCGGGGAAGAGCAGGGCGGCGCCTTCTAGAATCTGCGGCACCGGCCGCTCTCCCGAAGGAACCCGATGACCAGCGTCGACGAACCGGCACGATCCGGCGTGCGGACCCGCGACGCCGCCCGCACCCAGGCCGAGATCCTCGACGTGGCCACCCAGGAGTTCGCGCGGGCCGGCTACGACGGCGCCCGGGTGGACGAGATCGCCGCCCGCACCCGCACCACCAAGCGGATGATCTACTACTACTTCGGCGGCAAGGAGCAGCTGTTCACCGCCGTCCTGGAGCGGGCGTACGGCGTGATCCGGGAGGCCGAGCAGGAGCTGGACGTCGAGCACCTGGACCCGGTCGCGGCGATCCGGCGCCTCGCGGAGCTGACCTTCGACCACCACGAGCAGCACCCCGACTTCATCCGCCTGGTCAGCATCGAGAACATCCACGGGGCCGAGCACATCGCCGCCTCCGAGAAGCTCGCCAGGATCGGCTCGCCCGCGCTCGACGTGATCAGCCGCATCCTGGCCTCGGGGCAGGAGTCGGGGCTGTTCACGGCCGACGTGGACGCGGTCGACCTGCACGCGATGATCAGCTCGTTCTGCTTCTTCCGGGTGGCCAACCGGCACACCTTCGGCGCCCTCTTCGGCCGCGACCTCGTCGCCCCGGAGCAGCGCGCGCACTACCGCACGATGCTGGGCGACATGGTGATCGCCTATCTGACGGCGGAGCGCGCGGCGGACTGATCCACGCCCGGCGCGACCCCTTGACACGGGGGACCTGCGGGCGCAACATCCTCCGCAACCGCTACTAACTATCCAGTGGGTTAATTACCTGGATAGCTCCCGGAGTCCCCCCGAAGGAGCACCCCGTGTCCGTCCCCGCCGAAGCCGTCGGGCAACCGAAAAAGGCCGCCGTCGCCGCCTGGATCGGCAGCGCCCTCGAGTACTACGACTTCTTCATCTACGGCAGCGCTGCCGCCCTGATCTTCCCGAAGGTGTTCTTCGACGAGTCCGACCCGGCCACCGCGACCCTGCTGTCGCTGGCCACGTTCGGTGTCGCCTACGCGGCGCGGCCGGTCGGCGCGCTCTTCCTCGGCCACTTCGGCGACCGGGTCGGCCGTAAGAAGATCATGGTCTTCACGCTGATCCTGATGGGCCTGTCGACCTTCCTCATCGGCTGTCTGCCCACCCGCCACCAGGTCGGCACCCTCGCCCCGGTCCTGCTGGTGCTGTGCCGGGTCCTGCAGGGCATCTCGGCGGCCGGTGAGCAGGCCAGCGCCAACTCCATGAGTCTGGAACACGCGCCGGCGCACCGGCGGGGGTTCTTCACGAGCTTCACGCTCAGCGGCACCCAGGGCGGGCAGCTGCTCGCCACCCTGGTCTTCCTGCCGGTGGCCGCGCTGCCCGAGGACCAGCTGCTGTCCTGGGGCTGGCGGGTGCCGTTCTGGCTGAGCGTGGCGGTCGCCGTGGTCGGCTTCGTGATCCGCCGCAAACTGGACGAGACACCGGCGTTCGAGCAGCAGGCCGCCTCCGGGGACGTCCCGAAGCTGCCGCTCGCGGTGCTGCTGCGGGAGCACTGGGCGGACGTGCTGCGGGTGATCGGGGGCGCGCTGATCGCCTCGGTCTCCACGATCTTCACGGTGTGGGCGCTGGCGTACGCGACGAGTGACGCGGTCGGGATGAGCCGGTCCTCGATGCTGTGGGTGGGCGCGCTGGCCAACCTCGTCGCGCTCGCGGCGATCCCGCTGTGGGCCACGCTGTCGGACCGCGTCGGCCGGCGCCCGGTCTTCCTGATCGGCGCCGCGGGCAGCGCGGTGACGATGTTCCTCTACCTGTGGGCGATCTCCACGGGCAACTACCCGCTGACGCTGCTGCTCGGCATCGTCGCCTTCGGTGTCGTCTACAGCGCCGCGAACGGCGTCTGGCCGTCCTTCTACGGCGAGATGTTCTCCACCCGGGTCCGGCTGTCGGGCATGGCGATCGGGACCCAGATCGGCTTCGCGGTGGCCGGTTTCGCGGTCACCTTCGCGGCTCGGATCGCGGGCCCCGACGGCACCGACTGGTCCTCGGTGGCCCTGTTCACCGCGGCCCTGTGCGTCCCGCCGCTGATCGCCGCCGCAACGGCCCGTGAGACCCACAGGGTCCCCACGGAGGAACTCGGCTCACGGGCGCCCCGGGAGGTGCCCCGCCCCGAGAAGGTGACGGCCTGACCGAGCCCCTGCCCCTTCGGGGGCACGGGCCCGCCCGCCTAGCCGTTCGACCAGCCCCGCGTGCACAGCACCAGCCGGTACCCGTCCGGGTCCTGCACGGTGACGCCCCACTCGTTCCAGTACGGGTTCGGCGACGGCACCCGCTTGCCGCCGTGGGCCTCCAGGCGGGTGATCAGGTCCTCCGGCACCGGCCCGTCGAGGTAGATCACCAACAGGTCCTCCTCGGTGGGACGGGGCTCGACGGGCCGGCCCTGCTCGTGGACCAGCTCCAGATGCCAGCCGGCCTCCGGCATGCCGAGCATCAGGAGGTCGTGCTCACCGGGTTCCGGACCGCCCTCGGCCCGCCACACGACCCCGAGCCCGAGCCCCTCGACCCAGAACCGTTCGGCGGCGGCCAGGTCCCGGGAGGGGCGGGCGATGCGGATGTGACTTCGGCCGTCGACGGACACGGTGACCTCTTCCCTAGGAGTGCCACCCACCGTAGACAGCCACCACTCCCACCACATCGGCCATCCGCCCTGCACCCGGGGTCGTAGGACCGGCCCGCCGGTGCTGCCGCTCGCGGCGGTCACGGGGCGACCAGCGGTGTCCAGGTCAGGCAGGGGTCGCGCTCCGTCAGTCGGTGTTCGGCCCGGTGGGGATTCCGTACGCCCGCTCCACCCGCAAGCGGAGTACCAGGCGGCGGTCGCGGACCATCGCCGCGCGGTAGTCGTCCCAGTCGGGGTGCTCGCCCTGCACGTCGCGGTACAGACGGACGAGTTCCTCGACCGTGTCGTCGTGCGGGTCCCCGGCCACAGGAGTGAGGTCGGCCGTCCCCTCGGCGACCGTGTACGCCCATCTGTCCGCCGTGGTCACGTGGTACGACGCACGGGGATCCCGGCGCAGATTGCGGGTCTTGGCGCGGTCGTCCGTGAGGGAGACCCGGATGATCCGCTCGTCGGGGTAGTAGGCGTGGGTCACGTTCGACAGCTGGGGCCGGCCGTCGCGCTTGAGGGAGGTCAACACCCCGCCGTGGCTCTCGGAGAGCAGCCGGAGCAGTGCGTCCTGTGTCGCGTCCTCGGTCATGACACGATCAACCGGCCCGCCCGGGCCCGGCATTCCCGCGCTCCCGATTCCGGGCAGACCCGCAGCTCGTCGCGGTTTTCTGAGCGACGATGATGTCTGAGGTGGTCCGGACCGGGTATGTCGGTCCGCACCTCGACGGTTGCGACGGAGGAGAGCGATGGCACAGCTTCGGCAAGAGGTCGATCCCGGTGAGGTGGGACTGGACGCGAAGGCGCTCGACCGCCTCGACCAGCACTTCGCCCACCATGTCGACGAGGGCCGGATACCCGGCTTCCTGGTGTCCGTCGCCCGCGGCGGACGCGTCGCCCACCTCACCGCGCACGGCCGGCGGGACCTCGCGGCCGGCCTGCCGGTCGAGGCCGACACCCTGTGGCGGATCTACTCCATGACCAAGCCGGTCACCGCGGTGGCCGCCCTGATCCTGGTCGAGGAGGGCCGGCTGTCGCTGGACGACCCGGTCGCCGAGTACCTGCCGGCGTTCGCGCGGCCCCGCGTCTACGTGGACGGCTCCGGCGACAGCCTCACCACCCGCCCCGCCGACGGCCCGGTACTGGTCCGGCATCTGATGACCCACACCGCGGGCCTGACCTTCGCCTTCTACCACTCCCACCCGGTCGACGCCCTCTACCGCGAGGCCGGCCTGGAGTCGTCCGTGCTGCCCGGCTCGGACCTCGCGAAGACGGTGGACGTGTACGCGAGCCTGCCCCTCCAGTTCGAGCCGGGCACCCAGTGGAACTACTCGGTCGCCTCCAACGTCCTGGGCCGGGTCATCGAGATCGCGTCCGGCCAGACCCTCGACGCCTTCTTCGCCGAGCGCGTCTTCGACCCCCTGGGGATGACCGACGCCGGCTTCTGGGTGACGGACCAACAGGCGGTCCGGCTTGCGGAGTTGTACGGCGAGAAGGACGACGGCAGCATCGAGCCGGTCCCCGGAGTCCCGCTGCGGGGCCGCCCCCGACTGCTGTCCGGCAGCGGCGGCCTGGCCGCGTCGGCGTACGACATCCACCGCTTCGCCGAACTTTTGCGCCGCCGCGGCGAACTGGACGGCACCCGCCTGCTGTCCGCCGACACGGTGGACCTGATGACCTCCAACCACCTGCCGGGCGGCGCCGACCTGCGCGCGTTCGGCACCAAACCGGCCCATGACGAGCCCGGCAACGACGGCATCGGCTTCGGCCTCGGCGTCTCCGTGGTCATCGACCCCGACCGCACCCTGGCCCCCTCGACCCTCGGCACCTTCGGCTGGAGCGGGGCGGCGTCCACGACCTTCTGGGTCGACCCGGGCCGCGATCTGACCGTGCAGTTCTACACCCAGGTCCGGCCGAAATCGCTGAAGCTCTTCCCCGACCTCAAGCGGCTGGTGCACGAGGCTGTCCTGGCCTGAGCCCTACTGATCGACGCGCAGGGTGAAGTGCACGCCGCCGCGGGCCAGTTCGCCCAGCCACTGCTCCGAGCGGGCCGCGGTTTCGGCGGCGCGGTGCAGCCCCGCGGGCAGCGAGCCGTCCAGGATGTGGCCGACGCCGAGCGCGAGGGTGCGCGAGACGCAGCGGGCCATGGCACTGTCCTCCTCGTCGCCCACCAGGTCGAGGAGGTAGCCGCCGGACCAGGTGCGGCCGTCCTCGGCGCGCACGTCGAGGGAGACGGCGAGGACGACCCGGTCCCGGTCGGCGGACGTCGTCGGGTACCTGGCGGCCAACTCCTTGGCCAGGGCGGCGATCCGGGTGTCGTCGCCGGTGCGCAACTCCTCGAAGACCGGTTCCCAGGCCCGCAGCCAGCCGTCCAGACGCAGGGTCCCGCGGACGAAGGTCCGCGGGGTCCAGGCGTCCGGCAGTCCGTACTGCTCGACGAAGGGGAGGCTGTCGCGGTTGGGGTAGACCTCGAAGGTCTCGCCGTCCACGACATGGCGCCGGGTCGCCTCCCAGGGGCGCTCGGCGGTGGTCGCGGTGCCCTGGTCGATGTAACGGGCGGGTGAGCGCAGGGCGTTCAGGACTCCGGCGGGGGCCCAGCTGAAGCGGTACCTGAAGTCGTTCGGGACGGCGGGCACACCGCCGCAGTAGGAGGTGAGACCGTACGACGCCGGCGTCCCGTCGCCGATCGCCGCGCGGGCCCGGGCGACGAGGCTGTGCGCGAAGAGGTGGTCGATCCCCGGGTCGAGGCCCGCCTCGGTGAGAACGACGAGCCCCGCCTTCCGGGCCGCCGGGACGTGTGCGAGGACGGTCTCGGTCACATAGCTCGAGCAGGCGAAGTGGGCCTGCTCGCGGACACAGGCGGCCAGGATCCCGGCGTGCTCGGGCGCGGGCAGCATCGACACGACGACGTCGCCGGGAGCCAGTTCGGCCACGAGCTCGGACAGCGCATAGGCGCGGGGCTGGGCCCGCCCGTTGAGCCGCAGCCCTTCGAGGGCCTGCTCCGCCCGCTCCTCGGTGCGGTGCCACAGCAGGACGCGGTCAGCGGTGTCGCACAGGTCGGCCAGACCGCTGCCGGTGGAGAGCCCGGCGCCGATCCAGTGGACGGTGCCGGTCGCGGGTACCAGGTCAGCCACGGCGCAACTCCCCTTCGTCGATGCCGAGTTCACGGCATGCCTGGTGGAACCGGTCCAGAGAGCGCCCCCACGGGCCGTCGCCCCCGAACTCCAGCAGCAGGGGCAGCAGGGAGGCCGAGAAGTCGACGCTCGACTCCTCGGGAAGCAGGGACGGCAGGTTGTCGATGGCGATCAGGTCGAGCGGGGGCTCCTTGTGCAGCCGGCGGACCGGCTCGGCCCACTCGGTGGTGCGGTCGTAGACCGGCAGGACGTTCAGGGGCGAGCCGACGTCGCAGGTGACGTCGGAGAGGGTGCGCAGCCGGCGGGCCGGGTCGTCCAGGTCGGTCTCGCGGACGAAGGGCGGGATCGGGGCGGTGGCGAGGACGCAGTTCACCAGCAGGTCGTGGCCGAGCAGGGCCGGGCGGTCCAGGTCACGGGTCTCGTCCAGGTCCCAGCAGGTCGGGTCGACCCCGGCGGCGCTCAGCGCGACGCGGGCGCCCCGTCCGCTGCGGCCCAGGGCCCCGATCACCAGCGCCGTGAACTCCTCGTCCCCGGCGACGGGCCGCAGCGCCTGTTCGAGTTCCTGCCGCGAGGTGGGGGTGAGGGGCGCGGACAGTCGGCCCCGGTGCTGGAGCACGGCCAGGGCCGCGCCCAGGTAGCCGGCCCAGTACCCGAAGGCGGCGAGCCTGCGGCCGTGGTCGTCGACCAGGTACTCCAGGTCGAGGAGGGCCCCTCCCCCGGCGGCGAAGCGGCGCAGCAGTTCCCGGGCGCCCGGCTGCTCCTTGTAGGCGTGCCCGAAGAAGACGTGCCGGTGTGTCAGGGCGGCCGGCACGTCGGGGAGTTCCTTCAGGCCGACGACCACGGCGTCCTCGGGGGCCCGGGAGGCCCAGGAACCCGCGGGGGCGACACCGCAGCCGACCGCCTCGTACTGCTCGATCGGGAAGATCCGCTGCGGGGACTCCTCGACGGTCAGCGTCACGCCGCTGTCGACGAGCCGCCGTGCGTCGGACGGCACGACGGGGGTGCGTCGCTCGGTGGAGCGGACCTCGTGGCGCAGCCACAGATGGAGCTCGGTCATACGCGGTTGGCCTCCGGGCGCGGGGCGTCGGCCGCGAACCGGCCGGCGCTGAGCGGGCTGATGTCCACGAAGGGTACGCGGCCGAGGTACAGGTCGCGGACGACCTCGCCGACGGCCGGTCCCTGGAGGAATCCGTGACCGGAGAACCCCGTCGCGTACAGGAAGCGGGTGACCGAAGTGGCCTCGCCGATCAGGGCGTTGTGGTCCGGGGTTATCTCGTACAGGCCGGCCCAGCCGCCGGTGCGGCGCAGGTCGAGCAGGGCGGGGGCGCGGTGCTGCATGGCCTCGGCCAGACGGGGGATCCAGCGGTCGTGGGCGGCGGTGTCGAAGCCCGGGGTCTCGTCGGGGTCGGACATGCCGAGGAGGAGGCCGGGGCCCTCGCGGTGGAAGTAGAGGCTGCTGGTGAAGTCGATGGTCATGGGGAGGCCGGGCGGCAGTCCCGGGACCGGTTCGGTGAGGGCGATCTGGCGGCGCAGCGGTTCGACCGGCAGGTCCACGCCGGCCATCGCGCCGACGGCCCGCGACCAGGCGCCGGCCGCGCAGATCACGGTGCCGGTGGCGATCCTGCCGCGGGTCGTCGTGACGGCGGTGATCTCGGCGCCGTGCCGTTCGATGCCGGTGACCTCGGTGTGGCGCAGGATCGTCGCGCCGTGGCGGCGGGCGTCGGCCGCGTAGCCGTACACCACGGACTCGGGGGTGCAGTGGCCGTCCTCGGGCGAGAAGGCGGCGGCGAGGAGGCCGTCGGTGGTGATGAGCGGGGAGAGCCGGCGGGCCTCGGCCGGGTCGATCATGCGGCTCGGGACGCCGAGGGAGTTCTGGAGGCGGACGCTCCGCTCGAAGGAGGCGACCTCCTCGGGCGTCGACAGCAGGAACAGATAGCCGGCCCGGTGCAGTCCGATGTCCTGCCCGGTGTCCTGCTCGAAGCGGCCGAACGCCTCCAGGCTGCGGGCCCCGAGCCGGATGTTGAGCTCGTCGGAGAACTGCGCCCGTACCCCGCCCGCCGCCTTCGAGGTGGAGCCGGAGGCGAGCTCGTCACGCTCGACGAGCACCACGTCCGGTACGCCGGCGCGCACCAGGTGGCGGGTGATGCTGGTGCCCATGACCCCGCCGCCGATGACGACGACGCCGGCCGTGCGGGCGCTCACCGGTGCTCCCCCTTCGCCGCCCGCACCACGGCCCAGGCCGCGGCCGCGTCCTGGATGCCGAGGCCGACGCTGTTGTAGTAGACGATGTCATCGGGGCCGGTGCGGGCCGTGGCTCGTCCGGTCAGGACGGCGCCCAGTCCCACGAGTTCGGTCAGCAGCCCCGTGCGGAGCGCGTCCACGACCGGCCCGGCGTGCTCCGCCGCGGTCGCCGGGTCGTCCACGACGACGGCCCCGGAGAGCACCGCGCGCCGCAGGACCTCGGGGTCCACCTCCCGGCGGGTGGGTTCGAAGGACCCCACGCTCACCACCGTGCACCCGGGCGCGAGCCACTCGCCGCGCACCACCGGGGTCGTGCTCAGCGTGCAGGCCGCGACCAGGGAGGCGCCGGTCACCGCCTCCTCGGCGCTGCCGGCCGCCTCGACGGGGAGGCCGAGGTCGGCCAGCGCCCGGGCGGCGCGGGTCCGGTGGCGCGGGGTCGGGCTCCACAGCCGTACGGACGTCAGGGCCCGCACCCGGGAGATCGCCCGCACATGGGCCAGGGCCTGGGTGCCCGAGCCGAGGACGGCCAGGTCGGTGCTGTCGGGCGTGGCCAGGGTGTCGACGGCGACGGCGCTCGCGGCGGCCGTGCGCAGGGTGGTGACCGCAGCGCCGTCCATCACGGCCGCCAGGCGGCCGGTCACCGGGTCGAGCACCGAGACCACGGCGTGGATCGTGGGCAGCCCGGCCGCCGCGTTGCCCGGGTTGACGCTGCCGAACTTCGCGACGGCCCCGGAGTCGGCGGAGAGCCGGGAGACGTAGGCGAAGACCACGCTGTCGTCGAAGCGGCTCGGATGCATGATCTTCGCCGGCAGGTCGGCCGCCCGGGAGCCGAGCGCGGTGAAGGCCGCGCGCTGCGAGGCGATGGCCGTGTCCGCGTCGAGCAGGCGGGTGACCTGCTCCCCGGAGAGGAAGAGGACGTCGTCGGTCATGCCCTCTTCCTGTCCGGATCAGCCCTCCCGGAATCCGCCCGGGAGATCAGGACAGGTGGGCCACCGCGTCCAGATGGGGCAGGTGGTGGTCCATGCGCTCCCGCTTGGTGCGCAGATAGGTGATGTTGCTCTCGCACGGCGTGATGAGCAGCGGCACCGTCTCGGAGACCTCGATGCCGTGCCGCAGCAGCGCCTCGCGCTTGAGCGGGTTGTTGGACATCAGGCGGACCGAGTTCACGCCCAGGTCGTGGAGCATCCCCGCGGCGACGCCGTAGTCGCGGGAGTCCACCGGCAGACCGAGCGCGAGGTTCGCCTCGACGGTGTCCAGGCCCTCCGCCTGCAGCGCCATCGCGCGCAGCTTGGCGAGCAGGCCTATGCCCCGGCCCTCGTGGCCGCGCAGATAGACGACGATCCCGCTGCCCGCCTTGACCACGGCCCGCATCGCGGCGTCCAGCTGGTCACCGCACTCGCAGTGCTGGGAGCCGAACGCGTCGCCGGTCAGGCACTCGGAATGCAGGCGCACGAGGACGTCGTCCGAGCCGATGTCGCCGTGGACCAGGGCGACTTGTTCGTCACCGCGGTCGTGATCGAGGTATCCGACCGCCTGGAATTTCCCGTACACGGTGGGCAGCGGGGCATTCACCACGCGTTCCACGCCGGTGCGCTGTGGTGCCTTCTTGCCGAGGACGCCAACTTTGTCTGTCATGATCTGTTTCCTAAGCAGAGACGAAAGGCCGTGAAAAGATGAGCGGTTCGGGAATACGGTCGGCGGCGTACGGTCTGTTGCCGACGGACACTACGGAAGACGTACGGACGCGGGGGGCGGGCGTCTCAACTCAGGTCGCCGTCCTTCCGGTCGGGAGTTTCGAGCAGCACGGTCGGTACCTGCCCCTGGCGACCGACACGCTGGTCGCCTGTGCCGTCGCGCGGCAGATTGCCGCGGCGTACCCGGTGCACCTCCTGCCCCCGGTGACGATCTCCTGCTCGCACGAGCACGCGGCCTGGCCGGGGACCGTCAGCATCTCTGCCGTCACCCTTCACTCGGTGGTACGGGACATCGCCGCCTCGCTGCGCCGCTCGGGCGTCGAGGCCCTGGTGGTGGTCAACGGGCACGGGGGGAACTACGTGCTGGGCAACGTCGTCCAGGAGGCTTCCGCCCGCGGGGAGTGGATGGCGCTCTTCCCGGCCGCGGAGGACTGGGAGACCGCCCGCGCGGAGGCGGGAGTGCTGACCTCGCTGCTCACCGACATGCACGCGGGAGAAATCGAGACCTCCATTCTTCTGCACACGCACCCGGAAAGTCTGCGCCCCGGTTACGAGACCTCCGATTTCGTCGCGGACGACCGTCGTCATCTCCTCACCCTCGGTATGTCCGGTTACACCGATTCCGGTGTCATCGGGCGCCCTTCACTGGGCTCGGCGGAAAAGGGGAAAGCCTTGCTGGAGAGCCTCGCGGCATCCTTCGGAACGTATTTCTCGATACTGACCGCATCCGACGCCGGGTAGGTCCGCGCCGGGCGCCGCACGCTCTGGTACCAGCGCACGACCAGGACGACCGCGCCCGGCAGGCTCGCCACGAAGCTGAGGACGCCGTACACGATCGCCGTCGCGAGGCCGGCTCCGGCGCCGAGGCCCATGGCGGCGAACGCCCAGGCGGTGACGCCCTCGCGGGGGCCGAACCCGCCGACGTTCAGGGGCAGTCCCATGGCGAGCAGGGCGAGCACGGCCAGCGGCAGCAGGACGGCGACCGCGGCGTCGGAGCCCGCGATGCGCGCGGCGAGCACGAACATCCCGAGGTGGCCGGCGAGGACGACGGCCGAGGAGAGCGCGACGCCGGGCCAGTTGCGGCGGGAGAGCAGCGCCTCGCGTGCCTCGCCGAGGGTCGTGCGCAGGGCCCTGCCCCGGCGGGAGGAGGGGGCCCGGTTCATCCGCAGGGCCACGACGACGGCGAGCGCGCCCAGGGCGGCGAGCGCGGCGACAGGGGCCACTTGGCGGGCCTCGGCCAGTACCGGGGACTCCATGGTGAGCAGCACGGCACCGCCGACGACGGCCAACGCGATCTGGCCGGCGACCCGTTCGAGGACGACGGCCCGCACCCCGCGGCCCATGTCGCCCGCGCTCTGCCCGTGCCGCACCGCGCGGTGCACGTCGCCGAGGACACCGCCGGGCAGGGCCGCGTTCAGGAACAGGGCGCGGTAGTAGTCGGCCACGGCCTCGCCGAGCGGCAGCCGGATGCGCAGCCCGCGGGCCACCAACTGCCAGCGCCAGGCGCTGAACACGGTGGTCAGCACGCCGATCGCGAGCGCCGCCGACACGGCGGGGGCGTCGATGCGGCGCAGCCCTTCCACGAAGACGCCGGTGCCGAGGCGCCACAGCAGCAGCGCGAGGATAGTGACGCCGGCGACGGTGCCGAAGTGGGTGCGCAGGGCGCGGGAGTTGAGGACGGTGCTCAGGGCGGTGCGCCACCGGGGAGTCCTGGGCTGCCTCGACTCGGTGACGATCACGCCGATCCGGTCATGGGAGACGGCGGCCCCGGTCAGGTCCCCGGCGGGCACGCCGGCGGCTTCGAGGATCTCGGCCCGGGCCACGAGGGCCTCGGTGCGTGCCGTGAGCAGTTCGTCCCGGCTCTGGACCACCTCGGCCCGCAGGGCGCGGGCCCGGTGGGTGAGCGGGCCCGGCCCGGCGGGTTCCGCGGGCCGCCGTACGGGCAGCCGCTCCTCGGTGTGGCCGGTGGCGCGGGCCGACCGGCCCGTGTCCGGCCGCACCGTCTCCACGCTCATGACGCTCCGCCCGTCGGACGGGACAGCGCCAGCAGGTCGCTGTGGTGGACGACGACGTTCAGCTCACCGGCGCGGCAGGCCTCCAGGCGGTCCCGGAGGTAGCGGTCGGCGCGCTCCTTCAGTTCGGGGCGCTCCTCGACGGCCGCGCCCACCCAGCCGCGCAGCCACTGCGCGGTGAGCGCGGACTCGGCGGGACCCAGACGCCAGGCGCTCGGGTGCAGCCGTACCGTCGCGCCCCGCTCGGAGAACGCCTCGCAGGCGGCGGCGACGGCGTCCGGGCCGAGGAGCCCGCCGCGCCGCTGGTGGGCGTTGAACGCGTCGGCGATCTCCGCGTCCAGCGGGTCGGACGGGGTGAGTTCGACACGGCCCGCCACCGACAGGGTGAGCAGGGCCGGGCAGCCGGCGCCGGTGCAGGCGGCGGCGAGGGTGTCGATCTCCTGGCGGGTGAGGACGTCCAGCAGGGCGGAGGCCGTCACCAGGGAGGCGCCGGCGAGGGCGTCCGGGGTGAGCAGGCCGACGTCGCCGCGGCGCGTCTCGACGGTGACCCGGCTGCCGTCGGCGGCGGAGCGCGGGGAGGCGACGGCCGCGAAGTGCAGGAGGTAGGGGTCCCGGTCGTGCAGGATCCAGTGCTGCGGGCCGTCCAGGCGGGACGCCAGCCAGCGGCCCATCGAGCCGGTGCCGCAGCCCAGGTCGTGGATGACCAGCCCGGCCTTGCCCGGCAGGTTGGCCAGCCGGATGCGCAGCGGGTCGAGCAGATCGGCGGCCCGCGCGGCCGCGTCGGGCCCCTCCCGCAGCTCCAGCCACTCGGGGGCGTAGCGGGGGGCGTCGTCGGGACCGGCGTCCCTGAGCCGTACGGTGGGCCGCTCGCCGGGGCGGGCGCTGGGACCGGCACCGGGGATGACCGCATCCGCGTCGGAGGGAACAGCAGGCTGCACCGGGGCCACCTCTCGAGGTCCCGGCTGGGCCGGGATCTTCCCGCTCTGCTGGGTCGCCGTCTTCCTCATACCGCCCTCCTGGGCTCGCTCGGGAGTCGGCCGAGTACTCCGGCCAGGCTGCGGGCCGTGGTGGCCCAGCCGTCCAGGGCGGCCCGCCGGCCCCGGGCTGCCGCCTTGAGCCTGCGCCGTACGTCCGCCTCGCCGAACCAGCCGCGCAGTTCGGCGGCGAGCGCGGCGGGGTCCTCCGGCGGGACGAGGATGCCGGGCACCCCGCCGTCGGGGGCGCGGCCGACCGCCTCGGGCAGTCCGCCGACGTCCGTGGCCAGCACCGGGATGCCGCGCGCGAGGGCCTCGGTGACCGCCATGCCGTAGGTCTCGGCGTAGGAGGTGAGGACCATCAGGTCGGCGGCGTTGTAGCTGGCGTCGAGCTCGGCCCCGGCCTGCGGTCCGGCAAGGTGCAGGCGGTCCTGGAGGCCGTACTTCTTGATGAGCATCCGCAGGTGCGCGACGTACTCGGGATCCTGGGTGATCCCGCCGACGCACACGCAGCTCCACGGCAGGTCCTGCGCGCCGGCCAGGGCCTCGATCAGCCGGTGCTGGCCCTTGCGGGGGGTCACCGCGGCCACGCACAGCAGCCGGGAGACGCCGTCGGTGCCGGAGGCGAGCGGGGCGATGTCGGCGCCGGGGGTGGCCACGTGGACCCGCTCGGGGGCGAGGCCGTGGTGCGAGACGAGCCGGCGCACCGCCCAGTCGCTGGTGGCGATGACGGCGGGCACCGCCCGCAGCACCTCGCGCTCCCTGGCGTCGAGTTCGAGGGCGAGCCCGGGTTCGAGGCCGGTCTCGTCGCCGAGCGGCAGATGGACCAGGACGGCGAGGTTGAGCCGCTGCGCCTCGGGGACGATGATCTCCGGGACGCCGCAGGCCACCAGGCCGTCGATGAGGACGACGGTGTCGTCGGGCAGGTCCCGCAGGGTGGTGGCCAGTTCGGTGCGGGCCGCCGCTCCCGGGCGGGGCCAGCTGCCGGCCACCGCGTGCCGCTCGACCTGCCAGCCGAAGCCGGGCAGGTCCAGGCAGACCCGCCGGTCGTAGGCGTTGCCGCCGCTCGGCGCGGTCGGGTCGTCCACGCCGCCCGGCATCACGAAGTGCACGGAGCGCAGGGACATCGGGATGATCTCCGCCTTCTTGAGGGCGGTGTGCTGCACGGGCACGTAGTCGAGCGTGGCCGTCCGCCCGGTGGTCATGTCGGTCACAGGGCACGCTCGTAACTCGCCCAGGCGACATGCGACTCGTGCAGCGTGACGGTCAGGCCCGCCAGGCCCTTGGCCCCCTCGCCCAGGGCGCCCTTCTCGATGCGCTCGGCGAGCCGGTCCGCGATGACCTTCGCCAGGAACTCCGTGGAGGTGTTGACCCCCGCGAAGTCGGGTTCGTTGTCGAGATTGCGGTAGTTCAGCTCGCTGACGACGGCACCGAGTTCCTGGGTGGCCAGTCCGATGTCGACGACGATGTTGTCGTCGTCCAGCTGTTCGCGGCGGAACGTGGCGTCCACCAGGAACGTGGCGCCGTGCAGACGCTGCGCGGGCCCGAAGACCTCGCCGCGGAAGCTGTGGGCGATCATGATGTGATCGCGGACGGTGATGCTGAACAACGGACGACCCTCCAGGTGCGGCGCGTCTGGTCCTCCGGCTGATCCCTGCCGGGGGATGCCGTGTAGTACGGCTCTCCGCTTCCCCGTGTTCAGCCGTGTCTCACTCTTTTCTCAGGTCAGGCGCTCTTGCCGTACCTCACGAGGTGACAGAGAGCCGGAATCTCCCCACTGGCCAGCCCGGGCATCACGTCCGGAAGTTCTTCGAACGCGCTTTCCCCCGTGATGAGGGCGTCAAGCCTCGGATCGGCGAGCAGTTCCAGCGCGAGGGCGAGCCGGTCGCCGTAACCGCGGCTCGCGCGGGCCGGTGAGACGGTGCCGACCTGGCTGCTGCGGACCGTCAGCCGACGGGAGTGGAAGGCCTCGCCGAGCGGCAGGCTGACACGCCGGTCGCCGTACCAGCTCAGCTCGACGACCGTGCCCTCGGCGGCGAGGAGTTCCAGGGAGCGGGCCAGTCCCTGTTCGGTGGCGCTGGCGTGCACGACGAGGTCGCAGTCCCCGAGGGCGTCCTCGGGGGACGCGAAACCGGCACCGAGCGCCTCGGCGGTCGCGGCGCGGGCGGGATCGGAGTCGACGAGCTGCAGGCGCACGCCGGGGAAGCGGGCGAGGAGGGCGGCGACCGAACTGCCGACCATGCCGCCGCCGACCACCGCGATCCGGTCGCCGATCAGGGGCGCCGCGTCCCAGAGGGCGTTCACGGCCGTCTCGACGGTACCGGCGAGGACGGCTCGCGCGGGGGGCACGTCGTCCGGTACGACCGTCACGGCGCTCGCCGGGACTACGTACCGCGTCTGATGCGGGTACAGACAGAAGACGGTCCTGCCCTTCAGCGCGGCGGGCCCCTCCTCCACCACCCCCACGCTGAGGTAGCCGTACTTCACGGGTCCGGGGAAGTCGCCCTCCTGGAACGGTGCCCGCATGGCCGCGTACTGGCTCTCGGGCACCTGGCCGCGGAACACGAGTGTCTCGGTGCCCCTGCTGACTCCCGAGTACAGCGAGCGGACCAGCACCTCGTCCTCGCCGGGAACCGGAAGGGCGACCTCCCGTACCTCGCCCCGGCCCGGGGAGCGGAGCCAGAACGCGCGTGCCGCGGCCTTCATCGAGAACCTCCTGAACGATCGGCAACCCGTGCACGTACCTCGTCACGTACCGAGATGTGCACAGGCCGCGCACAGTACGCGGCCTTGATCGACTCTGTCATCTGGCCGGAGGAATGCGCGGTGGCCCTGAACAACACTTACGAAGCAAGGCTGGTCCAGCAGGAAACCGCTGTGGGAGCGGGCGTTCAGATCCTGTTGCTGGCCCTGCTCGGCACGGCGATCGGCATGGGGCCGGCGGGCTGGCTCACCGGCCTCGCCTTCGCCGTCGCCACCTGGGCCGTGCTCTCCAGGGCGCTGCACCGCACCCGGCCGCGGTCCTTCGGCCCGGCGAACCGCGTGACGCTCGGCCGGGCCACCCTGGTCGGCGGGGTCACGGCCCTGGTCGCCGACTCCTTCCAGGACTCCCCGCCGGTCACCCTCTTCGTCGGCCTCACCGCGGTGGCCCTGATCCTCGACGGCGTCGACGGCAAGGTGGCCCGTGCGACGGGCACCTCTACGCCGCTGGGCGCGCGGTTCGACATGGAGGTCGACGCGTTTCTGATCCTGGTGCTCAGCGTGTACGTGTCGATGTCCCAGGGCCCGTGGGTCCTCCTCATCGGCGCCATGCGCTACGGCTTCGTCGCCGCGGCCCGTGTCTGGAACTGGCTCAACGCCCCGCTGCCGCCGAGCATGGCCCGCAAGACGGTGGCCGCGCTCCAGGGGATCCTGCTGCTGGTGGCCGCGTCCGGCTACCTGCCGTTCGCGGCGACCTTCGGGGTGGTGGCCCTGGCCCTGGCCACGCTGGTCTGGTCGTTCGGCCGGGACATCCTGTGGCTGTGGCGCACCCACCGGGCGGACCGGGCGGCGGTGGGCGAACTGCTGGAGCTGGAGTTCGTGGCGGTGGAACGGGAGCCGGAGGCAATGGCCTCCTGACGCCCTGCCCGGCCCGGAGGTCAGCTCGTGAGCGGCACCCGGTACACCGTCGACTCCCGCTGGCGGAACCCCTGCCGCTCGTACAGCCGGTTGGCCGCCGCCCGGTCGGGGCGGGACGTCAGGTCGACGGTACGGGCCCCGGCCTCCCTGGCCATCCCGATGGCCTCCCTGATCAGCAGACCCGCGATGCCCTGACCGCGGGCCGCGTGATCCACGATCACGTCCTCGATACGGGCCCGCAGTCCGGCGGGCGCGGGGAACATCACGAGGGTGAGGGTGCCCACCACCGACCCGGCCGCCGACCTCGCGATCAGCATGGTGTTGGCGTCACAGGCCAGGATGCGGTCGAGCGCGGCGAGGTCGAGGGGCTGGGCCGTCGAGGACAACTGCGGCAGCATCCGCGCGAAGGCGTCGACGAGTTCCTGGTCCGCCTCTTGGGCGATCTCCACCCGGATGTCCTGAGTCTCCATGGGGTGGACCCTATCGCCGCCACCGACGAGTCCTGCGGCAGATCCGGCTCACCGGGACACGGGAGCCGGGCGCCGGGCGGGTCGCCGGGCGGACGGTTCGGGGCTGCGGGCTGATCGGGGTGTCGGGGCTGGTCGGACCGCTTGAGGCCGTTGACGTGTTCTCAGGGGACCGCCGCCGTGACGGCCACGACCCGGCTGCCGTCCCCCACCCGCTGGACGAACGTCAGCAGTGACTCACCGCCGTGCCAGGTCGCCCGCGGGGACGGCGAGCCGAGTCCGCGCCGGCCGCTCATGTCACGGTCGCGCAGGGCGAGCGGTACCGCAGTTCCGCCACCGCCGGCAGGTCGTGCGCCACAGCCGGCACTTCGTCCCAAC
>NZ_RSAJ01000012.1 GCF_003933965.1 Streptomyces sp. RP5T
GCTCAGGACCCCCCGCCGAAGACCGTCCCGCAGAAGAGGGAATTCCACTGATGCCCGCCAAGACGCTCCGACCATCCTCAGAGCCGGCCCCGAGCCCCTCCGAGCCGTTGCGCCATCAGATCCTTGCGGCGCTCGCCCAGCACCGTATCGCCACCACCAGACAACTCCTCCTACTGCTGCGGCCAGAAGCGACTCGCTTCGCGCTCTCCAGCCCTATGAAAACGCTGCGCGAGCAAAACCTGATCGACTACGTCGTCCTGCCGCAGTCCAACCGCACCAGGGCCTGGTTCCTCACCCCCGACGGAGCACATCTCACCCGTGACTGGCCCGCACTGCGCGGCAGGCCTCCGTATCCCATCACCTCAGCCACCGCCGCTTCCCTTCGCACCCCCCACACCCTGACGGTGCTCCGCTCGCACCTGGCTTTCGCCGCTGATGCCCGCCGCCGCGGTGATGAACACGGTCCATGGGACTGGACGCCGGAGGTTTCCCACAACATCGGTGACGGCGAACGCGTCGTGGCTGACGCGGTGTTGCACTACACCGCCATCGAGAGCACAGAACGCCGCAAATTGCGGGCGTTCATCGAGGTTGATCGAGCCACCATGAGCAGCGAGCGCCTCGCCGTGAAGTTGATCGACTACGCGCGATTTTGGTCCTACCAGCCGCAGCCCATTGGCCGGCAGCGCTCCCGCGCCCGTGTACCGGCCCCGGGTCCGACCTGGCTGCGCTGGTACCCCGTTTTTCCACGCATCCTGTTCGTCCTGACCGCAGCCTCCCGGCAGGTCCTCAATGGCCGAAGCAGTGATCTGAAAGCCATGGCCGCACAGCATCCCCTTGTGGCGGCGATGGCACGGCAGGTCCCGCTCGGTGCCGCGATATTGGAGGATCTCGAGGCTGAAGGAGCCACTGGCGACGTATGGATGCCGCTGGGAGGCGGCGAACCTCGTCCGTGGACCGCGCTGTGACGGCGCCGCCCATGCCCTGTTACAAGCACAGCTCGCGACAACGCGGGCGGCGGGATCACATGAGAATCAGCTCCGCCCTGGTCGCGGCCGCGCTGGCTGTCGGACTCGGTCTGGCCGCCACAGCCCCTGCCGGAGCCACGACCGCCGAACCGTCTGGCTCCCTGCCCGTGGTCACGGGAAAGAGCGACAGCGATGTCTCCATCAAACGCGCCTTCACCACATGGGCCACGAACGTGAATGTGCGCCACAACGAAAGCAACTTCGCCACCTGCAACAACTCGCCGTCCGTGGCCAACTGTCCGAACGTCCGGGGACAGGTGAATCCGGGCGACTCCTTCGAGGCATGGTGTCAGAAGATCGGCAGCCAGACTGTCGGCGGCAACCCGTACTGGGTCTACATCGTCCGGCCTGGCTGGTCAGGCTGGATGGCCAGTTACTACGTCGACTACCCGGACAACGTCCTTCCGGACACCCCGTTCTGCGCCTGAGGCACGTATGACCGCGTGAGCTGGGATGCGGTACAGCTCAGCTCAACGGCTTGCCGCGGCTTCCGCCCGAAGCGACGGATGGGCGGAAGCCGCGGGTCGCTCCAAGCACTCAGGGTGCTGCTGCACCGGGCGGTTATGCAGGGGCGAGCGAGCGGGCCGGGCAAGCACCGCCTTCAAATCGACGGACCTCGCGCCGACATCCCAGAAGTTGAGGATCCGCCACTTACGCCTGGTGGAAGTGCGGGGGCAGCAGGCCATCACCCGGCCAGAAGTCCTGCTCGGCTACGAGGACGGCGAGGAACCTGTCGACCTCGGCCAGAACCGCGGCGCGGTCGTTCGGACCGTGGGCGATGAACTCGCCGGCTGCCGCGTCGAAGGCGCGCACGTGACTGTGCGGGCCAGCGCAGATGAGGGCGCGCGCGATCTCGGGGAGGCCGAGGCTGAGGGCGTCGCACTCTCTGGCGTGGACGAGTTGCACGAGATCGGTGGTGACCTTCTCCCAGTCGCCGACCGCCGGCCAGTCAGCACCGCCGTCCAGTTCGTGGGTGAGGGTGGAGAGCGGGATGATCTCGCCCGGGTTGCGTCGCTGCGTGAGGCGGTCGTGAATCCGGGCGCCGTCGGGTTGTTGCACCTGGGGGTGCAGCAGGGAGGCCGCGGCGACCAGGGTGGTGTTGATCTCCTGGGTGCCGTCGCAGGTGTAGTACGGCTCGTGCGCGAAGAGCAGGTAGACGTCGGTGGTGCGGGCTGCGTCCTCGGGCTGGGACTGAGGCATGGGTCGGTATCCCTCCGGCGGTGACGTGTTGGTGTTGGGCGAGGGTGTGGGCCGTGCCGCGGGTTCGAAGCCGGGCGGGAGCGGGCCCAGCGGTCCTTCGCCGGCGCAGGGCTGGCAGGCCTCGGCGGTCGGCGGCTCGGCATGGGTGCGCTCCACGGTCTGGGCGACTTGGTCGGCGAGCTGGACCATCAGCCGTTCCCGGTCGATGAGGCGGGTCCAGACCGAGCGGGTGTCCTCGTTCTGGAGCAGGTCGGCGGCGTCCCACAGCAGGTTCTGGCCGATCTCGGCCGAGCGGCGCAGTTCGTAGCGGTCGCTGTCGGCGGCAGTCTGGACGATGTTGGTGTGCAGGGCGGCGAGCCGCTGGAGATACTGGCAGGCGGCCTCTTCTTCGACGATGCGAGCGTGCTCACGGGCCCGGTCGTCGAGCCGGTCAGGCAGGGCTTCGGCGAGCAGCGGGGCGAGCAGCATCGCCGGAAGGACGACGTCGGCCGGAAGGCCGTGGCTGAGGGCGGACAGCGCGGCGAAGAGGCTGATGATCCCCACGAGGACTGTGGAAAACCGCAGGGATGCGGTGCTTGTGGCGGTCAGCGCGATGCGGTGCGCGGGGTGCCGGGTCAGCCAGCGCAGGGCCAGCCGCTGTGGCAGCGTCGCGCCCGGGGTGAGCACCCCGATCTGTCGAGGGAGGTCAGGCAGGGTGCCGTCGCAGGGCACGGTCCACGTCAGCCATCCCCACCCGGTGCGCTCATGCACGAGCGCGGGCTCACACGTGCCGGTGCACGGGGTGCAGACGCGGCCGGCCAGCAGCGCGCGGGACCATTCTTCCTCCCACCGTCGCGGATCGCGGGCAAAGGGCCGGAGAGGCTGCTGGGGGGCCGTCCGGGGGCTACGGAGCCTGTCCATCATGAAGTGCTCGCTTCCAGAAAGTCGGTCACGGTCAGGGCGGAGGTGCAGGTGGCGCAGCGGCCGCCGCCGTCGGGGTGAGCGCGACGGGGAGTCGGTCCGGGGCAGGTGCGGCACAGCGGCCAGTCGAGGCAGGCCGGGCAGAGGTCTTCACCGGGGGCGGTGCCGGGCCTGCCGCAGCCCGCGCATTCGACGAGCGCCCGGTAGGTGAGCGCCTGGTCGACCGTGCGGGCGGCGGCGGACGACGACGTGGTGGAGGGCTGCGTCGTCCACGAGGCCTCGCCCGGGTCAGAGTCGTCGAAGCGGGCAGCGGGAGGCGGGTAGAGCTGTGCGGAGCGCAGTCGGGCGGCGACGATCGCGTCGACGGAGGTGCGGATCAGGCTCGGCAGCGGGCGGCTGGTGATGACGTGGCGCAGCTGCTCGGAGCTCCAGCCGGCGTCCAGCATCGCGGTCATGACCCGGCCCTGGTCGCACAAGGCCTTCTCCTGCAGCAGCAGTTCGGGGTGGGCCGACCCGATGGACAGCAGCAGCCGGGTGCCCGGATCGAGATCCTGCGGCGCCGGCGTGTCCGCTCGCTGCGGAGGCACAGCAGGGCGGCCGCTCGTGCTGGAGCCGCGGGCGCACGGAGGGACGGAACTGGTCTTCTGCTTGTTGGTCTTCTTACTGATGGTGTTCTTTGTGGGGCGGTCAGCCAACGTAGGGTTATCCAGTCCTGGATAACCCGACTCTGGTTGCGACCTGGTGTTTTGCAGGGCAGGCAGGTCGGTGATGACGTACGTGGCCGTGCCGAGGGTGCCATCGGGATGACGGTCGCGGTCCCGCTGCAGGAATCCGTGCCGCTCGAGCTCCGCCAGCCCGGTCGTCACCGCGTCCACGCCCTCGCGACCCCGGCGGGCCAGGTCTGCGACCGTCATGTGCCAGCCCTCGCGGTGGGTGCTGATCAGTCCGAACAGGCCCTTGGACTTGAAAGACATGCGATGGTCGCGGAACAGGCCGTTGGCGATCTGGGTGAACTGGTCGCCCGCCATCACGCCGCGGCGGATGCCCATGCCGTAATCGCCCCGGCCGTCCGCGGGGGCCGACGGCGCGTGGAGCGCTGTGGCGGCGTCCGCCATGAGGGCGTCGACGAAGGTGGGATGGTCGGTGATGGAGTAGACGGCCTCGCCGAGCGTGCCGGTCGTGCGGCGCAGGCGTTCGCGGATCAGGTAGCCGTGCGTCTCCAGCTCTTTCAGCCCGGTGCGCACCGCGTCCCGTCCGTCGGGTCCGCAGCGGACGAGGCCGGCGACGGTCACCTGCCATCCGTTCTGGTGGGTGCTGATGTAGCCGAAGATGCCTTTAGCCTTGAAGCTGAGGCGGCGGTCGCGGAACAGCCCGTTGGCGATCTGGGTGAACTGGTCGCCCGCCATCAGCCCGCGACGGATCCGTGCTCCGGTCATCGCGCGTCCGCACGTGCGCTGTGTGCGCAGCAGCTGGGGCATCCCGCACCGCTCGCGGAAGCGAGAGGGCCTGTGCCAGCGGTCGAGGGGACGTGCGTGAGATCCATGTAGGCAGCTCACCCGCCGACGCCGACCAAGGCGGCGGCCACAACCCCCGACCAACGATCACGATCCGGCAACACGCACTCTGGGCTGCCGTGGTCGGGGCGTGGTCGGGCCCGACCAGACCAGGACGGTCTCCAGCCGAGGCGTGGGGCACGGCCTCGAGCCGGTGCACCGCCGCATCGTCTACCAGATGAAGAGATGTGGCCCGCTCTTGAATGCAGGTCTCGGGTCTGATTTCTTAGGCCACGCCGACGATGCCGTACTGGGCGAACTGGCCCATCATCTTGCCGATGTCGGGGCCGCCCGAGTCCTCGGTGGCAAATCTGAGCAGCTCAGGGAGCAGCATGGGGACCTCCTCGCGGTGGGTGCGCAGGGAGGCCTGGCGCGGGTCGGGACATGTGAAAGCCCCGGCGGGGGAGCCGGGGCCGACGGATCGCTCCTTCAGGGAGTGTCCGGTGCTGACTTCCTCAACTCCTGAGCCTGAGCGTCGTTCTGGGCCTGGATATCCCGCAACATCGTCATAAGCTCGGTGACCTGGGAATCGAGTCTCGCTTTTTCCATAGCGAGAAGGGGCAGGTCAACGTCCATGACGTCCATCCCGGCCGCGTCCATCTGTTCTATGGTCGGCAGCACCAGCGAGCACAGGCTGCATGCGTAACCGGCGTAAGCCGCACGGCGTTCAGTCCGGCTGGCACGACCCAATTGGTTCGAGGTCAGCAGCACGACCGCGTTCGGGTTCTCGCACCCTGGGCAGGTGACGTGCCCGAAGATGATGAGGCCATCCTCCTCGGTCGGGAACCCGGGAATGCTTCCAAGCCCCGCGTGTTCCTGGAGGAGTTGCACTGCTGAATCAGGGAGCAGCGCAATCCGCTCTGCGAAGCGGTGGCGAGCTTGTTCGATGAGCCGCTTGACGTCGCGTTCCACCCGTTCGAGCTGATCATTGAGCGAGATGTCGATCAGGGACTTCCAGGCTTCCCAGTAGTCGACGGGATCCAGGCCGAGATGGGCAAGCAGTGTGTTCGTCGTGCGGCCGAATGTGGCCAGGACGTCTGCACTGTCCGAGTCGGTGGGCCCGAGGTGGACCACGCCGTTGCGCAGCTCGATCAGTTCGTCCAGTGCTGGATCCTTGGGCAGCCACCCTGCCGACCGTATGCGCGCCAGGGCCGCCGAGGCGCTGACGGTTCGGATCCGCTCGCCGATTGGCCGCAGACCCGCGAAGTGCAGGAGTACCCGGTCGTCCTTGACGGCGCCGGTCTCCATCAACAGTACCGGGTTGGTGTTGGCCAGGGCCGCCTTCAAGAGGCGCTCGATGCTGAGGCCAGCGTGCAGGACGAACACCTCGTCGTCCTGGTCGCGGTGGGCTTGCAGCGCGAGCCCGGCGAACTTCTTGGCCCCGGCAAGCAGACTCTCGAAGGAGAGCGAATCGTCCATGGATGGACGGTAACCGCCCCTGCAACACAGGGCGATGGATTCTAAAACGGCTCGGCCCCAAGGCGAACCACACCCAGGAACTCTCCAAGGCTGGGGCCTTGTTTAGCTCGCAGCGACCCAGATCGACTCGGCTTGGCTGCGATCGGCGGAGCGTTCTCCGGGACGTTCCGTGTGGTGGCTGGCGCGGTCGGCGACGCCGTCTTCGGAGATCCGGGCGCGGATTGAGGCCCCCCACCTTCCGCGGCCCGGCTGCCGACTTGGTCCTGCGGATCGCGTTGAACAACGTCTCGTTCCGGCTGCGCAATCGGTGCGTCGGGCCGACTGCGCACTCGCGCGTGGGCCGTTGCGCAGAGGCTGCGCACCGAGTCGTGGGTCGTGCGCAATCGGCGTGCACGTGTAAGTGCGCAGCCTCCGCCCGGGTGGTCGGGAGCCGGCGCATCCGGTTGCCGCTGCGCGGTCCCCGGGAGGCCCGGGGGCTGGGTGCCCGCGGCTTCTCCCCGCGTTGCGCACTGGGCACCGCCTGCCCCGATCACGTGTGATCCGCTGCGTATCGAGCGGGACTCCACGGGGTGCGAAATGTCGTGGTCGGGTGTGTGGTCGGGGCGACCATGGCGCAGACCACGGGTTTGTGTCCCCTTCGTGATCGTGGTCGGGCCTTCGTGGTCGGTGGTCGGGTCGGGGTCGGCGGGTTGCATCGGGTCAGAAGCAACAACTCGTTCTGACCTGGGAGTTTGGAATGTCTCCTGCCATGCAGGCAGCGGAGGAGCACGCTGCTCCTGCGACCGCTGCGGGGGCTCGGCTGCAGCAGATGCGGCGCCGGGTCCGACTGGGCCGCCTGGGCGTGTGGGCAGCGATGTCGGCCGGCCCCATCGCGCTGGCCGTCGCCGTGGCCACGCCCGCGACCGTGGTCCGTGCCGCCCCCGCGACGAAGCCGACCACCGTGAAGGCGACGGTGTCGGCAAACCCGTCGGGGTACGCGGCGGTGTTCCTCAGCGCGTGGCTGCGCAGCCGTGCAGGCGCCGAGAGCACTGCGCAGGCCCGGCTTGCGCAGTCGATGGCCCCGGATGTCGATCTTCCCGGGACGGCGGATGCGCAGCCTGAGCCGGACTCGGTCGTGGCGGTGCGCAGTGCGCAGCAGACTGGCACGGCGTGGTCGGTGACGGTGGCTGCGCAGTACGCCGACGGCTCGGTGCGCTACTTCGCGGTGCCGGTTGCCGCTGACTCGAGCGGCGCCTCGTTCACCGTGTCCGGTGCTCCTGGGGTGGTGGCCGGCCCGGCCCGTACCAAGGGGGTTCAGTCGCCGTACACGGTGGCCGTCCCGGCGGACAGCGATGTGTCGTCCACGGCTGGGGAGTTCCTGGCCGCGTATCTGGCGGGGGTTGGTGAGGTCGACCGCTACCTCGCGCCTGGCGTGAGTCTGTCGCCCGTCTTGCCCGCTCCGTACCAGACGGTCACGGTCCAGCAGATGCTGGCCGCCGACCAGGGGGCGGTCGCCGAGTCTGTCCCGGCGGACGGAACCCGGGTGCGGGTGGTGGCTGAGGTCGAGGCCCTCGACAGTGCGGGGCGGTGGCCGCTGGCGTACGAGCTGACGCTCAAGGCCCGCTCGGGCCGCTGGGAGGTCACCGGGCTTCAGTCCGGCACCGCGCAGGCGGGGGGTGCCCGGTCATGACCGGTGTGCTGCTCGCCGGGAAGCTCGACGACCTTGGCAACTCGTGGATCAACATGTTCGAGGACTGGGCGACCAAGGGCCTGCAGGCCGGTCTGCTCATGCTCGTGGTCGTCATCATGATCCAAAAGTTCTCGTTGAAGGCCGGGATCGGTGCGCTGATCCTGATGGTGATCGCGCTCGGCCTGTACAACTCGCGCAACAGCCTTGCCGACATGTTCGAGGACGAGGTCAAGAACCCGTCGAAGTCGGCACCCGCTGTCCCCGGCATCGTGCACGGTGAGCCTTCGTCCGTCGGTGCGCACTCCGCAGGCGTCGGGGGTTGGCTGTGAGCGCCGCCGCCACCGCCTCCGTGCGCGTGGGCCGCTTCTACACCTCGGCCCGCCGCCACCCGTGGGTGCTGGGCAAGGTGGCCGACTGGCGTATCCCGCTCGGCCCGTTCACGCCCGCGCAGATCCTCCTGGCCGTCGGCGGCGGCTTTGTTCTGGTCAAGACGATTGCGCTGTGGTCGTGGCTGGGGCCCCTCCCGATCGCCGCCTGGCTGCTGGGCATATGGGCGGTGCGCCGTCCGAAGATCGGTGGGCGCGCACCGCTCCCCGCCGCCCTGGGGTGGCTGCTGCTGATGTGGCAGCCGCGCGGGGGCCGGATCGGCGGTCGCGCGGCCCGCGACCACGGCGCCCGACCCCTGACCGGTGGCTTCGTCATCGAGGGCAACGCCCCGGCCCCGCCGATTGCTTCGGCTTCGCGGCCGCGAGCGGCCGAGCGTACGCAGCGCCGGGAGCCGTCACGGTCGCGGCCGCGGTCGGGCCCTCGCCCGGCGGCCGTCGCCACTCAGCCGGTCCGGCCGGTGTCGGGTGTGCAGCAGTTGCTCGCGCTCGCCAAGCAGGGGGGTGCGCGATGAGGGTGCCGATCCGTCATATCGCCGGGCACCTGGTGTGGTCGACGCACGGCAGTGTGTGGGCCGTCTACCGGCTGCACCCGGGTCCGGACGAGCAGGGCCGCCAGGAGGAGACCGTGCAGGGCACGTATGTGCCGGCCGCCGTTCGGGAGGAACAGCTCGCCAAGATCACTCATCTGGTGCGGTCCCTGACCGGGGCGCCGCGGCTGTTCGGCCTGTGCGCCCGGGTCGATCCGGGGGAGGTCGCGCTGCGCATGATCGAGGGCATCGAGCCCTCCGACACGCTGCCGGGCCAGACGCACCCGTGGGTGGAGAACGTCGAGGCCACGCTGGATCTGCTGGACGGACAGGAGATGCATCGGCGCACCCTGTGGCTGGCGGTCCCGCTCCAGACCGAGGGTGCCGGTCTGCAGATGACTGCGCAGGTGGGCGCGATGTGGGCCGAGATCGCCCCGACGCTGGGCATGCGGCCGACGCCGGTTGCGCGGCGGGAAGTGACCGCGTACCAGGAGCAGGCTGCCCGGGTGGAGGCATCTCTCGCCGGCGGCGCCGCGTTCCGGCCCGCTCGCCCGGCCGAGATCGTGTGGATGGTCCAGCACGCGCTGCACCGCGGTATGGACGAGCCGCTGCTGGCCGAGGCCGAGAGCAGCGAGCTGTTCGGCGGGCAGGTCCGTGAAGGGGTGCTGCACTCCCCCAGCTACGCCGATCTCGGGCAGGTCCGCCTCCAGGAGGGCGGCATCGACCCGGACCTCGACGACGTCAACGAGCTCAAGAGCGCCGACCAGCTCACCCGGTCGGGCCGCAGGGCGTGGTGGCGGGTGAACACCGGCTCGCCGCTGCGCCGGCGGTGGATGCAGATCGAGTCCGACGCCGGCACCGGCTACCAGGCGCAGTTGGCGCTCGCTGAGTGCCCGCCCGCGGTGAGCGCGGATGCCGCCGATCTGTTCGCTCAGCTGGAGACGCTCGATTTTCCCGTCGACTACACCGTCGACCTCACCCTCGTGCCCGCGGAGAAGGCCCGCAATCAGGTGCGGCGCAAGAAGAACGAGTTGATCGACCAGGCCGACCAGTACGACGCTCGGCCCACCGGCATGCCCGCCTCGCTCACGGACGCCGCCCGCGACCTGGGTGAGCTGGACGCCCGCCTGTCGCGCACCTCGGTCGAGGTCGAGGTGCAGTCCGTGACCGTGCTGAGCGTGTGGGGGCCGACCGCGGCGATCTGTGACGCCCGTGCCCGGGCGTTGGCCTCGCTGCTTGGCAGTGCGGACTACCGGGCCGTGCGCCCGGCCGGCCTGCAGGAGGCGCTGTTCCTGCTCGGGCTGCCAGGCACCACGCGGCCGGGGGTGGTGCGGGAGTTCACGCAGCACCAGGTCTCGGAGGACTGGGCGTTGGGCGGTGCCTTCACCACGGCGGAGGTCGGCGACCCCAACGGCATGTTTCTCGGTCTGGACCTGGACTGCGGGACCACCCGTCCCGTCATGATCAACGTGGCGGATGCGCCGAAGCACGACGCCAGCGCCTCCCTGGGCATCGTGGGTGATCTGGGGGCCGGGAAGTCGGTCCTGCAGAAGCTGATCGCGGAGGCGGTGTGGGCGCGTGGCGGCTGCGCGATCTGTATCGACCGCACCCCTGTGCGCGAGTGGGCCGCTTTCGCCCGTACCGCAGCGAAGGGCCGTGTTCAGATCATCGACGCCGCGCGCGCCGAGGTGTCCATCGATCCGTTGCGCATGTTCGACGGGCCCGAGGGCCGGCACTACGCGCTGTCCTACCTGACGCTGCAGCTCGGGATCGGCCCGATGAGCACGAACGGCGAGGTGCTGCATCACGCCGTGGAGAAGGCCGCGGCCAGCGACGCCCCCTCTATGCGCCGCGTGCTGGAGGTCCTGGAGGAGATGGCCACGAGCGAGGTGGGCAAGCGGCAGGACGCGGCGTCCACGCTCGCCGGTCTCGTCCGCGTGGTCGCCACCAACTCGCTGGCAGCGATGGTGTTCGACCCCGCCCTTCCCCCGGTGCGCCTTGACGCCTCCAGCACGTCCGACATGATCGTGATCACGACCGCGGGTCTGAAGCTGCCGCCCAAGGCGGCGTTCGCCAATCCGGAGGTCCTGCACCAGCAGCCGCTGGAGGCCCTGATCGGGCGGGCCGTGCTCTACCTGATCGCGGCGCTGGCCCGGCAGACCGCGTTCGAGGACCCGGAGCGCTTCACCGCGGTGGTCGCGGACGAGTTGTACTGGCTCACCTCCTCTGCGGAGGGCACCGCGCTGATCCACGAGATCCTCCACGACGGCCGCAAGCACGGCGCCGGCCTGCTCGCCGCCTCCCACGACGCTGAGGAGCTCGGTCCCGACCGCGGGCTGATGGCCTACCGGGCGCTCGCCCGCACCGCCGATCGTGAACGCGCCCGCCGCGGCATGGAGTTCGTCGGGCTCGACCCGAACGATCCGGAGCTGCTGCGGCTGGTGACCACTGGCCTGTCCCCCGTCGGGCAGCGCGGCCGCGAAGGGGAGTTCCTGCTGGCCTGCCCGCGGCAGAACACGGGCCGGATCAAGGCCGTCATCCCCCGCATCGACCGGATCACCACCTCCATCACCACCACACCGGGCCACCGGACGAGCGCGAACGCCGCGCACGCCTACGCCTCCAGCACGGCCGATACGGCCCGGCCCAAGGAACTTCCCAACCGTGATGTCAAGCCGCGAGTGTGACGGGAGGTGAAGTGTGGAAACACTCTCCGTCACGGATCATCGCCCACAGAACGTTGAGGCGTCGCGCGAGGGCCAGCAGGGCTTGCTTGTGTCCCTTGCCCTCGCTTCGCTTCCGGTCGTAGTACGCCTTCGAGGCCGGGCAGCACTGCAAGCTGACCATGGCCGACAGGTACATGGTCCTGAGCAGACCGCGGTGGTAGCGCCTGGGCCTGCGGAGGTTGCCGCTGACGCGGCCGGAGTCACGGGGTCTGGGGGCCAGGCCGGCGAAGCCGGCCAAGCGGTCGGAGCTGCCGAAGGCGTCCATGTCGCCGCCAGTTGCGGCGATGAACTCGGCGCCGAGTTTGGCGCCCATGCCGGGCAGGCTCAAGATCACCTCGGCGTGCGGATGCTCGCGAAACCTGGCCTCGATCAGGGCGTCGAGTTCCGCGATCTCCTCATCGAGGGCCATCACCCCCTTCGCGAGACGGGCCACCATGGCGGCGGCCAGTTTCTCGCCGGGCAGCGCGGTGTGCTGGGCCTGCGCCGCCTCCACAACCGTCTTCGCGATCGAGGCAGCACCCCTGACGCTTCGGTTCTTCAGCCAGGTCTCGATCCGTCTGGCGCCCGCGCGGCGGATCGCGGCCGGAGTCTGGTGAGCGGTCAGCAGCAGGACATGGCCCTTGCGGGTCAGGTCGAGCGACCGCTCCAACGCGGGGAAGATCTCCAGCAGTTGAGCACGAAGCCGGTTGATCTGCCGGGTGCGGTCGAACACCAGGTCCAGGCGGCGGGTGGTCAGAGTGCGCAGGTCGACGGCGATCTCGTCGCCGGGCCGCAACAGGCCGATGTCCCGGCGGACCCGGGCCTGGTCGGCGATGACGAAGGCATCCTTCGCATCCGTCTTGCCCTCACCCCGGTAGGTGGCCGAGGCCCGGTGGACCGCCAGACCTGTGAGGTAGGCGACGGGCTGACCGTGGCTGACCAGCAGGCCGATCAGCAGGGCAGCGCCGCCATGGTTGAGGTCGACGGCCCACAGCACATCGCCGGACATCTCCAGCACGTCGCCGATCAGCGCGAGGAGTTCAGTCTCGTCGTTCTGAACCCGGCGGGACAGCAGCCGCTTGCCTTCCGCGTTGATCACGACGCAGTGGTGGTGCGTCTTGCCGATGTCCACTCCGGCCCAGATCTCGGGCACGGTCACCTCCGCCAGCTCGTCTCACATCGATCCCGCAGACGACCTCGCCGACGTTGTCCTACAGCAGCGATCGCAGTCGCATTTCCCAATTGGCGGTCGAGTCGTCGCGGGGCTCCGGGTGGCCAAGTTCCTTAAGCCATCGAGCGGTCTCCCTCATGACAGCCATACCCGGGGCCCCTGGGCCCTCCGATCTTACGAACGACCAGATCAGACCCCCTTGAAAGGTAGGACACCTCTCATGACCACGTCGTCGTTCAGCTCAACCCACGCCCGGCGCCTCGCTCGTGCGGCAAGCACCCTGATCGTGATCGCCCTCCCGACCGCTCTGCTCGCCCTGGTCGTGGGGACGGGGGTGCCCGAGCTGTGGTGGCCGCAGACCGGCAAGGCCTTCGCCGCCGACCAGCCTCATGCAGAACCAGCTCGCCAGGATCCCTGCGATCTGGTCGTGGGCCCGGCCAAGGAGCACTGCGAGCCCGGCCGCACCCCCACCACGACACCGTCAGTCCCCGCCCCTGAAGCACCCCACCGGGGCGCCAGGGCGGCATCGATAGTTGTTCCACCCATGGCGGGCCTGGCCGCCATCGTCGTGTGGCGGCGCCGGCGCTCGGCCGTACATAGGCGGCGCTGAATGTGGCGCCCAGACCGCGGCACGCTCCGCTCGGCCGGTCTCGTCGTCCTGCTCTCCGGAGTGTTCCTTCTGGTCAACAGCCAGGTCGTGTACGCGGCGAGCAGCAGCAGTGAGACCGGGGACCTCCTGGCCCCGCTGAACATCAGCTCCTCCGAGGGTGTGCCGATCAACGGCTACGAGTTGGGCGCGGACGGGGGCTCGATCGTCAGCTTCAAGACGCAGGCCCTCGCCTTCACCCTGTCCGGCCTGTTCACGATCATCCGGCTGTTGGTCGGGCTGGCGGGCTGGGCCATCGAGGTCGCTCTTCGGTTTCCGCTGCTGAAGATCTTGATCGTCCCCGCGCAGAAGGTTGCCGACGCCTACAACAACGTGGTCGTCGACAACCTCGGCATCAAGGGTCTCTTGCTCGCCTGGGCTTTCGTCTTCGCCGGGTTCATGATCGTGCGCGGGCGTCTCGGCCGCGGTCTCGGCGAGATCTTCCTGACTCTGCTGATCGCGGCGTTCGCGGCCTCGACCTTCGTCCGCCCGGACTACCTGCTCACCGAGAACGGGCCGCTGGGCCAGACGCAGCAGGTGGCCGCCGAGGTCGCCCAGGAGAGCGTCAACTCCTACGACTGGGGCGGCAAGATCGCCAGCACCGACCCCTGCGCGGGCATGGCCGGCAACGCTGAACTCCAGTGCCTGGAGCGTGAAGAGGAAGCACCCGTGTCCGCCGCGGACGTGGCCCGCCCTCTGCAGGACTCGATCACCAACGCCTTGGTGGTCAAGCCGTTCATGCTGCTGGAGTACGGGCGCATCCTCGACCCCGCCAAGAAGTCCGACCGCGAGGCCTACGCCGTTCATCTGAAATGGGTCTCGGGCGGATACAAGGCCTATACCGGCGACGGCGATGACGGTGGCGCGGACTGTTCTCTGGTCGCCTCGGCGGCGCGGAAGTACTGCGAGGAGCAGAACGAGAAGCTGAAGAGGGTGAAGCACAACTGCTCGCTGATCAAAGGCCCGGCCAAGGAGATCTGCGAGCAGGACGGCATTTCCAAGGAACTCACCGGCAAGCTGCCCGAGCTGACGCCTGGCGGTGAACTGCTGGACGCCGCCAGCCCGGTGGTGTCCGAAGAGGACCAGGAGTTCGCCGCGTTCCTGGCGGACATGAAGAAGGCCGGGGACGTCGGCAAGGCGTGCGCCGCCTACGCGGAACAGCCCACCTGGTGGCGGGTCGGCGGCGCCTTCCTGCTGCTGATCGCCGCCCTGTTCATCTGCGGCATGCTCCTGTCCAGCGCAATCGTGCTGCTCGGGACACAGGGCGTGTGTGCCGGGGCGGCCGCGGTCGGTGGCGTCACCTTCATCGCGGGCATGCTGCCCGGGCCTGCCCGCCAGTCGGTGTGGAAGTGGCTGTCGATCTGGGGCATCGCCATCATGACCATGGTCGGTGTCTGCGCGTTCGTCCCATTCTTCGGCATCGCCATCGACGCCACCATCACCAACGGGCCCGACCTGATGGTGGAACGCATCCTGCTGATCGACGTGCTGGCCATCGCCGGCGCGGCAGGGCACCGCCGCCTGCTGACCGGGATCACGTCCTTCGGCCATCGGATGGCGATGCGGATGCGGTACGCCAAGGTCGGCGGGACCCATCTGCCCGGCGACACCTCCGAGCTCGGCGCCGCTCTCGCCATGCACTCCCCCGGCGCGATGGGCGGATACGGCGGCGGACTGCGCGCCTTCACCAGCGGCGGGGGCGGCAGGTTCGGGATGCTCGGCACCCGCCAGCGGCTGATGGGTGCCCTCACGTCGCTGGTCGACGGCGCGGGCCTGCCGGTCGACACCGGGCGGATGTTCGCCGATGCCACAGCCGAAGCTGGGCGAGGCCTCGCTCCGCTGGCCGCGGCGGCGGCCGGCGCCGGTCTCGGCGCGCGGCTCGGCGCGAAGGGCACGTACGGGGTGCTCATCGGCCGCCGTCCGGATCGGGAGCAGCTGGCCAAATGGCAAAAGCCCGTCGCCGATGGTGACCCGGGCACCGGCGGGCCCCCGGACGGCGAGGGCTCAGGCGGCATCGGGCCACGCCGGCCAGGAGGGCCGCCCGACCGGTACCGCAACGAGGAGGGCCAGGTCGTCGACCGTGACTCAGGGCAGGTGCTGCACGACCAGCACGCCGACCGCACGCTGCTGTCCACCCGTGCCCACAACCGTCTCGTCCGCTTCCGTGGATACCGCATCGCGAGCCGTGGCGGCCGGGCTGGGTACGGAGCGACTGTCGGGTTGCCAACCAGTGTGCGCCGGGCTCGTGCTGGCGGCTCGCGCTACGCGCACGACGCCCGCCAACAGGTACGGGTATGGGCCAACACGGTGCGTGAGGACGGCCGGGGGTGGACGGAGACAGGCCGGCAGGTAGCGCGCGCAAATCGGGAGAGCGGCGACAACGGCGGGATGGGCCCCTTCACTAGCCGACGCCTGCGGACCCGACCGACATCGACTTCGTCGTCGACCAGGTCGTCCCGCCTCGACCGCACCGGACCGGCCTCGCCGCGCGCAGGTGCGCCTACGGAGCCCAGCTCGACTCTGGGACCGGCGACACGGTTCGGGGGCAGTCCGCGCACGCGTCCGAGTCCGGAACCGGATGCCCCGGGCGGAACGACGAGCAGCAGCGGCCGTAGTGAAGGGCCTGAGCTGATGCGTGAGGTCATGCGCCGAAGCGCAGCTAATGCAGAACGCGCGCGCCAGGCCGAGGCCTTGCGGGAGATGCGAGAGCGGTGGGGCAACGAGGGCGGTGAGGACGAGTGAGCGCGTCCCGGCGCCGGTTCGGCCGGTGGGGGTGCATGGTGGTGCTGTTGCTGCTGGCTGCGGTGTGCTGCGCCGCACCGGTGGGAAACGCGATCAGCGCGTACGTCGCCCTCAAGGCGGGTGCGCAGGAGGACGGCGGGATCGCTGAAGGCGGCACGGCGGCGGACATCCCACCGCGCATGCTCACCGCCTACAAGAAGGCGGTCCAGCAGGTCGGCAAGCACGTCCCCACGTGCCGGGGCATGCGCTGGCCGGTCCTCGCGGGGATCGCCAGGGTCGAGTCCAACCATGCCGTCGGGCGCAACATCGCCACCAACGGGGACATCCGCCCACGGATCTACGGAGTGCTCCTCAACGGGTCCGGCGCCGGCGGCAACATGACCTCCTTCCGGGACACCGACGGCGGAAGGTGGGACAGCACGTCTCAAGGCGAGCGGGCGGTGGGCCCCTTCCAATTCCTGCCCTCCACCTGGGACGATGTCGGCGAAGACGCCAATGGTGACGGAAGGGCGGACCCACACAACGCGGACGACGCCGCGCTCGGCGCCGCGATCTACCTGTGTGGCAAGGGCCGTGACCTGACCCAGCGTGGCCAGCTCACGGCGGCGATCCTGCAGTACAACCAGTCGGGCACGTACGTCTCGAACGTGCTGGGCTGGATCGACCAGTACACGGCGGCCGCCAAAGACCCGGGCCTGAAGAACGTCACGGGCACGGTGCGCACCGTCATCGAGGCCGCGCTCTCCCAGCGAGGTGTCCCCTACTCGTGGGGCGGCGGCAAAGCGACAGGCGCCTCCTACGGGATCTGCTGCTCGCCGAGCGGCAAGAGCGGCACAACCATCAAGGGCTTCGACTGTTCCGGGCTGACGCAGTACGCGTACGCGAGAGCCGGGATCCGTCTGCCACGCCTGGCGGCCGACCAGGCCAGTGTGGGAAAGCGGATCCCCGCGGCGCTTGGCACGTTCGCGCTCAGGCCGGGCGACTTGATCTTCTTCGCGTACGTCCCCGGCCGCGACTCCAGCATCTATCACGTCGGCATCTACGCCGGCAGTGGACAGATGATCAACGCCCCCCGCCCGGGCACCGTGGTGCGCCTCGACGCGGTTGACGCCATGTCGGGATACGCGGGAGGGGCCCGTCTGCTATGACCGCCGCCCCACGATCTCCCGGCCTGCTCGTGATCACCACCGTCGTCCTGGCCGTTGTCGGGGGCGTGCTCCTGGCCGTGCCGCACGGCCAGGACACGAAGGTCACGAAGAAGCCGTCCAAGGCGACTGCGTCGGCCGCTGCGCCGGCCCGCCCTTCGGCCGCTCCGGGTGAGCCGACGGACGGACCGCACGCAACCGCGACGGCACCGTCCGCGCGTGCCTCCGCGCTGCCGCCGCACGGCGAAGGCGCGGCTGGTGACCCTGCCATCCAGCAGGTACTGGAAAGTTCCTGGCCCGCCGACCTACCCCTCGATGACGAGCGCCAGTTGCTTACCAACGGCCGGGCCCTGCTGCGCGCGGACGCCACCGGTCTCGGCCGCGCCAAGTGGCCAGCTGTGTTCGGCGACTCCGGGCAAGCGGTGGCTCCGGCCTTCGCCTCCACCCATTTCCGGATCCAGGCCGCGATCGCCCGCCGCGACGGCGGCCTCACGAAGTCGGTCGTGCACCTGGTGTGGGCGGGCACCGACCGCGGCGGCACCTATGCGGACGGCCGCATCACCGAACTGTTCTTCACCCGGATCATCAAGAGGGGAAAGCCAACCTGGGCTCCGCAGCCTCGTATCTGACGGACCAGAACTCCGAGGGGCCCTTCGGTCAGGCACTCGGTCTGATCACCGGACTCGTCGTAGCCGTCGACGGTCGATATCCACGAAATCGTGGCATCAGGGGCGGCGCTCACGACGGGCGATCCAGAAGCCGCTGATGCGGCGGGCGGCCTCAAACTCGCGGCGGAAGCGTTCCCGTGCTCCGGATTCGGTGGCCTGGTCGGCAGGGAGTGTCTTGACCGCGACCCGGCGGCCGCCGGGCGACTGGGCGAGGTAGACAGTGCCCATGCCGCCGGCGCCGAGGCGCTCCAGGACGAGGAAGGGCCCCAACCGTTCAGGGGTTCCCGTGCTCACTGCGGAGTCCTCCTTGTGGGCCATTGTCGGTTGCCGGGTATGGCGGCCCTATCAAAGTACCTGCAGAACCAGGTTGGTTCGCAGAAGTAGTGGTAGAAGCGCTAGCTCGAATAACTCGAAATCCCTTTTCTGCTGTGACCGTTTACGTCCCGAGTTGTACGGGTGAACTCATTTTTCGTGCTGTGAAATTGACTGGCATATGCGTAATCTTGCGGCTGCGCGAGCGCATTACCGCAGCTTGGATCAGGCCGCGGCTGTGGACTGCCGATCGGGGCATCTGGGGCAGCGGTCTGCCGCACCGCTTCGTACGGGGAGATCACGTGACACGAGCACAACGTCGCCCACCTGGGGTCACCGCTGTTCGCATCCGAAACCACGCAACTGCTTTGCTCATCGCGGGAAGTCTGGTGTCACTGGCCAGCTGCAGCGCCAACGGCCCCAAGGCCTCGCCCTCCGACCCCAGCACGACTCCCAGCACCGGGCAGCCCGCCTCTCCCGGTTCCACGGCTGATCCAGAGCGGGCCGCGATTCTCGCCGCCTACACCCAGTCCTGGCAGTCCCGGGCCAAGGCCTACGCCAAGGCATCGTCCGCTGGAACGGACCTGCGGAAGACCACCACGTTGCGGGCCCTTGGGGGCATCGAGCAGGACCTGAAGGCCATGCGGGAGGCCGGGCAAGTGACGACCGGGTTGCCGGTCATTCACCCCAGGGATCCCGAGGTGACCGCCGGGGAGATCCCCAAGGCCACCCTTACGGACTGCGTCGACACCACAAATTGGACGCTGATCGACAAGGCCACGAAGAAGAAGGTCCCGCTGCCGTCGACACGGCTCGTGAAATACGTCAGCACCGCAAAGCTTCAGAAGTGGGGGACGAAGTGGATGGTCACCGAGTTGACGCCTCAAGACCAGACCTGCTGATCCGGCGATCCGCCGTATTCGGTTCCGCTCTCATCCTGGCAGCCGCGGGCACCGCCCAGGCCGGCGACGACCCCAAGGTCGGTGCGGGCAAGTGCAAGGTCGTCATGTTCTGCGTCGGGGTGAGCACCGATGGGAAGTCCGGCGGGGAAAGGCCGCAGACGGGCTCCCAGGACGGCGGCGGCAGCGATTTGAAGTGCGGGTACACGAAGATCGACCCGAAGCCGCCGGCCAGTGCGAAGGAGCTCTGGAAGGGGGCCGATCCGAAGAAGAACGATCTGTACTTCTATTCGTGTTCGGACGGCGGCCAGAACAACCCCGACGGGTTCGTCGCCGTTCCCACCGGCCAGCAGCCTCGGCAGCAGGCCAATCCTGAGGAGTTGGCGCAGCAGGCCGTCGACTCCATGACGCTGCTGGGCCCCGCCATCCACATCAACCCGAAGCCGGGTGGCCAGGGCCTGGTCGGCATGCCGGTCTGGATGGCTGTCGACCAGTCGCCAACGACATGGGGACCCAACACGGCGACCGCGTCGGCCGGCGGAGTCACCGTAACCGCCACAGCGAAAGTGTCGAAGATCGTGTGGTCGATGGGGGACGGCTCCACGGTCACCTGCACGACGCCCGGCACCGTCTACCAGAAGTCGTACGGGCTGAGGAAGTCGCCGGACTGCGGTCACGTGTACACCGAGCCGTCGACCGCCGTGTCGGGCGGCACGTACAAGGTCACCGCGACTTCGACCTGGGTCATCGACTGGAACGGCGGCGGGACCAATGGCCAGCTGACCGAGGTCCGCAACTCTTCCGTGGCGGTGACCATCGTCGAGTCGCAGGCCGTCAACTCCTGAATGCCGCACGAGATCGAAGGGCCAGCCAGGCCGATGGACAGCACCCAGACCTCCTTTGCGCCGCGAAGCGACGACCCGCGGCAGCCCGACCTGCCCGTCAGCACCGGCACGAAGAAATCAGGCCGTACCTGGTCGGTACCTGTTCTGCTGCTGCTGGTCACGCTGATCGGAGCGCTCGGCGGCGCGGTCGTCGTGGCGCGGGCCGGGGATCGCACCGATGTCCTCGCCGTCGCACGGGATGTCCCGGTCGGCCAGCAGGTCACCGGGCAGGACGTGAAGGTCGTGTCGTTCGCCGACGATCCCGGCCTGTCCCCGATCCCTGCTGCCGACCGGGCTTCGATCGTGGGCCAGCGCGCGGCAGTTGACCTGCACCCCGGGGACCTGCTCACCCGATCGCAACTGAGCGCGCGCGGCGGACTGGGAGACACCGAGCAGGTGGTCGGGGTCGAGCTCAAGCGGGGCTACGTGCCCCGCGACGAGCTGCGGCCGGGCGACAAGGTGGCCGCCGTCGTCCTTCCCGCCCAGGCAGCGGACACCGCTTCCACCGGCACCGGGTCCTCGGGCAGTGCCACCCCGGCCACGATCGACGCGACGGTGAAGTCGGTCGGTACCCCGGACTCCACCGGCGCTCTGGTCGTGAACCTGGTGGTGGCGCCCGCGGACGGGCCGTTGCTGGCGACGAAGGCCGCGGCCAAGCAGATCGCGCTCGTTCGGCAGCCCCGCCAGAGTGGGAGCTGACCCGTGGCTCTGATCGCTTTGGTGTCCGCGAAGTCGGACGGCGTGACCACCTCGGCGGCGGCGCTGGCCCTGGCCAGCCGCAGGCCGGTGCTGCTCGCCGAACTCGACATGACCGGCGGTACATTGCGCCACGGCCTGTTGCGTGACGTTCCACGCGGTGAACATCACCAGCGGCTGGACGGGAACATCGGGCTGCACCGGCTGCCGCAGGCCGACTGGGAACGTGCCAGCACCTCGCAGGACTTCACCCCGCAGGTCGCCCAGCACCTGTGGCCGCTGGACGACAGCGACTACCGGGTCGCGCTGCCCGGGCTGATCGATCCGCGGCAGGCCGCCTCTCTGACGTCGACCTGGCCGACGCTGCTGAACGTGCTGCAGCTGACGGACCAGCAACTGCGCTGGGACGTCCTGGTCGACGGCGGGCGGATCGTCCTCGAGGGCGGGCGCCTGCACCCGGTGCTCTCACCCGCGCCGGTGCTGCGAGAGGCCGACGTGGTGCTGCTGGTGGTTCGCATGAGTGAGGAGTCCCAGGCCCTCGCCTACCCGATGGTGCGCGCGCTCCAGGACGATCTCGCCACGCATGGGTCCGGCGCCCGGGCCCTGGGGCTGCTCGTCCTCGGTGAGGGCTACCGGCCCGCCGACATCGCCCGGGGCCTGGACGCGGAGGTCCTGGCCACCCTCCCGTGGGATGAGTCGGCCGCCGCCTATCTGCGTACCGGTGGGCGGATGCCGCGTGGGGTGACGCGCTCCCGGCTGATGCGCGCCGCACGCGACACGATGGCGCCGCTGCGGGAGCACGCCGACCGCAGGCGCCTGCACCTGCAGATGCGGCAGGTCCGTGCGGCCACCCCGGCCGTGGAGCGGATTGTCCAGCAGCTCGCCCAGCGGGGGGTGCGCCATGGCTGACTGGCGCACCCCGAACGGCGCCAACGGGCAGAACGTTGCCACCCGGCTGGGGGGCCTGCTGTCCGAGCACTCCGCGTCCCGCCCCTCCGCACACCCTGCACCACCTGCCACCGGACCGGGGCCTGCCCCCTCAGCACCTCCTGCCACGCCGCCCCCCGGCCACCCGGCTCTGGTGCCGCCCGGCGTGGGGCCTGCCGACCTGGGCGCGGCAGCGACCTTGCCCGGGGCGCTTGCTGTGCCGTGGGGGGAGATAACGGCGGTGCGGCAGCAGGTCGCCGACGACGTCGACCAGGTCAAGAAGGAGCGGCGTCAGGCCGGCGCGCCGCTCGGCGAGAAGGATCTGGAGGAAGTGGTCCGTGCCCGGGTGCGTTCCCGGGTCGCTCAGTGGGCTCAGGGGTGGTCTCTGACGAATGCGCCGTTGTCGGGCGAGGAGCTGGAGCGGGTCCGTACCGAGGTCTTCAACCTGATTTTCCTGGCGGGTGCGCTGCAGCGGGTCTTGGACCGGCCGGGCGTGGAGGACGTCCTGGTCGACGGCGACTGGATGTACATCGACTCCCACGGCACGCCGCGCGAGCGGGTCCGCTCCCCATTCTCCAGCAGGTCACAGGCCGTCGAGTGGGTCAATCAGATGGCCGCGACGTCCGGGCACGGCGAGCGGCTGCTGTCGTACGCCACCGGCAAGGTCGAGTTCGACCTGCCGGACGGCTCCCGTGTGGCTGCCACGCTCCTCACCGACGACGTGACGATCGCGATCCGCCGGCACGTGGCGGAAGCGGCCACCCTGGCTGATCTGGAGGCGTGGGGCACCGTCGACACGATCCTCGCCTCGTTCCTGTCGGCGGCGGTGAAAGCCGGCCTGTCCATCATCATCGCGGGCGACATGGCCACGGGTAAGACCACGTTGATGCGGGCCCTGGGCCGTGAAGTGCCCGCGCACGAACGCCTCGCGACGCTGGAGGGCGAACCCGAGCTGCGGCTGAACCATGACGACCCCGGCCGGCACGCGCACGTGCTGGCCTTCCGGACCCGGGAAGGCAACGGCGAGCGGGATGCCACCGGTCGTATCACGCTCGCTGACCTGGTGCCCGTCTCCCTGCGCTACAAGGCAACGAGGGTCATGGTTGGCGAGGTCCGCGGCGATGAGGCCGTCGCCATGCTGGAGGCGATGATCGCGGGTGGTGCGGGCTCGATGTGCACCCTGCACGCGAAGGACCCCGAGGCCGTGATCGACCGGCTGATGGTGCCGCTGGCGAGGGCCGGGCTCAGCGATCAAGCTTCCTACCGGCTCATCGCGGCCGCCGTCGATCTCATCGTGTACGTGGACGCGATCGACGAGACCGACCGGGGCGGCCAGGTGCACCGGTTCGTCTCGCACGTATGGGAGACGGCCGGCCGCAGCGAGGGGGGCGGGGTGGCGTTGGCGCAGCTCTTCGCGCCCCGCGAAGACCAGGGCGAGGTGCGGGCCATGCCCACCCGTACACCGATGAACGAGCGCCGGATGCGCAAGCTGGAACGCAAGGGCTTTTACCGGCGCTGGCTGGTCGACTACCCGAACGGCCAGTGGCGGCCGCTGCGTCGGGCGGGAGGTGCCGCGTGACGCAGTCGTATCTGTCCGCGCTCGGCATGCTCGCTGGCGCGGTGGTGGTCCTCGGCCTGACCGGGGTCGTCGCCGCACTGCGCGGCTGGCAGCCGGCCGTGCGCGGTGTGCGGGCCGGACGGGTGCGGGGCCGGCTGGTGCGGGCGGTTGCGGAACTGCCGCCCGGCTGGCGGGACAACTACCGGCTGCTGCTGGCCGGAGCCGCGGGTGTGGGAGTTTTGATGTGGGCGGTCACCGGGTGGCCGGTGCACGGGCTGCTCGCGTTCGCGACGGTGGCCGGGCTGCCGTTCGTGCTCTACCCGGGCGGTTCCGGCCGCACCGAGGTGGCGCGGCTGGAGGCGATCGCGGAGTGGCTGCAGCAGCTCGCCAGTGTGCGGGCCGGCGGCAAGCCGCTGGAGTCGACGATCGTGGAACTGGACACGGTTCCGGCGCTGTTGGAGGGCCCGGTGAGTCGGCTGGCTGACCGGCTGAGCTCCGGGCTGCCCGCGCGGTGGGCCTACAGGGGGCTTGCCGACGACCTTGCCAGCCGCATCGGGGACGACCTCGCCCAGCTGTTCATGGACCATGTCACCAGCCGCGGCCCGGGACTTGCGCGCGCGTTGTCCGCGCAGGCTGCTCTGGTCGCGCGGCAGGCAGCTGATCTGCGGGACATCGACGCCGAGCGTGCGAAGGCCCGCTCGGAGGCCCGGCGGGTGTCCCTGTTCGCGATCGCCGTGGTCGCGGTGATCCTCGTCAACGGCAGCTATGCCGAACCGTTCGCGACCCCGATCGGTCAGGTCGGGCTGCTGGTGCTGGGCGCCTTGTTCGTCGCGTCGTTGCTGTGGCTGCGGCGGATGGCCGTGATGGAGGAGGAGCCGCGCACCCTGCTCACCGCCGAGGAACGCGCACGCGAGCAGGAGAAGGAGAGTGCGGCCCTGTGAGCCTGTCCGTGCCCGGCATGCTGCTGGGCTCCCTGACCACGCTCGGCGGCACGCTCGCGGTGCGCAGCCTGCTGCCCCAGCGGACCCCGCTCGATCAGGTCCTGCGCCGCACCCACGCCCCCGCACCACGCAGCGCGTCTATACCCTCGGCGAAGGGCCCCGCGCGGTGGGCGGACCGGGTCGGGGCCCGGCTGATGGAGACCGACGCGTTCGTAACCCGGCTGCCCGCCCGGGACCTGAACCTGCTGGAGATGGCGCCCGCCTCGCTGCTGGGCCGCTGCGTCCTGTATGCGCTGGGCGGGTTCCTCATCCCGCAGTGGATCACTCTCCTGTTGCGGTTGGGCGGCCTGACGCTGCCGTTCGTCGTCCCGGCGGCCGCCGGGCTCGGTGTCGCGCTGTTCATGGTGTTCAAGTGCCTGGACGACGTCCGGGGCAAAGCCACCGGCGCCCGCCTGGAGTACCGCTACTACATCGCCTCGGTCCTGGAGCGGGTCGCTCTGGCCCGCAACTCCGATGCCGGCGCGGCCGAGGCCCTCGCCCGGGCCGTGGAGTCGGGGGACGGACGTGCCGCCGTGCGGATCCGGGACACCGTCGAGCACGCCCAGCTGGCCGGGGTCAGCCCCTGGGATGCGCTCGGCGGGCTCGGCAGCGAACTCGGCGTGCCCGACATCGCCCGCCTGTCCGCCAGCCTGTCGCTCGCGGGTGAGGAACAGGCCGCCGTCTACGACCAGTTGGAGGCCCAGGCCGAGGTCGTGCGGCGGGGTCTGCTCTCGGATCGCAAGGAACAGGCGAACGTGGCCACCGAGAAGATGCATGTGCCGTCGCTGGCGATCGTCTTCCTGATGGCCGTCTTCCTGCTGGCACCGGCCCTCGTCCGCATCCTGGCGCTCTGACCCGCCCGCACGGTGCCGTCGAGCGCCGTGAACTTCCGGAGGATAGAAATGCACACCGTACGAATCCGTTTCTCCGCCGTGGTGCGGGCGCTGCGCCGGCACGGCGCGGTGATCCGCGCGCAGTCGAAGGACCGTGGCGCCTCGGCGATGGAGTGGGGGCTGATCCTGGTCGCCGGGGGCACGATGGTCGGCGTCGTCTACGCGGCGGCCAACACCACGGTCGGCGAGAAGGTCACCCAGATTCTGGGCTTTTGAGCATGCCGGCGACACGCATAGGCCGATGGGGGCAGCTGGCGGGCAGGCAGTGGTGGCGGGACGACCGCGGCTCCACAGCCCTGGACATGTCGATGGTCGTCCCGCTCGTCTTCCTGCTGGTGTTCACCCTGATTCAGGGCGGCATCTGGTTCCACGGCCGCTCCGTGGCGCACCATGCCGCCCAGCAAGCCGTGGACGCGCAGCGGGCCTACGACGCCGCGCCCGGTGCCGGAGCGGCGGCGGCCGGAGAGTTCCTGGCCCGGATGGGTGGCTCGCTGAACGGCACAGCGGTGCGGGTCAGCGACGACGGCGAGACCGTGACCGTCTCGGTGGAAGGCACGGTGATCAACCTGGTGCCGGGGTGGAGCGGCCACGTCCGGCAGAGCGTGAAGGCCCCCGTCGAGAAGTTCCGCCCATGAGGTGGCGAGGGTGCCCGGACGGGCCGGAGCGTGACCGCGGCAGTGCCGCCCTGAGTCTCGCGATCTTCGTGCCGGTGGCGCTGGTGCTGATCGGCTTCGTGATCGCGTGCGGGCGGGTGGCGCTGGCCGAGGGGGCCGCCGACGCGGCCGCGCGGGACGCGGCGCGTACCGCCTCGCTGGCGAGCGACCCGGCCACTGGCGAGGCTGCGGCCCGCCAGGCGGCGCAGTCCAGTCTGGCCAGCTCCGGGATCCACTGCGCGGGCATCAGCGTCGAGGTGGACACCAGCGGGCTGTCCGCGCCGGTGGGGCAGGCGGCCCGCGTGACGGCCACCGTGTCGTGTACGGCGCCGCTGAGCGAGCTCGCGCTGCCCGGTGTCGGCGGGTCCACGACCCTCACCAGCACCAAGACGTCCGTCGTGGACACGTGGGCAACGAGAGCCGCTGGGTTCGCGGACGAGGTGGCATGGAGGACGAACCGGCCCGTGGAGGGCGGGCGATGAGCGCGCGAGGGTACTTGGGTTCACGTTTCGTGCGTCGGGCGGGCACGCGCTCGTGCCCGGCACACCGCGCGCGCGGTGGACCAGACGGTCTCGAAATCCATGGCAGCGAGGTCCTGCGCCTCATGTGCGTCCCACTCCTGGACCGGCACCTGCGCCGTGGCACCGAAGGTCGCCTCGTAGTCGGCGAGGGTTCCGGCCTGCTGGGCGGCTTCCGATTCGGCCAACGCGGCTGCGGCGACGGGCCTTTGGAGCGGTCCTTGGAGTTCGACCTGGCGGGTGACCCAGCCGTCGGCGTCGGCCTCGAGGTAGAACCAGGTGTCTTCCTCGGGCCAATAGCTGCGGAACCAGCGCGTCATGGCGTCATTGTCCGTGACGGCACTAGGTCCCGCGTGCGGGGTGGCTCATGACCCGTTGGCGTCGATGGCTACAGCTCTATGCCGGCGGCCGGGACCGGGGCGGCATGGAGCTGTTCTACGCGGGGACCGTCCTGATCGCGTTCCTCATCGTCGGCCTGGTCATCGATGGCGGGCTTGCCCTGGACCGGATGTCGGACGCTGACTACGTCGCGCAGGAAGCCGCGCGGGCCGGCGCCCAGCAGATCGACCCGGGCCAGGCCATCACCGGCGACGCGATCGTGGTCGACCCTGACGCCGCGCAAGCCGCCGCCCGTACCTTCCTCGACCGGGAGGGCGTCGATGGGGAGGTCGCCATCGCCGAGGACGGGCAAAGCCTCACGGTGACCGTGCGCGATACCTACCGCCCCTACTTCGCGTCCCTGATCGGTGTCGGTGAGATGCCGGTGACGGGACACGGCACTGCCACGCTGCTTCACCAGCCCGGAGGCTGACCCCATGCCCCACTCCCCCATGCCTGTGCGCCGTCGGAATCGCTCGTGGTCCCGGGCCGTCGTGCGGGGCCTGTTCGCGTTCGTCGTGCTGGCCGTGCTGGTCGTCGGGGTGCCCGCGCTGTTGCTCGCCGTCGGCACCTTGCCCGCGAGGGTGCCGACGCTGGACGGGGCGCGCGAGGTGCTGCTGAGCCCGGACGATGACGGCTCGGGGCTGTTGACGGCGATGACCGTGGCGGCGTGGCTCGCGTGGCTGTGGCTCGCGGTCCCCGTCCTGATCGAGATCGTCGCCGTTGTGGCGCGGCGGACGACGCCGCGGCTGCCGGGCATGGTGACCGGTCAGCGTCTGGCGGGGTTCTTGCTGGGCAGCCTCGTGCTGGCGTCGCCCGCGGCCGCGGCCAGTGCCGCCACCCCGGCGGTCGCCGCCACCGCGACCCACGTGCCGTCGGCCAGCCCGGCAGCAGGAACCCAGCCGAGCACCGTTGCGGCGACTGCGGTCGCGCAGGAGACGGCAACAGCCGGGAACTCCCGCGAGTTCACTGTGGGGGCCGACGACAGCACCTGGTGGGAACTGGCCGAGCAGCTGCTGGGGGACGGCACGCGCTACACCGAACTGCAGCGCCTCAACCCCGACGTGCCCACCACGGCCACGGTGGTGCCGCAAGGCACGACCCTGCGCGTGCCCGGCAGCGCCACCGCGCATGGGGAGGCGTCCGGCACGGGCATTCACACACAGCTCGTCTCCACCACACAGGACACCGTCGGCCACGGCGTGGATGGCGGGGACGAGGTGGTCACCGTGGACTCCGGCGATTCCCTCTCTCAGATCGCGGCGAAGGAACTGCACGACGGCAGCCAGTGGCCGCGCCTGTTCGAGGCCAGCAAGCACACGGCGCAGCCCGACGGCCTACCGAAGATCACAGACCCGGATGTGATCTACCCGGGGCAGCAGGTCACCGTGCCCGGGACCGCATCCGAACGTCCCGAGCCCGAGCACCGCCGCGAGGACGTGGAGAACGGCGCCGGGAACGAACAGTCCGCTCCCCCGGCTCCGCACGACAGCGAGCGCGACTCGGGCCCCGGCGCCGGAGGTGGTGAGGCAGCTACTCCCAGTAGTGCCGCTACCCCGGGAAACCAGGCTCCGGCTCCCGGAGAGCGAAGCCAGCCGGATTGGTTGCCGAGCCAGGGTGCAGGGCATGGCGGACCGTCGACCGGCAGCCGCGGGCCGGCGGCAACCTCCTCGGTTGTGCCGTCCGCATCGGCCACGCCCATAACGCCGGCGTCCCGGGCGCCGTCCTCCGATGCACCCGCGTCGTCGCCCGTGGGTCAAGGGCTGCAGCTGCGGATGGTGCTGGGCGCAGGTGCGCTTCTGGCCGCAGCCGTGACCGGCGCGCTCGCCACGCGCCGCGTGCTGCAGCGCCGCCGCCGCAAGCCGGGTGAGGCGATCGCGATCGCCTCGGAGACGTCCTTGGCCGAGGCGCAGTTGGCGGCCGCCGCCGAGCCAGACGGATCGGCCCGTCTGGATGTGGCCCTGCGGACGATGGCCCACCTCGCGGAGGACGAAGCCGGCCTGCCCCCGTTGCGGGCCGCCCGCATCGGGACCCGCACCCTGGCAGTGCTGCCCGAGGACCCGGCGGCGGATCCGCTGGCGCCGTTCTCAGCAGGACGTGACGGTTGGTGGGTCCTGGCGCAGGATGCCGAGCTCCTGGCCGAAGAGGAAGCCAGTGAGGTGCCGGCACCGTATCCGGGGCTGGTGACTCTCGGCAGCACCAGGGACGGTGACCTCCTGCTGGTGAACCTGGCCCAGTTGCCCGCGCTGCTACTCGACGGCGATCCGACACGCGTCACAGAAGTGTGCACGTCGCTCGCGATGGAGATCGGGATGAGCCCGTGGGGCAGCGTGGTCGAGCTGGTTGCCGTCGGATTCGGTGAGGACCTGCCCCGGCTGCTGCCGACCTCTCGGATCATGCACATGCGGGAGCCTGCGCACGCCCTGCGGGACCTTTCCGAGCGTCTGCTGGAGGTGCACCAGATGCCGGAGACCAGCCACCAGCCCTATCTGCTGCTGTGCGCGGCATCTCTCGACGGGGACACGGCGTGGCAGGTCGCCGACATCATCGACAAGGCCCGGATTCCGGTATCGCTGATCGCCCCCGCGGCCGCGGCGGCAGCACACTTTCCCGATGCTGAGATCCTCAACGCCGAGCTTGACGAGCCGCAGCAGCTGGACTGCGCCGGCATCGAGATCACGGTGCAGCGACTTGAGCGCGCCGCCTACCAGCAGATCGCCACGGCACTCGCCGTCTCCGGTCAGCCGGCAGCGCCGGCCGAAGGGCCGTGGGAGGACGTCCCGGACGAGCCTGAGCCCGAGATGACTCCCCCGGCCACCAGGACACAGAGCGATGACCAGGGCACTAACGCCTACGCCAGCACCGCGCCCCAGGCCTTGGTCACGCCGGTCGCGTCGAAGGCGGTGGACGACAGCGAGGTGTTCCCCGCCCTGTTGGCCGCGACAGCGGATCCGGCCGGGCTCCGCCTCCTGCCCACCGCGCCAGCTCAAGGTCAGGACGACCGCCACGAGGACCAGATGCGCGGCAAAGACCCGGCAGAGACCGAAGCGGCAGAGGAACCCGATGTGCAGCTCCCGTTGGCGGACGACGACGGAGGTGCTGCAGAGGTAGAGGCACACGACCTCCATGCCCCGGAGATCCGTGTCCTGGGCCCCGTCGAAGTGGACGGCGTGGCCGCCTCGGGGCACGGACCGAGGATCGCGCAACTCGCGGCATTGCTCTACTTCCGGCCCGGTCGCTCCGCCGATGCGCTGTGCACCGACATGGACCCCCTCGCCCCGTGGAGCTCGAGCACTCTCAACGCCAGGCTGCGGGGCCTACGCAGCGCCCTGGGCAACGACCCGGCCGGCGACACGTACGTTCCGCGCCGCCGCACCGGCGACGACCCCTACCGCCTCTCCCCCGCCGTGCGGTGCGACTGGACGAGATTCCTCCAGCTCGCCGAACACGCGCTGCCCCAGGGACCGGCGGGGCTGCCAGATCTGGAGAAGGCCCTCGCAATGGTGCGGGGGCGGCCGTTCGGTTCGAGGCCGCTGCCCTGGGCCGAGCCCTACCAGCAGGAGATGATCACGAGGATCATCGACGTCGCCCACACGGTGGCCACACACCGCACCCCGGCAGGCCCGCACCACGACCTCACCGCGGCCCGACAGGCCATCGCCACCGGCCTCGACGTCGACAACAGCGCCGAGCTCCTCTACAGGGACTGGATGCGGGTTGAGCATGCGGCCGCCAACCGCTCCGGCCTGCACACCGCGATCACCCAGGTCCAACAGGTCAACAGGTCCCTGGACTGCGATCTCGAGACGGAGACGGAGCAGCTGATCAACGATCTCCTACACAGGGGAGGCTCGGCACTGCGCAAGGCCCCGAGGCGGGATCACAGGATGCGCGGCGGCCTACCGGTGGGCGGCGACGCCCCCGGGCTGCGTAAGCGAACAAATCACTGACGGCGGCCTGGTTCGAGCGGACGGGCGGGTCTGCCCTGCCTCCCACGTCGCCCGTACAGTCTGCGCAACCGCGTAGATCTGCCCGGCGAGTTCGTCATTCAGCGCGCTCGTGTCCCCGTCCTGCGTCCGGCCGGTGACGACGGCCGGCCCATGCAACGGGTAAAAGGGGCGTGCAGCGCCAGGCACTCGCCAGTGCCCAAGGCATGAGGTTGCCCTCGAGGCCGGTCATCTGCCCGCTGCCGTATACGTGCAGCAGGACGTGCGAGTGGTAGCGGCGTTGACGGACCGCTCCTTCCGGCCCGACACGGCCGCGGATCGCGGAGGACACAGCGGACTCTGGGAGGTCGAGTTCGGTGAAGGTGCCGGAGGGGGTGATGAGTAGGGCTCGCATAGATCCTCCCGTGATAGGCGTGGGGGCGCTCACTGCGCAGGACGCCGAATACGCAGGTGGCCCGCGGCCCGGGCTGCGCAATGATCAAAAAAGCTTCGCAATGCACCTCTGAACAGACATGTCTTGCGATTGCGCAGCCGGTGAGGGCGCCCGGAGTCGGCCCTTGCGCAGGCCGAAGCTAGGCCTCACCGTTGTGCTTACGCGTGGTGGTGCGTGAGGGCCTGCCAGCGCCGTTCGAAGTCCTCGACCTGGTCGGCGAGATAGACGGTAGTGATGGGCTTGTTGTGCTGCGCAGTGATCCCCTGGGCTGCGCAGTCCTGCGCAATGGCGTCGAGCGAGGGAATGTCCGTGCGCCCTCGTTGCTCGGCCCAGAGCTTGTAGATCCGGAACGGCAAGAGATAGCGGCGCAGATTGGAAGGAGTGACCGGTTTCCCGCCGCGGCCGTGCATCCCCTTCGTCGCGAGGAAGAGCGACAGTTGCTCGGCCTCCCGCGTCGATGACTGCAGTTCCCCGCCACCTTGCGTCTGGACTTCCGACCACGCGAGGTAGTAACGATCGACCGTCGTGAGCTCGGTGACCTCGGTGGCTGGCTCCTCGACATCTTGGGGCGACGCTTCGTCGATCTGAGCGCTCACCCGAGGGCCCAGGGTGTCCCGGGCCGCGTGCGCGCCCACGCTGGCGGACATTGCGTCCGTGTCCTCTTCGCGGGGCCGAGGTACATCGGCTGGCTCTCCGGTGGGCAAGCCGGCCTCGGAGAACTCGCGCTGCTGGAAAGCCGTGACGAAGTGCTCCAGGTCTTCTCCCGCGATGCGGCGTTCGCCTGCGCCGGTGATGCGGTCCCGTTCGTAGACGTATTCGGCAAGGGCGGCGGCGTCGGGGTACGACCCGTGTTCCTGGGCGTACGTGGTCCAGGCGTTGTAGAAGTAGTCGTTCCAGGACAGCTCGTCGCCTGTCTGCGGTGCCTCGACGGGCTCAGGGTCAGGCAGTGGACCGTAGCGCTGCTTGAGGACCTGGAGCAGGGGTTGGAGTTGTTCGTCGGTGAGGGGGGCGCCGGCCGCGGTGGTGATGCCGTGGTCTTGGAGCCAGTACGCGAACTGGGCGGCTGTGGGCTCGGTCTGGAAGTTCGCGATCCATGCCTGGTAGGCCTCGGCGAAGCCCTCTGCCGGCTCGGCGCCCGCCTGCCCCGACACGAGCGAGCGCTCTGGCTCCGCGGGTGAGGTCATGGGTTCGGGGTGCACTGTTCCCCTACTGCCCTGCTCCGTCTCCTGCTCCGCAGTTGCTGTGGCCTCAAGTTCGGGTTGTCCGTGGATCGGGGCGGGCGGCGTCCGGTCGATGGTGAAGGTGAACGCGATCGGCGGCTCGTCGATGCCTGCGGCGGCCAGGCCGGCGGGTGCCGTTTCGGCGAGCGGAACGCCGTAGCGGGCCAGACGGAGTGGCATCAGCGAGTCCACCGGGGCCTTGCGTCGCCAGCCGCGGCCGAAGCGGGAGCGGAGGCCGACTTCGTAGACGAGGCGCTCCTGCTCGAGACGGATGACCTGCTCGTAGGAACGCAGTTCCCACAGTTTCATGCGGCGCCAGAGGAGGAACGTGGGGATCGGTGAGAGGAGCCAGCGGGTAAGGCGTACGCCTTCCATGTGTTTGTCGGCGGTGATGTCGGCGATCCGGCCGATTGCATGGCGGGCGGCCTCTACGGCGACGACGAAGAGGACCGGGATGACGGCGTGCATGCCGACGCCCAGCGGGTCGGGCCAGGCCGCCGCGCCGTTGAAGGCGATGGTGGCCGCCGTTAGGAGCCAGGCCGTCTGTCGGAGCAGCGGGAAGGGGATGCGGATCCAGGTCAGGAGGAGGTCCAGGGCCAGGAGAACGCAGATTCCGGCGTCGATGCCGATCGGCAAGACATTCGCGAAGGTCCCGAAGCCCTTCTGGATCGCCAGTTCACGGACCGCCGCGTACGAGCCCGCGAAGCCAATGCCCGCGATGACGACGGCACCGAACACAAGCGCGCCGACGAGTACACGATGTGCTCGGGTCAGCCGGGGTATCTCACGGTTCGTCTCAGCCACGTCCGCTCCGTGACGACCTCAAGCCAGTGAGCGTCTGCCACCCCACTTGCACCATGACCCAGCCTCCAAGCGACGCTGACCAGGTCACCAGCGGTCCACCTACCTCCCTCACTGATCAAGCGGCTCGGCGATCGTAAGCAAGCACTGTCGTGCCCTCACCAGCGTCAGATCGCTGGCGAGCGCACGGCGGTCCCGGCTGTCTTGCGGTCACGGAGACGTTCGCCACCCGCCCCACCCTAAAAGCAAATGGGTCAAGTGGTTTGGTAAGGGACTCAATCATGTCCAGTACGAAAGAATCAACGGCGGCGTAGTGCGCGCAGTGGTGATGCGACTAACCTCATCGCTTACTGTCCGCACGCTGAGGGCCACGACTCACGGTGAGTAGCGCTTTCGTCGGTCGGGACCCCGGGGGACGCGTGCGGGGCAGTGACCGGTTTGGCACAAGGAGGCACGGTGGCACGGCAGCCGGTTCAGGCGCGAGCTCGGGCGAGGTACGAGGCGATCTTCAAGGCCGCCGCGGAGTTGTTCGCCGAGCAGGGGTTCGCCGGCACCTCGGTCGACCAGATCCTGGAGCGGGCGGGCGCTTCCAGAGGGTCGTTCTACAACCTCTGGAAGGACAAGGACGAGCTTGCGTACAGCGTGGTCAAAGAATCTCTGATCATGGACTCGATCACGCCTGCCACGCCCCGTCTGCAGAGCGTCGTCGACGCATCCATCCTCCTGGCGGTGCTTACACCCCATGTGACGGTGATCAAAGCTGCGAACCGTCTGGCGACCGAGCAAGGGAAGGCATTCTTCGGATACCTCTGGCGGACCTACACCCCCCTGATCACCGAGCTGATGACGCAGGCCCGGGACCTGGGCGAACTACAGCCGGGCGTGGACCCCGGCGACTGGGCAGCGCTATGGATCGACGCATGGGTCGGCCTGGACCTGCGCTTCCGGGAAACCTACGACGACCTACCGGCTGCGGTTCACCGGCTGAACCAGCAGATGGTTCACGCCGTGGCCACCGCGGAGACACTTGCTAGCTTGCAGATTTCCACCGGACGCGGCCACGAACTGATCCACAACTCTTCCCACGCAGCCAGCTACTTCGCCTCCGTACAGGCACAGTGGAAAGATAAGCACCGTTCGACGCCGACGTCCGCCGCAACAGGCTGACGAGCAGGCACTGTTGGCCGTGCCGTAGTTTGCGCTGAGAGCCCTGGCGGGACGCTCAGCAGATGGCCCATACGGCACCTGGGCGACACCCTCTGGGACCACAGGCACCTTTCTCCCACAGCCCAGAGCACGACGAGAACCGAGACGGCATCCGCCGACACAGACTTGCGGTGAGCAGCAACTCTTTGGTGTGTAACATGCGGATGCCCGCAACTTTTGCCGTACAGTGCGCAGCACCTGTACGGCAAAGGATCATCTACATGGACGCAGCGGCAGAGGGCCTGCGCGCGTGGCGCGCCAGTCCTCGACCCCAACCGGCCAAGCCGACAAGGCCTGTTGAGCGGGACGGGGGTACCGATCTCGCCCGTCGGATCGCGGAGCAGTTCGGCCGGGGCCCGGTTCACGAGGTCAAGACGGTCGTCTACCGGCGTCCCCCTCACGACATGCTCGGCGAGGCCGGCTACTCGCTCGTGTCGAACTACTTCCTGCGTCGCGTCCTGCCGTACTGCCTGATGCACAACATCATCAGCAAGCTGCAGGCCGCCGTTCTGTCGAACATGATCGGCAGGCAGAAGAAGGGCAAGATCGAGGCCACCCACGCCGGGCCGCCGCCGAGCTCGCCGTGAAGCGCACCAGTATCGGCCACGTCCTCGACGCGCTGTGCGAGAAGAACCTCATCCGCAAGGTCAAGAGGTCCTCCTACCAGCTGAACCCCCGCGTCGCGTATAACGGAAACGGCCAGGAGCAGCACGACTTCCTCGCCGAGCTGCGCGCACTCGCCCTCGACTCAAAGTTCCCCGACGAACTCGCACCCGAGCTCACGCTGTTCTCGCGGCAAGAACTCGGCTGACCGAAGGGATCCCATCGCCATGATGACCACCACGGACTTGCTGGGCATGCTGCACCAACTGCAGCTCACCCCCACGGCGATCGACGTCCTCTCGGTCATGGTCGCGCACCAGGACCCCGGAGGCGCCGTCGGCATGAAGCAGTCCGAGATCGACGCAGTTCTCGGCGTCGGCCAGGCATCCATGAGCCGCGCCATGGGACTCCTGGTCGACCGCGGCATCGTGCTGCGCTCCGGCGGCGGCCGCGGCCACCGCTACGCCCTCAACCCCGCCGTGGCCGGCTACGAGTCGCAAGACGAGCTGGAGAAGGAGATGACCCAGCAGCTCGCCGTTGGCGGCCCTCCCCCGATCAGGGTGCCCGGCTACGCCAAACGCCCCCCAAGCCCGGCAAGGGCGGACTGCAGTCCGTCGCGTAGCGGCCGCCCACAACGCAGCGAGGCCCCGGCGGGATTGCCGGGGCCTTCTGCACCTGTACGCGAAAGCGTCCACCCCCAGTATGCCCACCCATCTGACAGCCAGCCACCCAGAGACGGACGGCATCGCCCCGGAGCTCGCCAATCGGGGTGAGAAGGCCGGACTCTTCGACGAGGAAGAGCATGAGCGAATCAGCCCAGTCCGATCGACCCGAGACTCAAGAGAACGAGCCTCAGGTGATCGCCGACGAAGTGCTCAACGAAGTGGAAAGTCGTCCCGCAGTCGCCGCAGCCAGAGCGCACGCTGAAAGAAACATTGCGAAGGCCAAGAGCGGCCGCAACGCGGCTGCCGAAAAGGACGGCTGGACGATCGTGCTCCCCGCAGTATTGGCCGGGCTGGGAGGTCTTTTCCTCCTAATGTCCTGGGGCATTAACCAGAATATGCCTGCCGAAGACAAGACGGGCCCGGACAGCGGATGGGGGGCCTCCGCGTGCCTGGCCCTCTCTGTCGTGCTCTTTGTCGTTTACCGCGTTCGTGCAGTCAGCAGGTCGGCGGTGTTTCAGGAACTCGTGCGCGGCGAGGAGCTCAATGTGCGGATGGCAGAACTGGACTTTGTGCCCGAAACTGATGCACCGCTGTCAGCGAACCGAGCACTCCTCCAGGAATATCACCGTCTGTCCACCAGTCAGGCGCGCGCGGCCTTCCGGCTCGCGACGTGGGTGATGGGAGCAGCAGCTCTCCTCGTCCTTGCTGGCGCCGCGGCCGTGGTCGTGACGCACGACACAGCCACCGCGGTCACCCTGGCCTCACTGACGGCCTTCATCTCCGCGCTGGGCGGCTATATCTCTTCGACCCTCCTGTCCACCTATCGCGTCTCCGTTGAACAGGCCCGCTTCTACTTCCGCGAACCCCTGGCAGGCGGCTACCTGCTGGCCGCCGAACATCTCGCCAAGAGACTCGACCCACCGGAACACACGGCTGCCCTCGGACGCGTAGTGGACGGATTCATCCACGCGGCCACCAACGTCCCCGGGGCGACGGCCGAGCCGGCCCTTCCCCAAGACCTCCAGCAAGACCCCAGCGAGGGTCCCTAAGCGCCGACCAAGCGGTACTGGACCGGACGCCGCAGATCCTTTCCCGACCGGTCGACGGATGTGTCTGCCCCGGCGAGTGAGGGGTGTCAGATCGACTCCGATGCGCGTCGGCCCGGACCCGGCCAGCCGCGCCGTCCTCACCACCACCGCTGGCCCCGCGCCCGACCCCGGCATCTCGCAGCAGCACCCGGGAACACTCACACGATCGGATGAATCGCCCGCCGGACCCGCCCGCAGTCGCCGCGCCGGCCGCTACGGTGAAACCGTGCCGCCGGACGGATACCGGCCAAACCCGCTCCGCACATGCGGAGATTGACCCGACAGCAGCTCGCAAGACTGTCTCAGGGTGAACTACCCACCGGCCCGGGAGCGCGCCCTCCGCACATGCGGAGACGACGCAACGGGGCCGCCTGCGCGTCAGCTTCGGCCCCTTCCGCCGCGCCACAGCGCAAAATCCCCTGCCCGGCCCGCCGGTACCCCGTACCCTGGTCGGTCGGCACGGGACCGGCGTCACCGGCCGGCAGCGGGCGCACCAGGTGCCGCATCGACGGATCCGCCGGGTGGCGATGGGCAGTTGCAGGTCGAACGGGGTTCCGGGCTCCAGGGCGTGGAAAAGTGGTTGGCCTCGTAGTACGGCGCCACGTGGGGCTTGTGGGTGTGGATGCCGCCGAGCACCGCCTCGTAGCCCTAGCCCTGGCGGGTGTAGGAGCGCTCCAGGTGGTCGACGAGCCGGTGCCCCAGTCCCTGGCCGCGGGCGCTGTCGGCCACCGACACGGCCTCCAGTTCGACGAGCGTCCGCGACAGCCGCATGCACCACTGCCGATCCAGTCCCGCCTCCGCCAGCCGCCGGACCGGCGGGATCGCGAGGGTGAGCGCAAGGCGCTCGCAGCCTGGCCAACTGCGGCTGCCGCGGGCGAGGGGAGGGGCTGGGTCACTTGCGGGAGAAGGCAGAGGGCGTCTCCCGATTGCCTGCAACGATGCCGACTACCACCGCACGGTCTGTAGTTGCCCCCTTGGGTCGGTGCGTGGTGGCCCACGCGAGCTCGTCGGGGCGCAAGTTGCCCTGTGTGTCCTTCTTCGGGGTGAGATCGAGGACAAGAAGCTGCCCGAAGGGGGCGTTCGTGTTGCTGTACTCGGCGGCCTGGGCGAGGTAGCGGCTCTCGAGGTACGTGTGGTCGTTGTCGGAACCGTCCTGTTTGATCTCGGTCAGATAGCGCAGGGCGCCGAAGTGCGCCATGACGTCGGCGCGCCCCATGCCGACGTCGACGGGTTCGACGAGAACGACGTTGTGCAGGGGGCCTGCCTGGAGCCACTGGTGGAAGTCGCGTTGCAGGTCGGCCTCGACGGGTTTGCGCGCTCCCTCTCCCTCGGGCTTGCGCCGGTAGTCGAAGGGAGGCGGAGCCCCTTTCTTCGTCGTACCGAAGAGGTTCGTGCGTGTGATGTCGGAGCGGCTCTTGAGGAAGAGGAGCGTCTGCTCCACCAACGCCAAGAACGTCCTGCGCACTTCCCCGGTAAACGAGGGATGCGCAGACAGCTCGGTCATGAGCTCATCCAACTTGGGCACGATGAGTGGATCGGTGGCTTTGAGGCGGGCGACGTCGCTGTCGTAGGCGAGGCCATCAAGGAGAAGCAGCTGCTGGTCGTCCAGGGCGCGGCCGATGCTGAGCGCTCGATCCCGCAGCAGTAGCAGCAGCGTCGGTGCCAGTCGCTGCAGGCGGGCGATCACTGCCCCGCCGGGGTCGTCGTCATCGCTTCCGTCGCCTGTCGCTGAGGGGGTGGCAGGGTCGCTCTCGCGCTGGGCGGCGGCGTCGACGGCGTTGAGCAAGGCACTCGCGGTTGCGGTGTCGAAGCTGCGGGCAACGTGCTGGCCCGTCGCCTGGGTGGCATGGCGTAGCTGCGCCAGGAATGCCTGTTGCCGCAAAAAGCTGTCTTCGATCGCGGGCTGGACCAGAAGAGCCAGGCCCTGACTGGTGTCGTTAGCCAGTGGACAGACGGTGCGGGCGGCGCTATAGGCGGTGAGGACGGTGTCCAGGGCCTCCCAGGCGTCCAACCAGGCATCTTCCTGGAGGGCAGTGGCCGCGGCGCGCAGCTGGAGGATGAGGCGGTGCCAGGCGATCTCTGCTGAGCGGCGCGGCTGGAGCCAAGTGGGTTGATGGGTGCGGTGCAGCCAGGCCTCGCGCTGATCCAGAGCGTTGGCGATCTGGTCCGCAGCACCATCGATGGCAGCGGCGTCGTGCCGGCCGAAGGCGAGAAGGGCGTCACAGACCGCGGCGTATGTACGGGCGTCGTCGCGGGCCTCCTCGGCCTGGGCGGCGGTCTCGAATTGCTTGCGGGCCTGTACCAGGTGGGTGGTGATGGAGCCCATGTCCTGGGAGGACAGGGCACGGCGCAGCAGGTCACAGCCGAGCTCGAACATGGCGTCCACATCGGCGGCTTCGTCGTGGACGAGCTGCTGTAGCAGGGCGCGCACCGTGTCGGCGATGGTGTCCTCATCTGCCCATCGGTCGAGGGTGAGCCCCAGCAGGCGTGGCAGCCGCTCGAGGAAATCCTCGGGGCCGTCGCTTGGCACGTCCTCGAGGGCCTGCCACACCTTGAAGGGGGTGACCGCGTCGGCGACGGCCAGGCGGACCGCGCCCTCGAGGCGCGCAGCGGCCAGAAGCGGCGCGCGTTCGATGTGTCCCAGCAGGTCGTCCAGGAGGGCGGTGGTCAGGGACTTGCCCAGTGACTTGGCGGCCGCGTGGCTGTGCAGCAGGGCGTCCATGGACGCAGTGAGGTGCAGGACGCTCGGCTGTGCGGCCAGTCCTTGCGGGAATGCGGAGGCCGCGGGCTGCCATTGCGCGTCGCTGCGGTTGTACGCGTCGGCGACGGCTTCGGCCAGGTAGGGGGCGAAGGGGCCGGCGGCGACGTCACCGGCCTGATTGGCCACGGTGTCGGGCGTCAGGCCGATGGCAGCAAAGGTGATGGCCTGTCCGTCTGCGGCCAGTTCGGTGAGCCGGTCGGCGAGTTGGGGCACGGCAACCGTCCTTTCCTGCCTGATATCGGGTGTGGAGTCACCACAGGGCGGCGCCGGCCTCGGCCTGTCGAATGGTGTCGGCCGGCAGCGTGGCACGGGCGAGATCGAAGTCCGCGGTAGTGATGACCACCTGCAGGTCGCTCTCGGCGGCAACGGTGGCCAGTTCCGCGAAGAGCTTACGGGCGTCGTCGGGCTGCATCTCCTCGGACTTGGGGCTGTCGATCAGCAGGAGTCCGGGGTGAGTGGACACGCCGTAACGGCGGCCAACGCGCAGCAGGGCGATGACGACCGCGATACGCAGCCGCAGTCGCGCGCCGGCGGTTTGGTCCTTGAACCATTCCTGCTTGCTGCCCAGGGGGTAGATCTTCAAGCGGGCGCCGCGGTCGATCGACACCGACTTCAGCGAGGGCACTCCGAACAGGGTCGCCAGCTCGGCGATCTCCTTGTTGACCTCCTCGAACAATGTCTCGGCGGCCGTCTTGCTGTCCTTCTCCAGCAGATCGGCGGCGGCTGCGAGGATCTTGATTGTCTTCGCCTCGGCTACGTCCGTGGCTGGTCCTTCCGGCTCACGGAACACGCTGAGCGCGCCTTCCAGCCGCAGCACGTTCTCCTGAGCGGCAAGACGCGCTGGCAGGTCGGCGGCGGACTGGGCACGTCGCAGGTGTTGCTGAGCGGTCTCCAGCTGGTGAGTGAGGCGGTCGACGATCGCCTCCGCCCGTTCCAGTTCCTCTTTGGCGGCAGCTTCGACGGTGGTGCTCGTCTGCAGCCGCTCTTGCGCCTCGGCGGCGACTTCCTGCGGCTCTTCGTCGTCTCCCGTTACCTCCCGCGCGCACACCGCGCACGTGCGGGCGTGCTGCTCTTGCTGGCGGCGTGCGTCGTCGATCTCCTGGTCGCAGCGCGGGCAGCTGGCTGGGTTGAGGCCATGGAAGAGGAGGCGGGCTGTGGCGCTTTCGGTGACGTCGTTGAGGAGCTTGGCAGCCTGCTGGCGTTCGCTGCGGGCCCGGCGGAATACCCGGTTGGCCTCGTCCCATTCGTCTTGTGCGTCGGCCAGGGCCCGGGCGAGTTGGACCGCGTCGTTGGCCAGGTCGACCAGCGACGCGTCGTTCTCGTCTCCTGGCAGCAGACGGGACAGGCGTGCGTGTGCCTGGGTGAGGTCCGCCTGGAGGCGCTCGCGCTCGGCTGCGCGTTCTTCCGCTTCGGCGGCCGCCGCGGCCCGGCGTGCTTTGTCCTCGGCGACGCGCACGTCGTGGACGGTTTTGACGCGGGTGAGGGCGGCCGCGGCCGGAAGGTCAAGGAATACCTGCAGCAGACGGCCCGGTAGTCCGTTGGAAGTGACCTCGCCCAGCAGCGCCTTGTCGCCGCCGGCCGGAAGGTAGACCGCTCCGAAATAGGCGGGCCACCCGTGGGTCTGGGTGCTGGTTTCTTTGAAGCTGTTGACCAGCGGCTGCAGATCCATGCGGCCCAGCATCAGTTGGGCGATCTGCTCTGCGTAGCTGTCGGTGCTGGACGCCCGCAGCAGCGCCGTGATGCCCCGGCCCGGGTCGGGTGACCGTACGCCGGCCAGCGTTGCGAGGTCGCTGCCCGTCAGCACGACGGCCGAGGTGATCTCTCCGTCGGCGAGGTCAAGGCGGAACGCCATGGGCTCGCCTGCAACGGTCGCGTCGAGGTCCACCTGGTGCAGCCAGCCGCGGACACGGTTTTGCATCTCGCTGCGGGGCGTACCGCGAAGACACCAGGTCAGCAGTTCCAGCACCGATGTCTTGCCGCGAAAGTTGGAGGCGACCAGAGCCGTCAGACCGGCAGAGAACGCCAGAGGGGTGTCGAAGGGGCCCGGCTCGACGTCACCGGTACGCTCGCCGGCCACTCGCAGCCGGTGTACGTGCAGCGACCGCGGCCGCGCCGGAGAGATGACCAGCGGCAGCCCGTACTCGGTGAACACGTTGCGGACGTCGTCGACCTTCACGCCTGCCTTGTCGGCGATGCGCGCTTCCAGCAGAGCCTCTGCTTGTTCTGTGCTCATGCCGCCCCCGTTCCCTGTTCCTGCAGTTGCTGCCGGAAGGCCGCTAGCCTCTGTCGCGCCTGCTCACTGATCGCTCCGATCCGGCGCCCCCGCGGCGTTTCGGCGTACTCGCGCGTCAGGTACTGCTGCTTTTTGAGTTCACTGCCGCTCTTCTCCCCCGCGAGCCGCATGACCAGTTCGACCCTCTGCACGTAGTAGTCGAATGCCGGCGCCTGGCGGATGATCTCCCGGGCGACGTGACGGCCGTGTTCCAGCAGGAAGTAGTCGTGCTGGCGAACCCGGTTGACCGTTCCTCGCCGTCTGCGGACCAGCAGCCCGGCACTGCGCAGCACTGCCAGCGCATCGTCCAGCCACTCGTAGGCACCGAAGTGATGGCGCAGCATGGGATAGCGCCGCACCTCGGGCTCCTCGGAATCCAAGATGCGGCCGGCGATGTCCAGCAGTGCCTCTTCGCGGTCGGCCTCGTACTCGGTCAGCAGTTCGTTGGCCAGATAGTCCGGATTGCGCAGCCAGAAGTCCAGCTTTTGCAGTTTGACCTGCGTTCGCATGACACCCACCGCTCGCTCGAGCGCGGGCACGGCTTTCTCCACCTCGGTCAGCGGCTCGCATGCCCCGTCGATCAGCAACAGCAGACGCACCGCGTCCTGTTCACGGCTGGTCACCGGATCAACCGGCTCCCGGCTCGCCCCCTCGTGATCCATCGCGACAGCGTAACCATCCGCACATGAACCTGACCATGGGGTGACCACTCGAATGTACGCACCTACACGTACCGGGCTCAGGATGAAGCCGGAGATGGTCGCTACCGACAACGCCTCGTACTCCGACAGTGATCCGGAGGGGTGTGCTTCCGGTCTCAGATCGATGAGCCCCGGTTGCGGTTGGCGAAGGGGAGCGCTCCATAAAGCGCGGTGAATTCCGCGATCAGCTCCGCCTCGGCTTGGCCGGCGGGCGGATTGGTCACGGTGCGCCAGGCGACCAGGAGCGTGTCGGAGTCCGCCAGCTGCCAGATGTACGTGCCGCCGCGGTGCCCGGCGTTGCGCCCCTGGCCCTGGCGGCGGTAGGCGTTCAGCCGCCTGCTCAACCCTTGGCGGCCAGCGGCCTTGCCGACGTACACCACTGTGGCGCCGGGCACCCAGGCGCTGTTCAGGGTGGCGGTCGTCGTGGAGGGGTCGTGGCCTTTGCGA
>NZ_RSAJ01001300.1 GCF_003933965.1 Streptomyces sp. RP5T
GCACACGGACCAGTTCGGCGAGCGGGTCGAGACCGCCCGGGATCCAGCGGGCGCCGGTCTCCCGCACCTGCGCGGCCAGGCCTTCGGGGGCCTCGCCGAGCATCCAGGTGGCGGTGCCGCGGGTGGTGACGCTGATGGGGCCGTGCCGGTACTCCATCGCCGGGTAGGCCTCGGTCCAGGCGAGACAGGCCTCGCGCATCTTCAGCCCGGCCTCGTTGGCCAGACCCACCGTCCAGCCGCGGCCGAGGAAGGTGAACTGCGTGCACCCGACGAGACCTTCGGGCAGGGGTGCCGAGAGCGCGGTGCGGGCGTCCGCGACGACTTCCTCGGTGTGCAGGCCCAGGTGGGCGCGGAGCAGGGTGAGGGCGGTGGTCGCGAACCTCGTCTGGACCACGGAGCGTTCGTCGGCGAAGTCGAGGAC
>NZ_RSAJ01001301.1 GCF_003933965.1 Streptomyces sp. RP5T
ATGTACAAGATAGTGTAAATAATATAAAAGTAATTCCTGTTAAGAAGCATAATATAACAATAAATAATAATAACTTCTCAGAAGAAGATACAAGAAAATTATTTATAGACACTTTTCTTGTGAAAGCTGGCTGGAATTTAGATGATAAAAATATGTTTGAATATGAAGTTGAAGGTATAAAAAGCACAACTTCTGGAAAAGGTAAGATAGATTATGTATTATGGGGAGATAATGGGATTCCACTTGCAATAATAGAGGCTAAGAAGGCTGAACTTAATGCAAAAAAAGGAGAATTTCAAGCTTTAGAATATGCAGAAGCCTTAGAGAAAAAATTTAATTTCTTTCCAATAAGATTTGTTACTAATGGCTTTGAAATTTTTATATATGAAAATAAAAATTCAATCCCTAGAAG
>NZ_RSAJ01001302.1 GCF_003933965.1 Streptomyces sp. RP5T
GTCGTCGCAGCGGACGTACGCGGAGGCCGCGCCGGCACGGTCATCTCAGGGTCGGCGCGCCACGTCGTCGATCAGGTACGTCAGCGGCTGCGGCACCGGCGTGCGCGCGTGCGCGGCGAGGAAGGCGTGCAGGTCGGAGGCGGACTGCCCGGCGTCCAGGGCACGGCGGACCGAGCCGGGGGTGAAGCGGTAGACCGTCGCCCCGCCCTTGGACTCCACGTCGGCCAGGACGTCCAGCACCTCGGCCAGCGACCGCTGCAGGGGGCCGGGGGCCACCGCCGTCAGGTCGGCCTGGAGCAGCACATGGTCGGGCGGCTCGGGCAGCAGCGGCGCGAGCAGCCGGGCGGCCGCGGCGGACGCGGTGGCCTGCTCGGCCGGGGAGAGGGGCTCCGCCACGGCCGGGCGGTGCTG
>NZ_RSAJ01001303.1 GCF_003933965.1 Streptomyces sp. RP5T
GTCCGGGAGCGGGAGTTCCGGGAGTTCGCCGAGGCCCGGCAGGGGCAGCTCAGGCGCAGCGCGTATCTGCTGTGCGGGGACTGGCACCAGGCCCAGGACCTGACCCAGACGACCCTGATGAAGCTGTACGCCTCCTGGGGCCGGATCCGTCGTGACGGCAACGTCGAGGCGTACGCCCGTACGATCCTCACCCGCGTCTTCATCGACCAGTACCGCAAACGCGGCTGGCGCGAGGAGCCGACGGAGGAGGTCCCGGAGCCGGCCGTGGCCGAGCCTGCCGTCACGCCCGAGCTGCGGCTGGTGATGCAGGCCGCGCTGCTCGAACTGCCGCCCCGCTACCGGGCGGTGCTGGTACTGCGGTTCTGGGAGGACTGGAGTGTGGAGCAGACCGCCGAGGCGCTGCGCGTGACC
>NZ_RSAJ01001304.1 GCF_003933965.1 Streptomyces sp. RP5T
GCGTGGGATGAGCCGGGACGAAGGGGCGGCCGATACGCGCGGCCGCATGCGGTCTTGCCGGTGTACCGGGACAACACGAAGAACGACACCGCTCAGATCCTGAAGCTAGTGTTCAGCCGCTGTCGCTGTTGCGCTGGCGGCTCGCTCGCGCGGGTGTTCTCAGGGGTGCTTCCATGCAGGACGGTCTTGGCCGACTGACCCGCCAGGTGCGGCGACTGAATCTGGTTGTCGCCGGTCTTGGCGGGATGCTGATACTCGTCATGGGGGCCGCCTTCGTAAGCGGGCATCCCGGCGTGATCCGGACACGCGGAATCATCGTCGAAGACGCAGAGGGCAGGGCCCGGATTCTGATCGGGGCTCCCGCTCCCACGGTGCCGGAACGTCTGCGGACAAGCCCCGCGCGCTACGAG
>NZ_RSAJ01001305.1 GCF_003933965.1 Streptomyces sp. RP5T
CACCGAAGTGGCCACAGCCCAGCTCAACGCCCGCGCCCGACCCTGGATCTGGGGCAGACCAGCACCACCCACCAGGCGCTTACGCCGCCGCTATGTGTACGTCCTTTGAGGAACGCAGCACTAGTAGAGGCCCTTGTAGCCCTGCCAGCCGCTGGCGATCTTCGTGCGAGCGCCGAAGGATCCCTTGCCGTCGCCGTTGTTGCGCCAGACGTTGCCGCCGGTGTCCCGGGAGACCAGGTCGGCCCTGCCGTCGCCGGTGATGTCTCCGACGCCGACGACCGTGTTGTAGGAGCCGCCCCAGTTGGAGAAGACCTTCGTGCGGGCGCCGAACGTGCCGTTGCCGGTGCCGTAGTACCGGTACAGGTTGTTCGCCGTGTCCTGGGCGAGCAGGTCGCCGATGCCGTCGCCG
>NZ_RSAJ01001306.1 GCF_003933965.1 Streptomyces sp. RP5T
GAATTGCAGGATACGCTGGAAGCGGCAGGCGATAAATTGCAGGCCAACCTGTTACGCATTCAGGATGCGACGATGACCCATGACGACCTGCATTTTGTCGATCGTCTGGTGTTCGATCTTCAGAGCAAACTCGACCGTATTATCAGTTGGGGCCAGCAATCCATCGACTTGTGGATTGGCTACGACCGCCACGTACACAAATTTATTCGTACTGCGATCGATATGGATAAAAACCGCGTCTTTGCTCAGCGGTTACGTCAGTCGGTACAAACCTATTTTGATGAGCCGTGGGCGCTAACTTATGCCAATGCCGATCGTCTGCTGGATATGCGTGACGAAGAGATGGTACTGCGCGATGAAGAAGTGACTGGGGAACTTCCTGAGGATCTGGAGTACGAAGAGTTTAAC
>NZ_RSAJ01001307.1 GCF_003933965.1 Streptomyces sp. RP5T
TTTCAGGGGCGCGGGGAACTGCGCAAAACGCCCGCCCCACCGAACCCGCAGACGACCGACAACGAGAGGTTGACCGAACCGTGCGAGACGATCTCATCGCCCGGGCCAGGACCTGGCTCGCCGAGGACCCCGACCCCGACACCCGCGACGAGCTCGCGAAGCTCATCGAGGCCGGAGACGTCACCGAACTCACCGCCCGCTTCAGCGGCACGCTCCAGTTCGGCACCGCCGGCCTGCGCGGCGAACTCGGCGCGGGCCCCCTGCGCATGAACCGCGCGGTCGTCATCCGGGCCGCCGCCGGCCTCGCCGCGTACCTCAAGAAGCACGGCAGCACCGACGGCCTCGTGGTGATCGGCTACGACGCCCGCCACAAGTCCGAGGACTTCGCGCGCGACACCGCGGCCGTGA
>NZ_RSAJ01001308.1 GCF_003933965.1 Streptomyces sp. RP5T
ACCCCGTCCGTCGCCGCCCACCTTTGAGAAAGGACCGCTCACGTGACCCCGCGTTTCCGCAACGTCCGCCGCATCGGTCCCGTCCAGGTCGCCTCGTACCTGGCCCGTGGACGCAACCGTCACCTCGCCGCCTGCACGGCACCCCGCTGCGACTTCTCCGCCGAGTACGACAGCCGCGCCGCCGCCGAACTCGCCGCCCGTACCCACCGCTGCTCTGCCTGACAGGAGATCACCGATGGACGTCCCGCTCTGGTTCACCGTCCTCGTCGTCGCCGTCCTCGGCATCCAACTCGCCCGCCCGCCCTGGTGGCTCGTCGTCCTGCTCCTCCTCGGCGGCTACCTCGTCGCCAACAGCGTGCTTGCCCCCGCCGTCGCCGCCCTACTCAACTGACTTCAGAAAGGACCAG
>NZ_RSAJ01001309.1 GCF_003933965.1 Streptomyces sp. RP5T
CCTCGAAGCCGCCCCCACCACCAGCACGTCGGCACGTCCCCAGCACCGCAGGGGGACAATGAGGTCATGGCCGATCTCGACGACCTCCGCGACCGTTTCGCCCGTGCTCTGGAGAGCGCCCGGGGCGGTGACGGTCCCGATCCGGGGCCGTACGCCGACAACCTCCTCGGCCGCTGGCAGGAGCCGCAGCGGCACTACCACACGCTCTCCCACCTGACGGCGGTCCTCGACCACGTCGACGTGCTCCAGGAGTATGCGGACCGGCCGGACCTGGTGCGCCTGGCGGCCTGGTTCCACGACGCCGTCTACCTCCCGGACCGCTCGGAGAACGAGGAGCGCTCCGCCCGCCTCGCCGAACGCGCCCTCCCCGAAGCCGGACTCCCCGCCGACGGGACGGCCGAGGTG
>NZ_RSAJ01000130.1 GCF_003933965.1 Streptomyces sp. RP5T
CCCCACCACCCGCACCCCGGCCGTGATCGATCACGGCGCAAGGCAGCCGAGTTGACCGTGGGGGACCATCGGTGTCAGTCGGCTCGGGACCGGTACTTCTGGACGTGGGAGACCACCCTTGACTAAGTCCTTGGGACTCCAACGGCCGGTACACGATCGTGGGCGGGAGAGCTATCCGACCTGCGGGTCGTCCTTGGTGTATGTCAGGCGCTTCACGGCTCCGGGCTGCCAGTCGTCGTCGATCTCCTTGCCGTTGACGTACAGCTGGATCGCGCCGGCGTCACCGAGCACGAGGTTGATCTTGTCGCTGTCCTGGAAGGTCTTGGTGTCGCCCTGCTCGAGCAGTCCCTCGAAGAGAGTCCGGCCGTTGTGGTCCTTGGCGAGGATCCAGCTCTTCCCGTCGGCGGCGCGGACCTGCACGGTCACCTTGTCCTGCGGTGCCGCCGCGATGGCGCTGTCGGACGGCCCGGGCTCCTTGGTCTTGCCGGCCGTGGGCGTCGGGGACTTGCCGGTGGAGGGGGTGGTGCCGCCGGCCACCTGGGTCCTCCCGCCGTCGTCGCCGACCTTGAAGGCGGTGAACCCCACGAAGCCGACCACGGCGACGATCGCAGCGACCATGGCCGCGGTCCAGTTCGGTACGCGCCGCTCAAGGCGGATGCGTTCCGCCTCGAACAGCGGGGCGGCCGGGACACGGGACGGGCGCCCCCCGTGATGATCGGACGGTGCATGTACGTCGGCGTCCGAACCGGCCAAGGTCCGATCTTCACCTGCACCAGTGATGAGGTGTCCCATGGCGCTGTGCGTGTCGGCCAGCAGTGCGTCAAGCGCGCAATCGCTGTTGCACAGCGGGGCAGGGCCACCGCCCCGGGCCAGCCGCTGAGCGGTCGCCTCGCCCAGAGCCGCATGCGCCTGCTGCAGAAGCCTGTCCAGCGCCTCATCGGGGCTGCCGAAGACGGGTGTCATGTTCCCTCCGTCTCCAGCCCCAGACGCTCTTTGAGCGTACGGCGGGCACGTGACAGATTCTTGCGAACGGCGCTCTCCCGGACTCGCATGTGCTGGGCGATCTCCTGTGTGGAAAACCCGTCCAGATGCCAGGCCATGATTTGGCGCTGTTTGTCAGGCAGGCCCTGCAGAAGCGCGAGGATCTGCTGTTGCTGCTCGGACAACTCCGCCGCCAGCTGCGGGGTTCGCCAGTCCGCGGTGTCGTCGCCGGCGCACAGGCTGACCAACTGCAGAGGCGAACGGCCATTGCGGCGCTTCCAACTGCGGTACGCGACCGTACGTAACCATGCCTGCGGTGATCGCACGCCGTCCAGTGCGTTGGGCTCACACGCGCTCAGGAAGGCGTCCTGCACGGCATCATGCGCTTCCGCCCAGGTGGCCCGCTGATACAAGAGGAACCGCAGCACCGAGGCGTACTCGGTACGGTGCAGCTCCGCCACGCTGACAGGCGGAGCAGGTGCTCCGGGGGAGGCCGGGGCACCTCGGGTCGGTGCTTCACGCCAGTCCCGCGGAGGCTGCCCCGCGCTCCGGCCAGTGGCGTGTGCCTCGCCGGCCCAACGAGGGTCCGCCACCAGGTGGCTGAAACTGAAACGCCGTGTGGCCCCGGCCGGGCGGACCGGCCGAGGCCACCTCCCATCGCCGTGCGGTGTCACCTCGTGCCGCGGGTGCGGGAAGGCAGGTCAGTGGTGGTGGCCACCACCGTGGCGGTCGCCGCCGTGTCGGTGTCCGCCCCAGGAGGCGTCGTCGATGAAGCGGCCGTGGTCGTTGCGCAGGGTGGCGGTGTCGGAGAAGTTGTCCCACACGTAGTTACGGCGGTCCATGTACAGGTCGCTGTCGGTGTCGCGGCCCTCGCCAGTGTGGATGCGGACGGTGGCGCGGCCCTCCAGGCGGTAGTGGTCGAAGGTGTAGGTGTGGCCGTCCTCATCCGCAAGGGTCCAGCCGTCGAGGTTGACCGTGCGGCGGGTGGTGTTGGTGAGTTCCACCCACTCCTTGTTCAGTGAACGCCGCGAGCGGTCGTCACGGCCGGGCGAGTCGTACTGGACCGCGCTGATCTCCACCCTCGCCCGCTCGGGACGGGCGTGGTCGGCGGCCGACGCCGGCAGCGCCACCGCCCCGACGATCGCGGCGGCCACGAGCGCGGCGGCGGACAGACGACGGGCGGTCACCATGGAAGAAGACACAAAGCCCCCAAGGCTGTACGGGCACCCACCCACCCCCGGGCCTGGCCATACGGCTGGGCGGGATGGGCTGGTGCGGGTTGCGGGTTGCGGCCGGCTTGGCCGCGCATCCACACCTTGGCCACCGTGCACAGGATGTGAACGCGATACGGGCGCTCCGTTACATTTCGCCTATGTTGTCGTAACTCTCGCCTGTAACGTCCATTCATGCGGCGTATGTACGAAGTTGACGCCCCGCCACGCGAGCACGCCGTACGGGGCTTGGCCGCCCGCCGCGATCGCCAGGACGCTCCACCCCGGCAACTGCACGACCGCCACCCGAAAGTGCGTAACAGCCCCGGCCTCTCCCCCGGTGCCGGTGCCTACGAGCGGCTGGTCACGCGCGGCCGGCGTGCTGCTGTGTTGGTCGGAGAAGACGATGAACCGCCGATGACGCCGTCGGCGTGACATCGCCCGGCAACCGCAACCGCACCCGGCCATGGATGCCTCTCCCCCTGCACATCCACCCGCTGCTGAAGGAGACCGACGTGAGCATCGCCCTTGACCACCACACGCCCCACACCTTCGTCGACCCCTACGCTGCCGACCCGGCGGAAAGCGCCTGGCCCCCGGCCGCCGGGCAGGACACGGACTGTCTGCTGCCGCCCAACCCCTCCGAGCGCCTGAGTATCCTCATCGACCCCCGCGACCAGCGCCGCCTGGCCCTGCACGCCGCGCTGACCACCGCTGGCATCCCCCCGCGGCCCGAGGACCGAGACGCCATCGACCAGCTCAGCGCCCTGCCCGCCAGCATCAACACCACCCTGCAGCGCTGGCTGAGCCACACGTCGTGAAGCGGAGAGAAACACGTGGTGCTCCGTGACGCTGTACGCGTTCGGGCCCCTGAATCAGACACCGGGCGGGCTCTGCCGACCGCCTGTAGGCCCCGATCTCATGTCTGGGGACCACGGCCGTACGCGGCCCGCAGCGCCGTGACCGCCTGATCGTAGGTGTCGGCCTGGGTGTCGATTCTCAGCTGCACACCGGGCTTGGCCTCCTTCGCGGAGTCGGCCTTCTCTTCCCGCAGTTGGAGGGGCCCGAGCCCGAAGCGCCGTCGGCAGAAGTCATCAGCCACACCGCCCGCGCGCCGTCCCACTCCGTCCAGAACTCGTGATCGGGCAGGCGCCGGTGACGGACCAGATCCTCGGCCACGTCCCCACCGGTTCCGGGTCCGCGATCGGCGTGCGCAGGGCGGTGACCACGGTGTAGAGCAGCACATCGAAGGCGTTCAGCCCGGTCAAGGCGTAGTACCAGCCGTAGCGTTCCTGCCCGTCCAGCCGGATCCCGCCGCGGCCGCTGGTGCGGGAGACCCCCCAGGCCAAGGCGAGGTAGGTGCCAGAGTGTCGTACCACAGCAAGCGCCGCGGTCGAAAACGGGCATCTGGCACTGCTGGCGGCCAGCGGCCTCTGTTCAGGTGGTGAGGTCCGGGAGGCGGTACTCGTACTTGCGGGGCCGCAGGTCCTCCTCGGCCGGGCGTCCGCGTGGACACGCCAGGACTGCTCGTTATTGGGAGGCTTGCTGTCAGTCCCCTGTGTTTGGATGTCGTTGACCCGGCGTGGACACGACATAACTGACCGTGTCCACCCTGTTCTGACCACAAAACAGGGGACACAACTTGAGATTGAGAATGCTGCTGGCCGCGGGCGCTGCCACACTCGGACTCCTGGGGAGCAGTCTGAGTACCGCGCAGGCGGCCGAAGATCCGGCCTTGCCCGGCCCCGGCGCCGTGGCGCAGGCCGCTGAGGACACCGTGCCGGTGCCCGAGGATCTGGACGAGTCGTCGCAGGAACTGGATGACGAGTTGTCGCTGCCAGTACCGGAGGCATCGGAAGACGAGGCGCCGTTGGCCCTGGGCGACACCCCGGGAGACGAGAGCACCTCAGAGGAAGGGGTCACAGACCCCGATCCCATGGCGGCCGCCGAGAACGACAGGATCACCTGCACGGCACGGATCCTGAGCGCGAAGATGCACGGCAGCGATGAGCCGGTGCCGTGCATGTCGTTCAGCACCAGCGTGTCGGCGGCCGAGCTGCGTGCCGCAGTCGACGCCTGGCCGACCCCGAACTGGTGCGACGACCACGGTGCGGACGGCAAGTGGTATGTCATCCGGTTCAAGGCCTGCGGCGTCTTCTCCGCTGATCTGACGGTCACCAATCCCCGTACGGGGGCCGTCGTTGGCCGGATGCATTACCTCACCGTCGCCTACGCCTACAGCAAGCGCGACATCAAGACGTGGGCGTACCAGGTGCAGTTGCTGGAGGTTTCCAGCTCGGGCTCGGCCAGAGGCAGCAGTGTCAACGGCAGGGCCACGTGCGCCGGCAAGTGCAAGGTGGCCGAAAGCAAGTTTCCCTCCCAGCTGATGGGCGCCAACAGGGATCCAGTCGGCCAGTTCTTCCTGGACACCACCATCAAGACCTCGCCCAAGGGGCAGAAGGGCGAGGGCCAGGCCGTAGCTTCATGGAACTTCACCAATCCCCAGTGGGCAGGCCCCAGCAACAGCATCACGCTGCCGACGCCTCCGGTCCGCTGCGACAACGCCCTGCCGGGCACGTCGAAGACGGGCTGCGTCATGCCCTACATCCCGGAGATGGTCTACGCGAAGAGCGGGGAGTTCCCCGAGCTCGCCCAGCACATCGAGTACGCGCAGACCACCAAGAACCTCCCCGGCAAGCACAACACCAAGCGGTACCTGACCCGCGTCACCAACAAGGACAAGATCAACAAGAACCGCAACACGGCGTGCCCGTCCAGCCTGGAGCGTCCGCCGGGCAAGGGCTGCGACGAGTACCCCTTCGCTTCGACCTGGCAGGGCGCCAGCACCGGTGGCGGCAACTACAGCCGACGCATGATCAACGCGACGCAGAACGAAGACGGCGGCCGGGCCCTGAGCCGCTTCTACCTGTATAACCGCATCATCGAAAAGGACAGGTTCCTGGTGTGGATCAAGTAGGCACCACGGCGGAGGACTGAGATGAGCGACAAGGCCGAACGCGGCACCGCCAGTGTCCCGGTGCAGTACCACCAGTTCGACATCAGCGACGAGGACGGGCCGACCGGCCCCGACCTCGAGCGCGGGCACAACGGGCTGGTCCGGGTTGCCGACGGGGTCACCATCGTCATGACCGGCATCCACACCGGCGACGTCGAGGTCACCGTCACCCTCCACGACAGCGAGCCGGCGCCCGACGACGGCGACTGGCAGGAGATCGTGGAGGTCTCGGCGCACTCCGCATCCGGCGACCTCATGGTCCGCGGCATGATGGACGACCTGGACGAAGAACTGCCCGTCCTGTCCTTCACCGGTCCCGGTGACTATCGCCTGCGTGTGCACGCCCGCGGCCGGGACACCGCCATCGACCAGGCCCCGGACCAGATCACCGAGTGGTACCTCATTCAGGCCTGGCCGGCAGCCGCACAGCCGGCACGGGTGCTCCGCCAGACCGACAGCTACGGCGCGTCCGTGCGCACACGCTGACCACCTCACCACCTTGCCCGCCCCCGAACCGGGGGCGGTCAAGGCTCCGTCTGGAGATCCTGCTGGCGCCGAAACGGGCGACCTGCACAGCCGCCCTTGGCGCCGGGCCCCACCTACGTCACCGGCCGCCGACCGGCACTGCTCACTCCGCCAATCGGGCGGCAAGAAGCGGCCCCTCCAGCACTTCGGCCCGCGGCAGGTCCAGTCCGAACACCGATTCCGCCAGAACCAGGGCCCGCAGCTCAGGCTGCTCGACATTGACACCCCGCTCACCCGGCGACCCGGCATCCGGGAGGAGCAAACCCGCCTCACGCATCGCCCCGACGAGCCTGTCGGGATCGGCACCGGTGCGTTCGTGCGCACGGCCCGGCTCGAACCGGCACACGCACCGTCCGTCCTGCGCGTAGCCGAGCGAACGGTCCGCATTCACCGTCCGCCAGACATCGACCGCCTCGGTACCGGCCGACAGCCGCGCAATGGCATCCAGGGAATCCGGGCCGGCCGGCCCGCCCTCAACGAAGGCGTACGCCCACCCCGCGCTCGCCCCGGCGCGCACCACAACATCGCCGGTCTCATCAGCGAGATCACCGGCCTCTTCCCGGCTCAGCAGTTGCCCCGGAACCACGTCCAGCCCAAACCGCGTCAACAGGTCAGCCGGGACCAACCCTCGTGCGAACAACACCCAGTAGCCGAGATCCACTTCATCCGACGAAGCCAACCACCGAACCCCGTCCAACGTCTTTCCTCTCGTCGCGTTGGCCTCGAGCGTGCATCCCGTGGCACAGAGGGCAACCCATGTCACCTCTGCGCAGCGTACGCAGAGCCCCCTGGGGCCCGTGGTCCGTTGGATTCGGCCCCGCCAGCTCCTCCCCTTACGGGCCCGGAGGCTGACGGGGCCTGGTGGGGCCGCTCCGCCTGACCGATCCCGCGCGCGCCTTCCAACTGGCGCTGGCCGCCTGCCGACTCGAGCCCACCAGTGCGGCCCGCAGCGCCGTTCTGAGTTCCCACGCCACCGTGTACGCGACCCAACTGACTGGCTCTGAAACTGTCGAGGCGGTTTCCTACGCCCCGGATGGGCGGCTGGTGGCCACCAGGCGACGACGGCACCATACGCCTGTTACGTCGCCACCCCAGGTCGCGCACGCCAGGTGGCCGCGTTCGGCGGGCACACCGAGCCGGTACCGTGCCCTCGCCTTCAGTCCCGACGGCAACCTGCTCGCGTCGGCGGGCGCGGACGGCACCCTGCGTCTGTGGGATCCGCGCGGTGCCTCGCGGGCGGCCGGGCAGGCCGTGGGCACGGCCACCCCTCTCAAGGGGGCCAGCGCGGCCCCCGCGCTGATGTCGGTGGCCTTCAGCCCTGATGGCGGGACGGTGGCGGCGGCAGGTGCGGACGGAGGGCGTTTGCACCGGACGGTCATACCCTGGCCACCGCCTCGGATGACCGCACTGCGGATGTGGGACGTACGCGGCGTCCGGGACGGCCGCCCGGCCTATCTCCTCGCGGTCGTGGAAGGCCACGCGGATGCGGTGAAGGCACTCGCCTTCACCGCCGACAGCCGGACGCTCGCCTCGGGCGGAGCGGACCACAGCATTCGGCTGTGGAACGTCACCGTCCCGGGCCGGCCCGTACCGACAGCAGTACTGAACAGTCACGGCAAGCCCGTGGACGCACTCGCCTTCGCCCCCGACGGTCATACCCTGGCCAGCGGTAGCGAGGACTGGACCGGGCTACTGTGGGAGACGGACCCGGCCCAGGTCGCTGCACGGATCTGCCGCGAGACCCGCGCGTCGATACCAACGCAGACACCGACGCAACCGCGGTTCCCAAGGCGGTCGGCGCACCGACTTCGACCGCGAACGCTACAAGAAACGCAACATCGCCGACGGGGCCGTCGTTCTACACCAAGTGTCTGTACTTCGTCGGCAGGACGGCTCCGACAGCAACCGGCCCCCAGCCGCTCGTCTTTGACCGGGTTCTGGCCCGGCGTCTTCGGTCCTGGGCTCAGGAGATCGGCCGGGAGACCGGTCAGGACGTCGACCGCTCGATTGCCGGGATGGTCTGGCGGGACAGCAACTGGTCGCCGCACCGCTACGCGGTCTACCTCTCCTTTATGCAAGCAGCCGCCCAGCAGGTAACGACAACGGGCAACTGGCCATCCCCCACATCGCCTGACCTGCAATACGCCCTGTTCAGCGCCTCTTGGACGTGAAACGAACGGCTGCCTTGCTACCTGGAACATCCCGGCTTCAGCCGAGAAATCGCAACACCTCGCGGCACAGCTTGTCGAATGAGGGTGCGGCGTTGCGGGCTGCCTCGAGGTCGAAGTGCTGAACGAAGGAGGGTTGGTGGGCGGGCGGCCGGTATGTGCTGCCCGCCGGCATCTGATGGGAGAGCCACTCCTTGGCTCCGCGGATCGCCTCCGGATCAGGCGGAGGGGTGAGATCGTGGGGCAGTCCCATGCGCCCGGCCAGTCCGGCGGCTCCGGCCAAAAACCATGCCTCAAACTCCCGCACGGCCACGACGGCGGTCGCAGGAACGTGCGCATGGCTGGTCTGGGCCAAGCTGTGTACGCGGGCGGCCAGTTCGACGGCGCAGTCGTCGTCCGCGTCAAGAAGGACAAGCACGGCGGTGGGCCGGGGCTGGCGTGCGGTGACGATGGTGAGGGCTTGGGCGAGGCCTTCGGGCTTGAGCATCCGGTCACGCGGGAGACGGTGGGGAGGCCGGACTTCGGCATAGGCGCCGTCTCGAAGGTGGGGAATGAGCCGGTACAGCAGGCCCTGGAGGGCCTTTTCCTCCCCGTGGCCTTCCACCACGGATGCGATCACCGGGTAGGGGCCGCTCACTGAAGGCCGCCTTCCCGTAGGTTGTGCGGCAGGCTGTTTGCTGGGCGCATGTCTCCACTGCGCAAGAGCTCGGGAAGGGTCAGTACACCGTCGGCGAGCAGGCTGCGGCCGGTATCGTCGATCGGACCGATCATGCTGCCGCGGCCGTCGTCACGGACGACCAGCAAGTGGTCCGGGTCGGCAGCGGGGTTATCCAGCAGGTCAGCGCTCTGCGTGGTCACCATCACCTGCGTGTTGTCCGAGGCGCCCACCAGCGCGTCGTAGAGAGCTCCCAGCACTGGCGGGTGCAGGGAAATCTCGGGCTCCTCGATCCCGACGAAGGGGATCGACCCATTCAGCGCGCGGGACTGGAAAAGCGCAGCGAGGACACCGGCCAGACGCAGCGTTCCGTCGGACAGCGAGCGCCGGTCGACTTGTTTGTAGCTGCCGTCGTCAAGGAAGCGGCCGACGACGTATGCCAGATCGGCTTCCTCGAACTCCTTGCCGTCCAGTCCCGCCGCGTTCTCAATCATGGTGGAGATGTAGCCGTCAATGGTGTCCTTCACCCAGGGCCGGTGCCGGGCCAAAAAGCTCAGAACCCGGGCCAGGTACTCTCCCCGTTCGCCGAGCACCGCATCACCGCGTTTACTCGGGGTCTGATCGATGTCCCGCAGCACTGGTGTGCGCAGCTCGTAAAAGCGCATGGAATGCAGACTGCGGGCGACCGCGTAGGTGGGGTCCTGCCTGCGGGGGACCCTAGGCAGGAGCAGGTCGTTCCGCCATTCACGGGACAGAATCTGCCGGTCGAAGTCTGGAAACAGGGCGTGCTCGTTGGGGAACCGCATTTCTTCCCGTTTGATGCCAGGCCTACCGTCCGTCTCGGGGTCGGCGCCCACTTCCAGGAGATACGAAGCGTGCAGTGCATCTTGTTCGATACCCAGTCCGGCTGCGGGCAGGGTGAGGTCCAGCTGGATGCGGAAGGAATCGGCCTGCGTGCCCGCCGCAGACCTGTGCAGGATCTCTTCTAGGCCGCCGCGCGACTCCAGGGTCTGTCCCAGCGGCATCCGCAGGGCGTCCCGGACGAAGCGCAGCGCATCCAGGAAGTTCGACTTGCCGGCCGCGTTCGGCCCCGCGAGGACCGTCAGCGGCCCGAGCTGGACGTCACACGCAGCGAATGACCGAAAGTTCTCGAGTTGGACACGCGTCACAAGCATGGCCGCACACCGCGCCCGCAGGAGAGACCGCGCGGTGTACGACGGTCTGGCAGATCACCACAACCCAGTCGGCCAGGCATCGCCACAAGCGCGCTGCTGTTCACGTGTGTCCTCACTTCCTAGTCCGCCATCAACCGCGCCGAAGGCCATGCCTCACCAGCTTGGCGCTGTCGTCCGACGCTGCGCCGGTGCTGGCACGAGTCCTTGATCAGGTTGGCCCGTGCCCGCAACACTACCGAGGCTCTCCCTCTTCCCTCCCTGTGCCACTCCCCCGCGCGACGGTCGGCGCATCATGTTCTGGGACCGGCAGGAGGTGCGGTTTCGGCTGGACCATAGTGATACCCGGTGGGCGGAGCAGCGAGTACTCCATCCCACGCTCTCGCTGTTTGCCTGAGAGCCTTGTGACAGCCCACCGGGATCCGGCCAGGGGCGGCATGGTTACTGACCTTCAAAGCGTGGTGTCGGCGGGGCTGACGGTTCATGATCCCTGCGGTACGCCGGTGGCATGAGGTATGCGCAAGGGGGCGGGCTGACCGACGAACGGCGGGCATTCCGCGAGCAGTTGAGGTTGGAGGCGGCCGAGCGGTTCGCCCAGGGCGACGAGAACCCGGTCATCGCTCACGACCTGCGGGTCAGTGTCCGGTCAGTGCAGCGGTGGCGCAGGGCCTGGTCGCAGAACGGGACCGCAGCTCTGGCGTCCAAGGGCCCGGCATCGCTGCCGCTGCTCAGCGACGAATTGTTCGCCGTGCTGGAGCATGAGCTGGCCAAGGGGCCGGTGGCGCACGGTTGGCCGGACCAGACCTGGACCCTGTCGCGGATCAGGACGCTGATCGGGCGCCGTTTCCACAAGAGCTACACCGTGCAAGGGGTGGCCGTCCTGCTCAAGCGGCATGGCTGGAGCTGCCAGGTCCCCGCCCGGCGTGCGATCGAGCGGGACGAGACCGCGGTGGCCGGCTGGGTGAAGGAGGGCCTTGACCCGGAATCTTGGACACGGGCTATGCGGCTTGGGGCAGGGTAGTTGATGTTGTGTCGAGTGCCGTCTCGTAGGTGATGGGACTGCGTTGTCCGAGGCGGGAGTGACGGCGTCGGGTGTTGTAGCGGTTGAGCCAGCCGAACGCGTCGAGTCGGGCTTCGCTTTCATCGGGCCAGGTCTTGCGGCCCTGGAGTGTCTCGCGTTTGAAGGTGGCATTGAAGGACTCGGCGAGTGCGTTGTCCGCGCTGGAGCCGATCGCGCTCATGGACTGACGGACGCCGGCCTGGCGGCAGGCGTCGGCGAAGGCCCGGCTGGCGTACTGGGCGCCGTGGTCGGTGTGCAGGACCGCTCCGGCGAGGCTGCCGCGGGTCCGTTCAGCAGCGGCCAGGGCGTCGGTGACGAGGCCGGTGCGCATGTGGTCCGCGATCGCCCAGCCGGCCAGGCGCCGTGAGGCGAGGTCGATGACAGTGGCCAGATACAAGAACTTCCCGCTCTCCATCGGGAGATAGGTGATGTCACCGACGTACTTCGTGTTCGGCTCGCTTGCCGTGAAGTCGCGGCCGATCAGGTCCGGGGCCTTCGCCGCGGCCGGGTCCGGGATCGTGGTGCGGTGTCTGCGACGCAGCCGCACGCCTGCCAGGCCGATGCTCCGCATCACCCGCGCAATCCGCTTGTGGTTGATGCGCTCACCCTCATCGCGGAGTTCGGCGGTGATCCTCGGGACGCCATAGGTGCCGTCCGACTCGCGGTGCACGGCTCGTATCCGGGTGGCGAGGCGGGCATCAGCCGCCTGCCGGGCGGCCCGGTCCGCGGCCGTCGCACGCCAGTAGTAGAAGCTGGAGCGGGCGATGCCCAGGATGGTGCACAACCGCTTCACGCCGTAGCGGCGGTGGTGGTCGGCAACGAACTGGAAGCGGTTCACCAGCGCGTCTCCCCGGCGAAATACTTCGCCGCCTTGCGCAGGATCTCGCGTTCCTCCTCCAGCTCACGGACCTTCTGGCGCAGAGCTGCGTTCTCCGCTTCCAGCGGTGTCGGTGGCTCGGCCGGCGCCTCTGCCCGGCGTCCCCGCGGCTGGCTCACGCCGGCTGCCCGCACCCAGTTCCGCAAGGTCTCGGGGTTGATCCCCAGATCGGCAGCGACCTGCCGGATCGTCGCATCGGGCCGCGACTGGTACAGCCCGACCGCGTCCGCCTTGAACTGCGGCGGATAGTTCTTCATGACCACGAGATGTCCGTTCTCAGATCCTCAGGATCCAGTGTCTCGTGCGTCCAAGATCAGGTGTCAAGGCCCATGGTCCGCAACCTGAAGGCCGCTGAGTCGGCCGGGCGGCTGGTCAACAAACTCGGCACCTACCTGCGGCCGAGCGTCCTTGTGATCGATGAGGTGGGCTACCAGCCGCTCGAACGCGCCGAGGCGATCCTGGTCTTCCAGGTCATCTCCAAGCGGAACGAGAAGGGCTCCATCATCCTGACCTCGAACAAGACCTTCAGCGAATGGGGCCAGGTCTTCGGCGACGAGGTCCTCGCCACCGCGATCCTCGACCGTCTCCTCCACCACTGCGAAGTGATCGCGATGAGAACCCAGCCCGGAGCAGTGGAACCCGGCGCCCACCCGACGCGACACTCGGTCCGCCGGCATGCCCCCCATCAGCCACAGAATGCGAAACGGTCCACCGACTTCATCGACGGACCGTCATGCAAGATCGAGGTTAGCCCGTTATTACGACCGTTCCGCGTTGCTGGTGAACCAGCTACCAGCAGGACACGTTGTAGGAATCACGTCGTCTCCGTGATCGGTGAGGGAACGCACATGCCACCACACGTTACTGATGAGGACTGGCGGGAAGCAGTCGCCAGAACGTTCGGCACGTCAGAATTTAATGGCCAACCCCAATGGAAAAGGGCGGGTGGACCGAATTACCTTTACAAGGTTAAAGTTAGGAATCATGTAGATCCTTTGAGTTACGGATTACGGTTCCAAGAACTCCGCAGAAGCGACACAGCCTTGCGCATGGGTTTATTGGAGAAGGCTGAGTGCGACAAAGCGGGGATCGCTACGGAGTGGCGTACCAACGAGCATGGAGCAGGCTGGGCCATCGACGCTGCCAAAACGCCGCTGGCCAGCGAGCTGAAGCATACTTTGCAGGACGTGCAGTATGCCGCAGCAATCGAGAAGGCGGTAGGAAATGGCAACATAGTGCGCGGATTCCTGCCGCCAAACACCCTTGTGGTGCCGTTTGCGGGGGCGCCACCAGTAAATCTTGGAAAGCGTCTGAATGAACTTGCCCGCAAGGACCAGACTGTCAAAGTGGGCATCCTAGAGAAAACGGCCGTGGAGGACGTGGCAGGGTACACGCTGGTGGACCGGGCAAAGGGTGGACAGTGCATCAGGCCGGACCAACCGCGTGCCGCCAGACAGGGTCCCGAAATCGCTACGGCGTACCGAAAGCCGTGGGCCGATGAGGGTCAGAGCGCTTTCGTGAACCCGTCTGGGGTGGGGCAGCTCGGTTCATACGCTCCGCAGACCGTCTCCGCAGCCTCGAACCCGTTCCAGCAGGATGTGGCGCAATACGGCATGACCGCCTCCGCGTTCACCGGTCCCACCGGCCAGACGTGGGCCCCGCAGTCCGCGCATCCCTCTCAGCCCCCCGGGGGCTATTCTCCGTATCAGACTCAGCAGAGTGCGTCGTACCCCGCGCCGTACACCCCTTACCAGCAGCCGCCTGCGCACACGGCCTACTATGCAGCCCAGAACCCGGCAGCCTGGGGCGGGCATACCAATACGCCCTACCAAACGACGAACACCCCGTACCCGTACCCGTACCCGCAGCCGCCTGCGCAGGCGGCCTACCACGCAGCCCAGAATCCCGCCCATGCAGGCGGACATACCAACCCGCTCTACTTCCCTCCCTACCAGCAGCCGCCTGCGCAGACGGCCTACCACGCAGCCCAGAATCCAACACCCGGAAGCGGGCACATCAATACGCCCTACTCCGCGCCGCACCAGTTCCCCTACCAGCAGCCACCTACGAGCCGGCCGCCCTCACGATGACATGCCGACCGGGGCAGCGGACAGGGACGGCGAAACCGATCCGCTCCACACATACTTCCGCCCCAGGGTCTCTTGCATGATCAGGTCTGCAAATCGTTGGTGCAACTCCCGACGATGGAAGATGCATTGATGACCAGTGAGAACGTGGGCGAGCATGAGGCTGTCGAGTCGGCAGGGATGTGTCGGTGGAGGGCATGGACGACCAGTTACTGATCTCTTCGGGTTGCTGGTGACCAGCAGCCCAGGCTGTAGGCCTGCAGCTGACAGGTGAGGGCGGGCTGCTCCAGCAGCTGACCAAGCGGCTGCTGGAGACCGCTCTTGAGGGCCAGATCACCGACCACCTCGGCTGTGCACGATCCAGCAGGCAAGATCGGCGCCAACTCCCGCAATGGCCAACGCTCCAAGACCGTGCTGACCGACGTGGGACCTGTGGAGGCAGCCGTGGCACAGTGTGAGCCGTTCCGGGGCTTGAAAGTGGTGTCGTTTCTGCTGCCCCCTTTGCGGTGCCCAGGGCCTGGGCTGCGAGGACAGCAAGGACCAGTTCTGTCCGTAGGCTTCACCAGCAGTCACCCAGGCGGCGGGCAGACCCGCGGCAAGGCAGCGGCGGACCAGGCCCCTGGCCCGCTCCCCTTGGTAGCAAAGGTGCGCTCGTCGGGGATCTTCGCCTCCCGGCACCGCTCTCGGTCCTTGGCCCAGGACTTGGGCAGGTAGAGCTCGCGGTCGACGACGGCTCTACCATGCCCGGTGGTGTAGGCCGCGAAGACACCGATCTGGCAGTTGTCAATCTTTTCGGACGTGCCGGTGTACTGCCGGGACACCCCGGCCGACGTGGTGCCCTTCTTGATGAACCCGGTGTCATCGATGATCAGCACGCCGTCCGGGCCGAGCTGTTGTCCGACGTACTCGCGCAGATCATCTCGAGCGGCATCGGCGTCCCAGCGGCACCGTTGAGCAGGTGTTGCAGCCCAGCAGGGTCACGATGTCCGGCACACTCGGCCAGTTGCCAGCCGTTCTTGGGGTCCAAGCCAAGGTGGCAAAAGCCGCCACGGGATGATCTTGAAGCCGTGATCCCTGCCGCTCCTGTATCACCGCATCCAAGTGGGTGTCCTGGGTTCCGTGGTTCTGATCTTCTCGGTCTTGTCGCACTGGACATGATCACACGGGCGCGTGTGCGTCTCTGTATGGGCTGAGCTTGTCGAGTGGGGTGGGGATGACCTCGACCGAGCGGACTGCGTATCCGCGGTTCAAGCGGCTGATCACCGCGCGTGAGCTGCATGGGTTCTTCACGCCCAGCGAGGAGGAGCGGGACTGAATTGAGGAGGTCACGGACTCTGACGAGCATCAACTCGCGCTGCTGGTGGCGCTGAAGTCGTATCAACGGATGGGCTGCTTCCCCAAAGGGTACGACGTCCCGGACCAGGTGGTGGAGTTCGTGCGCCGGGCGGTGCAGCTGCCGGAGAGCACGCTGTCGGTGTATGCCTCCGGCCGCACGGCGGAGGAGTACTGGTCGTGGGTGCGTGAGCGGTGCGGGGGCGCTACGACGGCCAGGCCGCCCGCAGGCTCGCGGAGGAGACGATGCGGGTGGCTGCGGCGTCGAAGAACAACCTGGCTGATCTGATCAACATCGCGCTGGAGAAGCTGGTCGAGGCCAACTTGGAGATACCGCGGTTCTCCACGCTGGACGCGATGACCTCCACGGCGCGGGGCCAGGTGAACGAGGAGATCCTGGCCGGTATCCGGGACCGGATGACAGAGGAGGAGCGGCGCCGGGTCCTGGGACTGCCGGATGTGATCGAGCTGGACCGCAAGACGCTGTTCAACGCGCTCAAGCAGAACCCGGGCCGGGCGACTTGGTCGCACTTCAAGCGGCTCAAGGGCCACCTGGAGTGGGTGGACGGGCTCGGCGACACCGGGAAGTGGCTGGAGCAGGTCGCGTCAACGAAGGTCGTGGACTTCGCCGACGAGGCGGAGGCCCAGGACGCCGCCACCTTGAAGGAGTACACCGACGACAAGCGGATGGCGCTGACGGCCTGCCTGGCCGCCAAGGCCCGCATGCGCGCCCGGGATGACCTGGCGACGATGTTGTGCAAGCGCATGGCGGCGAAGGCGAAGAAAGCCCGCGAGGAGCTTGCCGAGATCCACCGCCAGCAGCAGAAGATCGTGGAGGCGCTGATCGGTAACTACCGCACCCTGCTCCAACAGGTCGACAAGGAGGGGCCGGCGCAGTCTGCGCGGGCGAGGGCGGTGGCGCTGACCAAGGAGGCCCTGGACGCGCTGGAGGGCCTGGGTGAGGAGTTGAGTGCGGCCGAGGTCACCGGGCGGCTGGACGGCAGGGTCTCGCCCGCCTTCCTGCTGCTGGCCGAGGGGCTGATGGTGCAGTCCAACGGGCTGGACTCGCTGCTGTCTGCGGTGGACAAGCTGGGCGGGTTCGAGGCCCAGTACGCGCAGATCGAGAAGGTCTCCACCCACCACGGCGACAACTGGGAGGTGCTGCTGCCATCCGTTCCTTAGTACTGCAACGGTGCTTGTGCTGATTGCTGGGCAGTTGTCAGGGGCTGTGCCCGCGTCGTTTGTAGTGACTGATTCGGGCTTGGAGTTGGCGTCTGCGGCGCCATGCCGACCAGTGCAGGATGTGGTCGACCGGGGTGGGACGGCGGTCGGTGAGGCGGCTGATCAGGCGTCGGATCTCGGCGAGGCTGAGGTGGATGAGCTGGGAGGATCCGTTTCTGCTTTGTCGGTGTCGAGTTCGCGGGCTCGCAGGACGGTGAGGCAGGCGTGGGCGGCCATGACCAGGGTCATGTGGCGGTGCCAGCCGGGATAGCGGCTGACCTGGTAGTCGTCCAGGCCGCATTCCTGTTTCGCACTCTGGAAGCACTCCTCGACCGCCCACCGGCTTCCGGCGATACGGATGAGCTCGTCGAGTGTGGTCTCGGCGGGGCAGTAGGCGATGTAGTAGGAGATCTCCTCGGGTCTGCTGATGCTGCGGCGGGCGAGGACCCAGTGCCGCCGGTCCTCGCGATGCCAGGGCCGCACCTCGACACGGGCCCAGTCATAGATCCGCCGGCCCTGGGCGCCCTGCCCGCAGGAACGGCGTTTCCACTTCTGCCGCGGCAGGCCGGGGAACAGGTCGTGGACGGGGTGGTCGAGTGCCCAGCGGGTGACGACCGTGTCGTGCCGGGTGGTGGCCATGACGTGGAAGACGTCGGCCTGCTCCAGCTCGAACCGCCAGCCCTTGCTGAAGCCGTATGCGGCATCCGCGGTCACCCAGCCGAACGGAATCCGGTCGGCGATGGCCCGGCGGACCATCGCCTTGGCCATAGCCACTTTCGTCTCAAACGCGATCTCGTCGCCGATGCCTGCGCGGCGACAGCGTGCCCGGTCCTCCGTCCAGGAGGTGGGCAGATACAGGCGGCGGTCGATCAACGTGCGTCCGCGGCCGGTGGCGTAGGCGAGGAACACACCGATCTGGCAGTTCTCGGTGCGTCCGGCGGTGCCGGAGTACTGCCTCTGCACCCCTGCCGAGCGGACGCCCTTCTTCAAAAAGCCGGTGTCATCCCCGATCAACACGGCATCCCGGTCTCCGAGATGCTCGACGACATAGGTGCGGACGTCGTCCAGGACCTCGTCGGCGTCCCACTCGATCCGGTTCAGCATCCGCTGGATACGGTCGGGGCCGTCATGACCGGCCTGTTCAGCCAGCGTCCAGCCGTTCTTGCGCTCGAGCGGAGCAATCAGCCCCCGCATGTACGCGAGAGCCGATTCCCGCGGCTCCGACCTGTTGAAACGGTGCACGAACCGCTCGTGCAGAGCAGTCAGTTCACCCGCCCACAACCTGACATCAGCAAGGTCCCCACCCATAACCACACCAACGACCGAACTGGCCAGCAGTCACGGCAAGCACCGTTGCAGTATTAGACGTCGTTTCTGTTGGCGTGATCGCTCGTTGAGCCGTGCATGACGGATCTGGTGGGGCGGCTGGTGCCGGACGAGTTGTGGACGCTGTTTCGGCGGGTGGTCCCGCCGACGGAGGTCATACGCCC
>NZ_RSAJ01001310.1 GCF_003933965.1 Streptomyces sp. RP5T
ATACACGCATTCGCTCGATTTTTGCGCGTGCAGGGCTTGATATGGCAGATATTGGCGGTGAGATTGTGATTGATGAAGATAAAGAGCGAGCCTTGGCGGTCAAATTACTTCAATTTGAAGAAGTGCTATTATTGGTTGCCAAAGATGGTATGCCACATCTGTTGTGTCAATACCTATTTGAATTGGCGGGCATTTTCTCAAGTTTTTATGAAGCCTGCCCAATCCTAAGCTCGGATGATAAGACCAAGACCTCTCGCCTACTACTTGCAGCACTGACCGCCAAAACTCTAAAACAAGGCCTTCAATTACTTGGTATTAAGACCGTAGAAAAAATGTAAATCACTTTTTTCATCCCCTAATATCTTTAGGGGATGGTTTTAGCATTAGCCATCTTATTGCTCATG
>NZ_RSAJ01001311.1 GCF_003933965.1 Streptomyces sp. RP5T
TCTTCAACCTGGGTGATGTGTACTGACTGAATGGCGCTGGCCTCACCGCCCGGGACCGGAACTTCAGTGCCAATGACATAGTTCAGTTGCTCACGCTGGCAATCAGTCGCCACACTTTCCGCCGCCAGACAAAGCACAGCGGCACGTTCAGCAACCGTTTCTGGCGCTAACGGTATGGAATCGTCAGCGCAGGACATTGACGCATCAAGATGAATTTTACTGAAGCCGGCACGAACATATGCCTTTACCAGCTCGACGGATTTTTCCATCGCCGCATCCGCATTTTCTTGCTGCCAGCAGTTTGGTCCCAGATGGTCGCCGCCGAGAATAATACGCTCACGAGCAAATCCGACTTTATCGGCAATAGCAAAAACAAATTCGCGAAAGTCTGCCGGTGTCATTC
>NZ_RSAJ01001312.1 GCF_003933965.1 Streptomyces sp. RP5T
GCTCGGAGTACCGCGGGCGCTACGGTCTGAGCGTGGCCGAGCTGGAGGCGTTCCACCGGCCCCGGCTGGAGGTGCTCGCGGCGGCCGGGCCCGACGTCCTGGCGCTGGAGACGGTCCCGGACGCCGACGAGGCCGCGGCGCTGCTCCGGGTGGTCCGCGGTCTCGGTGTGCCGGCCTGGCTCTCCTACTCCGTCGCGGGCGACCGCACCCGCGCGGGGCAGCCGCTGGAGGAGGCGTTCGCCCTGGCGGCCGACGTGGACGAGATCGTCGCGGTCGGCGTCAACTGCTGCGTCCCCGGGGATGTGGACACCGCGATCGAGACCGCCGCGCGGGTCACCGGCAAGCCGGTCGTGGTCTACCCCAACAGCGGGGAGACCTGGGACGCGGGGGCACGGCGCTGGGA
>NZ_RSAJ01001313.1 GCF_003933965.1 Streptomyces sp. RP5T
CGCCCCGGTCAGACTGCGCTGGTTCGACGCCGACGAGCCCACGAGCCGCCGTACGACGGTCGCCGGGGTCATCGCCCACCTGCTGTCGGTCGACGGGCTCGTCGCGGTCTCCCTGGGCCTCGACGACCCGCTGGGCAAGGCCCCCGCGGACGCGCCCACGCCGTCCGGCCGCACCGAGGCCTACTGGCGGGCGTCGCACTTCCCGCCGACCCGTTCCGTACGGGCCCCCTGGCGCGAGCAGAGCCACGACCTCGTCCGCACGGTGTCCTTCACCGGCAGCACCGCGGGCAAACTGGAGGTGGCCTACGGCGACTTCGCGCTGCCGCTCCACGACGCGATGCTGGACCGCGCCTTCGAGTGCTGGGTCCACGCCGAGGACATCGCGGAGGCGGTCGACTACCC
>NZ_RSAJ01001314.1 GCF_003933965.1 Streptomyces sp. RP5T
ACCAGGTTGTCCGTGTAGTCCCTGGCCGTACGGTCGTAGGTGCCGGCGCAGGTGATGAGCCGGACCTCGGGCCGGGCCGTGTCGTCGTACACCTTGCGGCTCGGGAAGTCGTCCTTCTCGAAGGTCTCCACGCTGTCGACCACGAAGGACGCCCTGCGCCCGTCGGCCCGGTCGACGTGGAAGACGTCCCCCTTCTCCAGTTCGCCGAGGTTCACGAACACGGCCGCCGAGGTCGCCGTGTCGACGTGCCCGGCGATGATCGAGGTGCCCGGCTCACCGGGGGAGACGCCCTTGGCGTACCAGCCGACGAGGTTGACGTCGTGGGCGGGAGGCGGTTCGAGACGGCCCGTCGGACCGATGGCGAGGTCCGTGAAGGGGGCGTCGACCGAGATCTTCGGGAT
>NZ_RSAJ01001315.1 GCF_003933965.1 Streptomyces sp. RP5T
AGAAACACCGTAGGAACCCGATGGCGGGCGAGGTACGCGAGGAGTTCGTGCGGGTCTGCCGAGGGGGCGATGATCAGGCCGTCCACCCGCCTCTCGTGCAGCAGTTGGACGACCTTGCGCTCATGGGCCGGATCGTCGTGCGGGTCGGCGATGAGCAGGCTGTAGCCGTGTGCCAGCGCGCCCGCCTCGACGCCCTGGAGGATTTCGGTGAAGTACGGATTGCTGATCGCCGACACCGCGAGCCCGATGGAGCGGGTGCGGGAGGTCACCAGGGAGCGGGCGAGGGTGTTGGGGGTGTAGCCGAGCTCGTCGACGGCGTCCAGCACGGCCTGGCGGGTGTGGGGCAGGACCGGCCGGGTGCCGTTGAGGACGTGCGAGACGGTCGCCACGGACACTCC
>NZ_RSAJ01001316.1 GCF_003933965.1 Streptomyces sp. RP5T
CCTGCCACGCTCGACGTCCCGCATGAGCTCGTTGAGCATGTTGCCTGGCTGCTGTACGAGCACCGCCGCGCACGTAACACCCGCTGGCGGAAGCTCCGCTGCTTCGACCAGGCACTGCTCACGCTGGGCCCGCCTGCGCAAGAACGAGACATTCGCCCAGCTCGGCGCCGGGTTCGCGATATCCCAGGCCACCGCCTGGCGCTACGTGGACGAGGCCCTGGAGGTGCTGGCTTCCTGGGCCCCAGGCCTCCATGAAGCCCTCACCGGCCTCGGTGAGGGCGACCACGTCATCGTTGACGGCACGCTGATCCCCACCGACCGCGTCCGCGCCGATCAGCCGTACTACTCGCAGAAGCACAAGAAGCACAGCATGAACGTGCAGGTCATCACCCGCCC
>NZ_RSAJ01001317.1 GCF_003933965.1 Streptomyces sp. RP5T
TGCTTGAAGTGGTCGATGTCGAGCCAGCTCAGGGCCAGCGTCCGCCCGGCCGCGATCCGCCGGTCCGCCTCGACCGTGATCGCGTCGGAACCGGGCAGCCGCGTCAGCGGGTTGAGTCCGGCCGCCTCCTCCACCCTGGTGTCGCTCAACGCCCGCACGAGATCCGCCAGCCGTACGACTCCCACGCAGCGGCCGTACCGGTCGACCACGGCGACATCGTCCGAGGTGCGGTCCTGGCCGCCGACGGCGACCACGTCCAGGACCTCCCACGCGGTGGCGTCGATCCCCACCGTCCGTGGCGGGTCGCCGAGTCTGGCCGCGGGACGGTCGGCGTACAGGGCGTGTCCGTAGCGTCCCGACATCGACAGCAGGAAGCGCGAGCGGTGCACCGACC
>NZ_RSAJ01001318.1 GCF_003933965.1 Streptomyces sp. RP5T
GGACGGGGAGACGGAGGAGGACGCCGACGGTACGGACGTCGCCGCCGAGGAGTACGCGTCGCTGCCGGGTGGGGAACCCGCCGAGTCGTTGTCACCCCGTTCCGGCAGCAGGTCGAACAGGAACACCGAGCCCACGGTCACCGCGGCCATCGCCCCCGCGACCGCGAGCGCCACCGTGCAGCTCATCCGGCGGCCGCGGCCGTTGTCGCCGGGGGCGGAGGTGGCGGCCACGGAGACGGACAGCTTGCCGGGAGCGGGGTGCCCGTCGGCGACCGTCTCGGGGGACCGGCTCGTCCACGGTGTCGCGTCCCGCGGGCCCGTGGTGTCCGGCGGCACGACCGGGTGGGCCGCGGGCCCGTCGGCGGGGGCCGCAGGCGCGGGGACGGACACGGCC
>NZ_RSAJ01001319.1 GCF_003933965.1 Streptomyces sp. RP5T
CCGCTCCGCCTCCGAGCGCAGACCGAGCAGGACCAGGACGCGGCCCTCCACGGGCCGCACGCCCAGCAGGACCGGGACACCGACCGCGGCCAGTTCCTCGGAGACCGCCCGGGCCAGGACCGCCCAGCCGCCGCCCGAGGGGCCGAGGTGCATCACCATGGGCAGCAGCGGGCCGGTGCCCGGTCTGAAGCCCAGCACGCGCGCCTGCGCGGGCGCGTCCTCCGCCGTGATCCGGCCCTCCGCGAGGTCGGTCAGGAAGTCGCCGCGCCCGCGGGCCGCCAGCTCCTCCTCCTGGCGGGCCTGCATCAGGACGACGGCGAGGATGCCCGCGGCCCGTTCCGCCGCCATCCGGTGCACCGGCCCCATCTGCCCCCGCACGGGCAACAGGAC
>NZ_RSAJ01000131.1 GCF_003933965.1 Streptomyces sp. RP5T
CGCGGCCTCCTGGGCGGGGCCGGCCTCCTGCACCGCGACGGGCTCCGGGGCCTGGAACGCGTCCGTCTCCGGGGATTCGGCGGTGGGTTCCTCGGCTGTCGCCACTTCCGGGACGACCGCTTCCTGGACGACCGCCTCTTCGACGGCCTGCTCTTGGACGACGGCCTGCTCCTGGACGACTGCTTCCTGGGCGGCCACAGGCTGCGGGGCAACTGCCTCCGCCGCCTCCTCGTACGGCTCCGCGGCCGGCTCGGTTCCGGCGGCCTCCGGCTCGGCCGCCACGGGCTCGGTCACGACAGGCTCAGCCACGGTCGGCTCAGCCACGACGGTCTCGGCGGCCGGTACGGCGGTGGCGTCCGCCGGCTCAGCGGGGGCCTCCACCACAGGTGCGGGCACCTGCTCGGCCGCGTCCGGCACGGGGCCGTCGGGCAGGGCCTGGTCCGCGGGGACGGCCGGCACCTCCTCGGGCAGCGAGCCGTCTCCCGGTACCTGGCCCGCACCCGGGTCGCCGACCACGGCGACGGGCTGGACTCCGTCGGGCCCGGGACCTTCGGCCACGACCGGGTCGGCCTCGGCGGCCGGAACCTGCGGCGGCTCCGGCGCGTGCGCGGCCTCCGGGCTCGGTACGGCCTCCGGCACCGGGGCCGCGGCGACCTCGTGTCCGGCGGCCTGCGCCTCCGGGGCCGGCCCGGCCACCGCGGCCTGCGCTACGGCGACCGGTTCCGGAACAACCGTTTCGGCAGCCTGGGCCACCGCGCTCACCGGCGCCTGGACGGCGGCCTGGGCCGGGGCGCCCCACGGGACCGCGCCCAGCGGCTGCGGGGCCTCGAAGTACTCGGGACCCGGCGTGGCCGCGGCCGGCTGCCGCAGCGGCACGCCCGCGGGGCCGCGGTCGGCGAGGGAGCGGACCGGGCTCGCGGAGGCGTCCGGGATCGGCGGGCCGAGGTGCAGCGGCCGACGGGGCGTGATGGGCGGGATCGGCACGGTGGGGGCCTGGGGCGTGCGGACCGCGCTCATGTCGTGCGCCCCGCTGTCCCGGCCGGACATCTCGTGCGGGCCCGGCTCGTGGACGGTCTCGACGACCGGTTCCGGAGCGGGCGGGGCGACCTCGTTGCCCCAGGGGCTCTGGGCACCCGGCAGCAGCAACAGGTCTTCGTCCTCGGCGGTGGTCTCGGAGAGGTAGGTGTACGCACCAGGGACGCCCGGCTGCTCCACCATGCCTGCGTTCTCCGGCAGCCCCTCGCCCGGGACCTGGCCGGTGTCGGTCATGCGTACCCCTCGCCCATCGGTTAGTGCTTCTACGACCAGCTCACCGGGGACGGCGCACCTACCGCCCCCGTGGTGAAGAACGAGCGTGCGTGCCCAGCGGCACGAACGGCCTGCCGAGAAAGACGACAAAGCCATTAACTGGCATTGTCCCGGCCGTTCCCCCGTCGCGACAGGTTGATCCGCGACAGCCCGCTGTGGACTGCGCCACGTTGCGCGTCCTCCGGTTGTGCCGTACCACACCCACCCCAAAACGGGCGCGCTTTCCGGACATTGACGAACGAATGCCGGGCCACCGGGTGCGGTACAACGGTCGGCCAGCCTACCGCGCGCAGTACGACAACAGGATCACGGGGACGGCGGAGCGCGACCGGCCGGGTCAGGCCGTACGGTCCGGAAGCACCGCGCTGAGCAGGAACGCGACGCTCCGCTCCGTCTCCGTCCAGGCCCGCGTGTCGAGTTCGACGGACTGGAGGAGGGCGCACTCGACGCGGTAGCCGTGCTCGCTGAGGTCCCGGCCGACGAGTTCGGCCTCGTCCCGGGTGGCCGCGTGGGCGACGATGCGCTGCGGGCGGCGGTCGGCTACCGCGGAGACCACGGCCACTCCCCCGCCCCCGACACGGACGACGTCCGGTTCGGGGAGGTTCTCCAGGACGTGCGGGGCGGTCCCGGCGACGATCTGGACCTGGAGTCCGAAGGCGCGGGCGTTGGCCTCGGTGCGCTCGCAGGCCCTGAGGTCGCGGTCGACGGCGATGACGGCGGCCCCGGCCCGGGCGGCCTCGGTGGCGAAGGCGCCGCTGCCGCAGCCGATGTCCCACACCAGGTCGCCGACGCGCGGTCCCAGCCGGGCGAGTTGGGCGGCACGGAGCGGTTCCAGTTCGCCCTCGCCCATGAGGCCGCCGTAGGACTCGGCGGGCAGGGTCCAGCCGCGGGGCGCGGCGGCGGGGTCGCGGCCGGCGATCCAGCCACCGTCCTCGGTCACGGGCGCGGTGCCGCCGATGACGATGACGATGTTGGGGTCGCGCCAGGTGTGGTCGGCGGCCTTGTCGGAGGTGACGACGGTGACCTGTTCGTGGTCGGTGCCGAGTTCCTCGCAGATGACGAAGGTGCGGTGCACGCCCTCCATCAGCAGGCCGAGTTCGGCGGGTCCGGCGCCGGGCGAGGTGAGGACCGCGACCTTGGTGTGGGCCCGGCACACGTTCACCGCGCGTCGCAGGGTGCGCCGGTGTGCGACGACCACTTGGGCGTCGTCCCAGGGCATACCGGCCCGCGCGAAGGCGGCGGCGACCGAGGAGACGCCGGGGACGACCTCGACCTCCAGGCCGAACTCGGGTGCGCGCAGGGTCCGTACGACTCCGAAGAACCCGGGGTCGCCGTCGGCGAGCACGACCGCGGTACCGCGGTGGCCGGTGATGCGGCGGGCGGCGAGGGCCACGCTGCCGAGGCGGATGCGTTCGGCGGTGGGGGGCACCTCGGGGAGTGCCAGGTGGTGGGCGGCGCCCGCGACCAGCGTGGCGGCGCCGAGGGCGGAGCGTGCCGCGGCGGTCAGCGGCGAGCCGTCCCAGCCGATCACCGTGACCCGGTCGGCCATCGTGTCTCAGTCTCCAGGAGTGTGCGCAGGTGGTCGTCGGGAGGTTACCCGGTCGGACGGTGAAGCGTTTTCGCCGTACCCGGTCAGTTCCAGTCCGAGTAGGTCGTGAAGCCGTCCGCGTCGGCCATCTGCTCGCCCGCGCCGTCGAGGTCCTCGGGCAGCAGGCTCCACACGATGAAGTCGGTGCGGACGTCGCTCCAGGTACCGTCCTCGGCGCGGACGTGCGCTATGCAGGCGTTGCGCAGGACGCCCTCGCTGATGCAGCCGATCTTCTGCGCGACCTGCTGGGAGGCGGTGTTGTCGGCCGCCGTGCGCAGCTCGATCCGCTCGAACTTCTGGTCGCTGAACAGCCACTGGGCGGTGGCGAGCGCGGCCTCGGAGGCGTAGCCCTCCCCACGGGCCCAGGGGGCGATGATGTACGACAACTCGGTGGAGCGGATGTGCCAGTTGGTCTTGGCGAGCTGGACGACGCCGACCAGGCGCTGGGTGAGGAACTCCGTGACGGCGAAGGTGATTCCGCGGCCGGCCTCGCGCTCACCCGGCGCGTGTTGGGTGATCCAGCTGCGCGCCTGGTCCTCGCTGTAGGGCTGGGGCACGTCGGTCCAGGCCCCGACCTGCTCGTCGTTCATCATCTCGGCCAGCGCGGGCACGTCGTCCTCGTCGAGGGGGCGCAGCACCAACCGCTCCGTGCTGATGGAGATGTTGGGGAAGGTCATGCGCCACTCCGTAACCGTCGGAAACCTCAGGGCCTGCTGAACTGCCCAGCATGCAGCATGAAAGCACCGAACCGCATCACGGGGTCCACACATGGTGAGCGAGTGGACCCCGTGCGTGGCGATACGTCGTATACGCGCCGGGGAGAGCTACGGCGTTCAGAAGGACGCGATGACGGAACCGGCGTACTTGTCCTCGATGAACTTCTTCACCTCGGGGGAGGTGAGCAGCTTGGCGAGCTTCTTCACCCGCGGGTCGTCCTCGTTGCCCTCCTTCACCGCGAGGAAGTTGCCGTAGGGGTTGTTCTTGGCGGACTCCAGGACGAGGGCGTCCGACGCGGGCTTGAGGTCGGCCTCGATGGCGTAGTTGCCGTTGACGACCGCGGCGTCGACGTCGTCGAGGGAGCGCGGGGTCTGGGCCGCCTCCAGCTCCTTGAACTTGAGGTTCTTCGGGTTCTTGGCGATGTCGGAGGGAGTCGCCTCGTTGCCCACGCCGTCCTTGAGGGTGATCAGGCCGTTCGCGGCGAGCAGCTTGAGGGCGCGCGCCTCGTTCACGCTGTCGTTCGGGACGGCGATCGTCGCGCCGCTCGCCAGGGCGTCGGCGCTCTTGACCTTGTGGGAGTAGAGACCGAGCGGCTCCAGGTGGACCGTGACGACGGGCGCGATGTGGGTGCCGCGCTTCTTGTTGAAGTCGTCGAGGTAGGGCTGGTTCTGGAAGTAGTTGGCGTCCACCGAGCCGTCCTCGGTCGCCGTGTTCGGGGTCACGTAGTCCGTGAACTCCTTGACCTCCAGGTCGAGGCCCGCCTTCTTCGCCAGGTTCTCCTTGACGTAGTTCAGGATCTCGGCGTGCGGGGTGGGGCTCGCGGCGACGACCAGCGCTCCGCCGGCGTCGGAGGCGGAGCCGGAGCCGGACGAACCGCAGGCGCTGAGCCCGAAGGTGAGGGCTCCGGCGGCGAGGACGGCGGTGCTGAGCTTTGCGGTGTTACGCACGAAAAGTGCCTTTCCTTGTGGGTACAGCGATCCCGTGAAGGGGTGCACGGGAGATCTGGGAGCGCGTCAGACGGTCTTGGTGTCCGCCGTGGAGGCCTTCAGCAGACGGAGTTTCGGCGCGGGTCCGGAGCGTCCGCCACGGCGGTGCAGCGAGCGGGCCGCGTAGTCGCCGGCGAACTGGATCAGCGAGATGACGACGGCGAGGATCGCGACGGTGATCCACATGAGCTGGGTCTCGAAGCGCTGGTAGCCGTAGCGGATGGCGATGTCGCCGAGGCCGCCGGCGCCGACCGTGCCGGCCATCGCGGAGTAGCCGATGAGGGCGACGATCGTGGTGGTGGTGCTGGCGATCAGCGAGGGCAGGGCCTCGGGGACGAGGACCTTGCGGACGATGGTCCAGGTGTTGCCGCCCATCGACTGCACGGCCTCCACCAGCCCGCCGTCCACTTCGCGGACAGCCGTCTCGACGAGGCGCGCGAAGAACGGGATCGCCCCGATCGCGAGCGGCACGATGGCTGCCTCGCGGCCGATGGTGGTGCCGGTGATCGAACGGGTGAAGCCCATCAGCGCGACCATCAGGATGATGAACGGCATCGAGCGGGCGACGTTCACGACCTGCCCGATGACCTTGTTCGCGACGACGTTCTGGAGGAGTCCGCCCCGGTCGGTGAGGACGAGCAGGACGCCGAGCGGGAGGCCGCCCACGACCGCGATGAGCGTGGACCAGCCGACCATGTAGAGGGTGTCCCAACACGCCTGCTCCAGCAGGGGCTGCATCTCGGACCAGGTCACTTGGCACCTTCCTTGACCGGCTCGCGCTCGCCGACGACATCGATCTGCAGGCCCTGCTCGCGCAGGAAGCCGACCGGCACGACGTTGTCCTCGTAGCGGCCGGGCAGTTCGATGCGCATCCGGCCGACCTGGAGGCCGCCGACGGTGTCGATGGCGGCACCGAGGATCGATATGTCGATGTTGTAGGTGCGCGAGAGCTGGGAGATGACGGGCTGGGTGGCCGCCTCGCCCTGGAAGGTGACGTCGACGACGGTCCGGTCCTCGCCGGTGGCGGCGCCGCCGACCGGGAAGAGCGCGGAGGCCAGTTCGGAGCCGGGGGTCGCGAGCAGCTCGCTGACCGTGCCGGACTCGACGACCCGGCCCCTCTCCATCAGGGCCGCGGAGTCGCAGACCGACTTCACGACGTCCATCTCGTGGGTGATGAGCAGGACGGTGAGGCCGAGCTGCCGGTTCAGGTCGCGCAGCAGCTGGAGGATCGAGCGGGTGGTCTCGGGGTCCAGGGCGCTGGTGGCCTCGTCGGACAGGAGCACCTTGGGGTCGCCGGCCAGGGCGCGGGCGATGCCGACGCGCTGCTTCTGGCCGCCGGAGAGCTGGGCCGGGTACGCCTTGGCCTGGTCGGCGAGCCCGACCAGGTCGAGGAGTTCGCGCGCCTTGCGCGAGCGCTCGCTGCCGGACCTGCCGAGGATCTCCAGCGGCAGCTCGACGTTGTCCTGGACGGTCCGGGTGGACAGCAGGTTGAAGTGCTGGAAGACCATGCCGATACGGCTGCGCGCCCGCCGCAGCTCCTTGCCGGCGCGCGGTCCGCGGCCCGCGAGGGCGGTGAGGTCCTGTCCGGCGACGGTCACGGTGCCGGCGGTGGGGCGCTCCAGCAGGTTGACGCAGCGGATGAGCGAGGACTTGCCGGCGCCGGACTGGCCGATGACGCCGTACACCTCGCCTTCGCGGACGTGCAGATCGACGCCGTCCAGGGCGGTGACCTCACGGCCGCGCGAGCGGTAGACCTTGGTCAGGCCTGTTGTCGTGATCACTGGGTTTCCGTCACTGTCGAGTACGCGGGCGTGGGTGTGCCCGGGTACGGGAGAGAAGGGGTGCGCGGGCACATGGGTCACGTACGGCGGTGACGGCGTACGGACGTGCCGGGGCGGCTCGCTTCGGGGCGCGAGACTCGGGGAGTGGTGCGGGGGCCCTCTAACAGGCGCGCATTCGACACATACAACGAGCACCGGGCGTCGTGGTCGCCTCGGTCGCAAGGGTGCGGCAGCTCGTCGTGGTCATGCGATCAGTAAAGCAGACCTATGGGAACGACCAAGAACCCGCTGTCCGGATGGTGGACAGCCGTGGACAGGGGTCAGGACCGGACGGCGATCTCCACACCTGCGGCCGTGACCAGGGCCGACAGGGCCGACAGGTCCTCGACCACCAGGTCGGCGTCGAGTTCACGGACCGGGTGGGTTGTGGTCAACGCCACGGTGGACATACCGGCGGCACGCCCGGCACGCAGACCGGCGGGGGCGTCCTCGAAGACCACACAGCGGGCCGGGTCGACGCCGAGTTCACGGGCGGCGAGCAGATAGGGCTCGGGGTCGGGCTTGCCCCGGGTGACGTCGTCGGCGGCGACCAGGGTCTTGGGGCGGATGCCGACGGCTTCGAGCCGGGCCTCGGCGAGCCGCCGGGTGGCGGAGGTGACGACGGCCCAGCGGTCGGCGGGCAGGGAGTCGAGGAGGGCCGTGGTCCCGGGGAGCAGCTGGACACCGCCGCCCGGCACGTCCTCCACCTCCAGCTCCTCGATCCGCGCGAGGGCCCGCGGCACGACGTCGGCGGGCAGCAGGTCGGCGGCTATCTCGACGGCCGGGCGGCCGTGCAGTTCGACCCGCTCGAAGGCCTCCTGGGTGATGCCGAACTCCTCGGCCCAGCGCGTCCAGCAGCGGTGGACGGATGCGAGGGAGGAGACGAGGGTTCCGTCGTTGTCGAACAGGAGGGCTTCGGCGTGGATCTTCATGTCCTCGACCCTACGGTGCCGGACGGGGGCGGCCGCATCAGGCCTTTTGGGCCGTAATAGGCTCGCCGCATGTTTGATGCCCTGACGCTGGTGACCGGCGTCGCCGCGCTGCTGCTGGCCGCCTGGTGCGGCTGGGCCGCCTACCGTGACGAGCCGACCAAGGACTGGCACTTCATCGGGATGGCCGTGGTCTCGGTGCTGGCGCTGGTCCAGCTGGTGATCGGGATCGTGCAGTTGGCGCGGGGCGAGAAGCCGGAGCAGGGCACGACGATCTTCGTGGCCTATCTGCTGGGGGCGTTCGCGTGTGTGCCCGCGGCGGGGTTCATGTCGCTCGCGGAGCGGACGCGGTGGGGGTCGGTGACGGTTGCCGCCGGCGGGCTGGTGCTGGCCGTTCTGGAGGTGCGGCTCTATGACATCTGGGGAGGCTGAGGTGAGTAGGCGTCGGCTGACCAGTGGGCCGGGGACGTTGCTCGTCTGGCTGTACGGCGTGATGGTGGTCGGGGCGGTGTCGCGGTCCGCCGTCCAGATCTCCACGGAGTTCGACCGGGCACCGCTCGCGTATGCGCTGTCCGCGGTGGCCGGGATCGTCTACGGGTTCATCACGTACTCGCTGGTGCGGGGCGGGGAGACGGCTCGGCGGGCGGCGCTGGTGTGCTGTGTCGTGGAGCTGCTGGGCGTGTTGACGGTGGGCGCTTGGACATTGGCCGAGCCGTCCGCGTTCCCGGATGCGACCGTGTGGTCGGACTTCGGGATGGGGTATCTGTTCATCCCGGTGCTGCTGCCGCTCTCGGCCATTTACTGGCTGCGGAAGGGCGCGCCCAAGGCGGATGCCGCCTGAGGTTCGACGGCGGCATCCGGCCCGTATGTGGCTGGTCGCGCAGTTCCCCGCGCCCCTAAAAGATCACGCGGTGGCCGCGTATGTTCCCGCGGGCTTCTCCAGGACGATCATCGGCACTCCGTCCGTGCCCTCTGAGGTGCCCACCGTCTGGTAGCCGACCTTGCGGTACAGGCGGAGGTTGCCCTCGCTGCGGTGGCCGGTGTGGAGGCGGAAGCTGGTGGCGCCCCGCTCTTCCGCGAGGGCCGCTTCGGCCGCCCTGAGGAGGCGGGCCCCGATGCCGTGCCCCTGGAGGCGCGGGTGGACGCAGAGCTTGCCGATGGCGGCCGAGCCGTCCTCGGTGACGCGGCCGCGGACCGAGCCGACCACCTCGTCTCCCAGGCGGGCCACGAAGACGCAGTCCGAGGCGACCTCCGCGCGGACCGAGTCCAGGCTCTGGACGAGCGGATCGATGCGGTAGTTGCCGTACAGCGCCGCCTCACCCTGGAAGCACAGGTACTGCAGCCTGAAGATCTGCTCCGCGTCCTGCTCGGCCGCCGCAGAGATGGTCACGCTCATGCCCATGTGCGCACGCCTCCCGCTCACCTGATCGCCTGTTGTCCCCCACTCCTATCCCCGCCCCCGACGGGCCGCAACCTCCGGTGTGAGCATTCGACGAAGACATCCCAGGCATCTGGAACGTTCCGGGCCGAGACTGCCCTGTGAGATACCCAACTCCCCCGCGATCTCGCGGTAGGTGAGGTCCCTCGGGGAGAGGAGGGCCGCCATGAGCGAGGGGCAGCGGCCGGGCAGGCGGCGCACCGCGTCGTGCAGTGCCGTGCGCCGGGCCGCGGCGAGGGTGAGCTGTTCGGGGGTGCGGTCGTCGTCGACCGCGGGCTCGGTGTCGTAGGGCCGTTCGAGGCGGGTCGTACGACGGCTGCGGCGGGACTCGGAACGGACGGCCCGGCGGAGCCAGCCGGGCGGGTCGAGGGGCGGGCCCTGGGTCTCCAGGTGCTCCAGGAGACGGAGCCAGACCGCCTGCTCCAGATCGGCGGGTTCCGTACCGGCGGCAGGTGCCTCCGCGCGGGCCTCGGCGGTGAGCAGCGGGCGCAGGGTGGCGACCAGGTCGTGCGTCATATGCGGTACGACACGGCCGCCCGGGTCGTGGGTTGCCCGGGCGGCCGTAAGTGAGCCCGATCGGGGGCCGGGAGCTCAGCCGTTGACGAAGTCCTGGCGGGCGAGGACGCCGGTGTCCGGGTTGTCGGTGAAGACACCGTCGATGCCGGTGGCGAAGTACCTCTTGAAGGCGCCGAAGGCGTCCCCGTAGGCATCCGCTTCCGTGCCCCTGCGGTACTCCGCCGGCAGGAAGGGGTTCTCGTTGCGCATGGTGTAGGGGTGCAGGATCAGCCCGACCTTGTGGGCGTCGGCGACCAGGGTGGTCTCCTTGTCGAGGCTGCCGTCGGCCTTCTTGGTGACGACCAGGTCGAGGGTCGGGCCGATGCCCTGGGCGTAGCCGGCGATCTCCCGCAGGCCCTTGGGGGTGACGAGGTCGGCGACCGTGCGCGGGTCGCCCGTCGCGACGAAGTCCCAGGGGCGGGTGTTCGCGCCGGACAGGAGGACGACCAGGGGGTTGTCGACGAGCTTGTTCAGGCGCTGGATGCTGGTCGGCTCGAAGGACTGGAGGATGACCGGGGAGGTGCGCCGGTCCTTGCCGTGCTTGCGCAGGAGCTTCGCGACCCGCTCCTCCAGGCCCAGGCCGAGCCCCCGGAAGTAGGTGGGGTGCTTGGTCTCGGGGTAGATCCAGACCTGCTTGCCGCGCCTGCGGGTCTGCTCGTCCTGCCACCTGAGGACTTCCTCGAAGGTGGGGATCTCCCAGCGGCCGTTGTAGAGCGTGTTGTGCGGGCGGTTGGCCGGGATGCGCTCGATCGCGCGGAGCGTCTTGAGCTCGGCGAGCGTGAAGTCCTCGGTGAACCAGCCGGTGGTGGAGACGCCGTCGAGGACCTTGGTCGTCCTGCGGTCGGCGAACTCCTTGTGCTCGGCGACGTCGGTCGTGCCGCCGATCTCCGGTTCGTGACGGCAGACCAGATGGCCGTCCCTCGTCGGGACGAGATCGCCGGCCTCGACGATGTCGGCGCCCAGGTCGAGGGCGAGCTGGTAGGAGCCGAAGGTGTGCTCGGGGCGGTAGCCGCTGGCGCCCCGGTGGCCGATGACCGTCGGCACGGGCAGGCTCCCGAGTCCGCCGCCGTGTCCGGTGGATTGCGCGCTCGCGGCTCTCGCCGTGCCCGACAGGCCCAGGACCGCTCCCCCGGCGCCGAGCATCGCGGCCCCGAGAAGTGCCCGTCGTCCGGTGCCGTCCGTGTGCTCGTCCTGCGATCCCATGGGGACCCCTTCTGCCGTCGCCTCTTCGCTGCGGGCCGATCGTAGGTCCGGGTCCGTGAGGGGCGGGAGACCTCGGGCGGAACACGCGGGTGACACGGGATGTCGTATGGGAACAGATGTCTGATGGTTCGTCGGCTTCAGGGCACGCGGCCGGGGTACGCGTCGGTCGGGGCGACGTCCGTCACATCGTTCCGCCCGGGTTTCCGGGAGGCAACGGGACCCATCCGCAGGTAAACGAGTGTCAATAGTGCGTAAGACCTCGGTGAACCCCGAGTGCCCGATGTGCACGACCCCCCGAGCCGCGAGTAATGTCCTCACCTGCACAGACTCATACAGTTTCCCTGGCCGTTCTCTTGACTCCGGAGGGCTCGTTGTCCCGCTTCGTGCTCATCAAGGCAGTGCTCGGACCGATCATGCGCCTGATGTTCCGCCCACGGGTGGAGGGCGCGGAGCACATCCCGGGTGACGGTCCCGTCATCCTGGCCGGCAACCACCTCACCTTCATCGACTCGATGATCCTGCCGCTGGTCTGCGACCGGCAGGTGTTCTTCATCGGCAAGGACGAGTACGTCACCGGGAAGTCCCTCAAGGGCCGCCTCATGGCGTGGTTCTTCACCGGCGTCGGCATGATCCCGGTGGACCGTGACGGTGGCCGCGGCGGCGTGGCCGCGCTGATGACCGGGCGGCGGGTGCTGGAGGAGGGGAAGGTCTTCGGGATCTACCCCGAGGGGACGCGCTCGCCCGACGGCCGGCTGTACCGGGGACGTACGGGCATCGCCCGTCTGACCCTGATGACGGGCGCGCCCGTCGTCCCCTTCGCGATGATCGGCACGGACAAGCTGCAGCCGGGCGGGGCGGGGATGCCCCGGCCCGGGCGGGTCACCGTGCGGTTCGGTGAGGCGATGGAGTTCTCCCGTTACGACGGGATGGACCGCGACCGGTACGTGCTGCGGGCGGTGACGGACTCGGTGATGACCGAGGTCATGCGGCTGTCGGGGCAGGAGTACGTGGACATGTACGCCACGAAGGCGAAGGCCGCTTAGGGGTCCGTTTGCGGATGCTGGTGCGTGGGGCTGCTCGCGCAGTTCCCCGCGTCCCTAAGAACCCAACCGTTGGTTCTTCAGCATGAACCAGGCCGCCACTGCCGTTGCGAGCAGGACCGCTGCTCCTGCGCCCGCGGCGATGCTGAGGCCGTCCACGAACGCTTCCCGGGCGGACGCCAGCAGGTCCTGAGCCGTGTTCGACGGCAGCCCGGACGCTGCCTCCACTGCTCCGCCCAGCGACTCGTGCGCGTCCTGTGGAGTGCCCGCCGGCGCTGCGAAGCCCCGGTACACGCCTGTCACGATCGAGCCCAGTACGGCGATGCCCAGGGCCGCGCCCAGTTCGTACGCCGTCTCGGAGACCGCCGACGCCGCGCCCGCCTGCTTCTTCGGTACGGAGGAGAGGATCACGTCGGACGTCACCGTGAAGGAGAAGCCCGCGCCCACGCCGACCATCAGCAGGGCGGCGCCCAGCATCGGGTAGCCCGTGGACCGGTCGAGCAGGGTCAGGGACGCCAGGGCCAGGCCGATGGCGGCCAGACCTCCCGAGACGACCGCGCGTACCGAGAAGCGGCGCGCCACCGTGCCCGCGACCAGCCCCGCGACCACCGCTCCCACCGCCGCCGGGAGTTCCGCCAGGCCCGCCTCCAACGGGGGCCTTTCCTGCACCAGTTGCAGGTACTGGGAGAGGAAGAAGACCAGGCCGGAGAGGCCGAGGATGGTCAGGAGGTCGGCCAGGACGGCCCCGCTGAAGCCGCGGTGACGGAACAGGCGCATGTCGAGGAGCGGGGTCGGCAGGGTCAACTGGCGGCGGACGAAGGCCCAGAGAGCCGCCGCGCCCAGGAGGCCCGCCACGAGGGGCTCCCACGTGACGCCGTGGGAGGCGGCTTCCTTCACCGCGTAGACCACGGCGATCACGCCGACCAGGGACAGGACGACACTGCTCATGTCCCACGGGCCCGGGTTCGGATCGCGGGACTCCGGCAGCAGCTTGATGCCGACGAGGACCAGGACCGCCATGACCGGCAGGTTGATCAGGAAGACCGAGCCCCACCAGAAGTGTTCGAGGAGGAAGCCGCCGACGATCGGGCCGATCGCCGTGCCGGCGGAGGCGGTCGCGCCCCAGATGCCGATGGCGAGGCTGCGCTCGCGCGGGTCGTGGAAGAGATTGCGGATCAGGGCCAGGGTGGCGGGCATCAGGGTCGCGCCGGCGACACCGAGCAGGGCCCGCGCGAGAATCATCAACTCCGGTGTCGTCGCATAGGCGTTGAGGACCGACACCGCTCCGAACGCGGTCGCGCCGATCAGCAGGATCCGCTTGCGGCCGATGCGGTCGCCGAGGCTGCCCATCGACACCAGCAGGCCCGCGATGACGAACGAGTAGACGTCCCCGATCCACAGCAGCTGGGTCCCGGTCGGCTTGAGGTCCTCGCTGATGTACGGGGTCGCGAGGCCGAGGACGGTCGCGTCGACGGCCACCAGCAGCACGGCGAGCACCAGGACGGACAGCGCGAGCCACCGGCCCGAACGCCTCACCGCCTCGGTCGTGGTCGCCGGCTGCAGGGTGCTGGTCATGATTCCTCTCTCCGTAGTGCGCCACCGAGCAACAGCTCGGTGATCATGTGGGTGAAGTCCTTGGGGGCGACGCGGCCGGCCTGGGTGGCCCAGGCGCACGAGGCGACCAGTCCGTAGAGGGCCTCGGTGAGCCAGACCGGGCTGAGGTCGATGCGGAACTCGCCGCTCTGCTGGCCGCGCACGAACACCGAGGCGATCCGCAGGTCCAGCCGGGCCCAGGAGTCGCCTCCGCCGTCCTGCCACAGTTCGTTCTCGCCGTAGAGGAAGGAGAGCAGGCCGGCGACGGGCTCGATCTCGCGCACGAGTCTGCCGACGGCCTCGCTCGCGGAGCCCTCGTCGAGGCGGGCCGCGTCGAGGGCCGCCTCGCACTCGGCGATGCCGTGCTCCTCCAGCGCCCGCACGAGAGCGTCCCGTCCCGCGAAGTGGCGGTGCAGGGTGGCCCGGCTGATCCCGGCGGCCTTGGCGACCTCGTCCATGGTCGCGGTGGATTTGCGGGTCAGCAGGGCAGCGGCGCTGCGCAGCACGTGGTCACGATCGACAGCCATGAGACAAGAGTACCTCGTGTGAGACATTCACGTCTCACACGAGGTACGGGCGTCTCATGGCTGCTCGATGAACAGGGCTTCTCTCAGTGCCAGGGCAGCTGCCCGCGCCGCCGCCAGTACTCCTCCGGTTCCTCCGCCAGCGCGGCGAGCCGGGACAGCTGCTCGTCGTCGAGGTCGACGACGGCCGCGTGCAGGTTGGAGGCGAGCTGACCGGTGGTGGCGGCTCCCGAGAGGACGACTCCGGCCCAGGGCTGGCGGAGGACGAGCGCGAGAGCCACGGCGTCACAGCTCAGGGACGTCTCCTCGGCCACGGCCTTCAGGGCGTCCGGGGCGTGCGCGGCGGCGAGCCTGCCGTTGGCCATGCCCTCCTTGACGATCACCGTGAGGCCGGCGTCGTGGGCCTCGGCGAGGGCGGGAGCGGCCGAGGTCTCCAGGGCGTTGTACGTCGACTGGACGGTACGGAAGAGGGGTTCGCCGTCGACGGTGACCTGCAGCGCGGCGCGGATGGCGTCCGCCTGGGCGGGGCCGCTGGTGGAGAAGCCGATCGTGGTTCCCCGGGCGGCCGCCTCCGCGAGCCTCGTGTGCAGTTCCTTGTCGGTGAGGGCCGGGCTGTCCGGTGTCACCGAGTGGATCTGGTAGAGGTCGAGGCGGTCGCCCAGCAGTTCGGCGGTTTCGGCGCGCTGACGGTCGTACGTCCGGACGCTGTGGTCCTTGACCTCGTGCTTCTCGGCGTCGGTGGTCCAGTCGGCGGTGTAGGTGTAACCCCACTTGCTGCCGACGACCACGTCGTTCAGGCCGGGGTTGCGGTGGAGCCAGTCCGCGAGGAACTCCTCGGAACGGCCGTAGGAGCGGGCCGCGTCGAAGTAGCGGACGCCTTGGGCGTAGGCCGCGTCGAGGAGTTCGTGGGTGCGGGCGCGCAGCGTCTCGACGCTCCGGTCGTCTCCCAGGTCTTCGTCGCGGCCCAGGTTGATGTAGCCGGGGCGGCCGACCGCGGCCAGGCCGAGGCCGATGTGGCAGGTGGGGGTGGTCGCTGTGGCGAGGCGGGCGAAGGGCATGCCGCCAACGTAACGCGGGATGCCCTTCGCTTCAGGGGGTGGGTTGTGCGGTGTTGCGGCGGGTGCGGTGCCGTCGTGGCTGGTCGCGCAGTTTGCCGCGCCCCTAGCGGCGTTCAGCCCACGCGTGTTGCGCAGCGACGTTCGTCTTCACTTCCGCCAGCTGGACCGCCACCGCGCTCGGGGCCGTGCCGCCCCTGCCGTTGCGGGACGCGAGCGCGCCCGGGACGTTCAGGACCGACCGGACCTCCGGGGTGAGGTGGGCGCTGATCTTGGCGAACTGCTCGTCCGTCAGGTCGTTCAGCTCCTTGCCCTCGGCCTCGGCCGCCTTGACGCACTCGCCGGCGACCTCGTGGGCGACGCGGAAGGGCACGCCCTGCTTGACCAGCCACTCGGCGATGTCGGTGGCGAGGGAGAAGCCGGCCGGGGCCAGTTCCTCCATGCGCTCACGGTTGACCGTGAGGGTGGCCATCATGCCGGTGAAGGCGGGGAGCAGGACCTCCAGCTGGTCGCAGGAGTCGAAGACCGGCTCCTTGTCCTCCTGGAGGTCGCGGTTGTAGGCGAGGGGCAGGGCCTTGAGCGTGGCCATGAGGCCCGTCAGGTTGCCGATCATGCGGCCGCTCTTGCCGCGGGCCAGCTCCGCGATGTCCGGGTTCTTCTTCTGCGGCATGATCGACGAGCCCGTGGAGAACGCGTCGTGCAGCGTCACGAAGGAGAACTCCTTCGTGTTCCAGATGATGACCTCCTCGGCGATCCGGGAGAGGTTGACGCCGATCATCGCGGTGATGAAGGCGAACTCCGCGACGAAGTCACGGGAGGCCGTGCCGTCGATGGAGTTGCCGACCGAGCCGTGCTCGAAACCGAGGTCCTTGGCCACCGCCTCCGGGTCCAGGCCCAGCGAGGAGCCGGCCAGGGCACCCGAGCCGTACGGCGAGACCGCCGTGCGCTCGTCCCACTGGCGCAGCCGCTCCGCGTCCCGGGACAGGGACTGGACGTGGGCCAGGACGTGGTGGGCGAACAGCACCGGCTGGGCGTGCTGGAGGTGGGTCCGGCCGGGCATCGCCACGTCCGGGTGGGCTTCCGCGAGACCGACCAGCGCGTCCTGGAGCTCGGCGATCAGACCGCCGATGATCCGGGCGTGGTCGCGCAGGTACATGCGGAAGAGGGTGGCGATCTGGTCGTTGCGGGAGCGGCCGGCGCGCAGCTTGCCGCCGAGCTCGGGGCCGACCCGCTCCAGCAGGCCGCGCTCCAGAGCGGTGTGGCAGTCCTCGTCGGCGATGGTGCCGACGAAGGAACCGTCGGCCACGTCGGCTTCGAGCTGGTCGAGTCCGGCCAGCATGCGCTGGAGCTCGTCCTCGCTCAGCAGGCCCGCCTTGTGCAGCACGCGCGCGTGGGCGCGGGAACCGGCGATGTCGTACGGCGCGAGCCGCCAGTCGAAGTGGACGGACGCGGACAGCTTGGCCAGGGCCTCGGCGGGGCCGTCGGCGAAACGACCGCCCCAGAGCCGGACGTCACCGCTGTTGCTGCTCACTTGCGTTGCTCCTCACCGCTGCACTCCAAGGTTATGCATGATTATGCAGAGTCCTGCATGATTCGTCAATCCAGGCGCGGGGCGCGCGCCGGGCTCCGGTGAGCGGCAGAGAATTTGCGGTCCCTTTGAACACGGGAAACCGCTTGCCCGTATTCCACGCCGAACGCAGGCGCCGCGTTTGCACCGCAGACCACTTCCCGACCCCGAGTGAGGCATCCGCATGTCCAGGGCTCTTCCGAAGTACAACAAGCGCCGCGTGGCGATCATCGGCGGCGCCGCCGCCGTGGCACTGACCGGGGCGATCGTCGCCGGCACCGCCCTCGCCGGGGAGACCTCCAAGAGCGGCAGCACCACCGCCCGCACCCTGGCCGACCCCGGCAGCATCACGTGCCCGGACGTGGCCTCCCAGCTCCCCGCGATCCCGGCCACCGCGCAGGCCGAGGTGGACCGCAACCTGGCGCTGCTCGACACGCAGCTCGCCGAGGCGAACAAGCGGATCGTCGACACGGTCGGCCAGGGCGGACCGAACTTCGTCCAGAACGCCATCCTGGGCCCGCTGGAGGACAAGCGGAAGTCGACCATCGACCGCATCGCCATCTCCATCGGGCGTACCGCGGAGAAGCCGCAGGGCCTCGACTCCCTGGCCGCCTGCACGCTCACCAAGTGACGTGACAGGCGCTGTGGCCGCCCCGTGTGAGCGCCGGCCGGGGCGGCCACGGACGACCTCGCGCACGGGGACGTCCGAATTCCTTAGACAGCCGAAAGGTTCTTGCCCATAATGCTTAGACATGGGAAAGACCTATGAGCGCATAGACGGCCGGCTCCGCTCGTTCATCGAGGCGCAGCCCCTCTTCTTCACCGCGACCGCCCCTCTCTCCGGCGACGGCACGGTCAACCTCTCCCCCAAGGGCCTGCGCGGCTCCTTCGCGATTCTCGACGAACTCACCCTGGCCTACCTCGACTTCGCCGGTTCCAACGCGGAGACGGTCGCGCATCTGCGGGAGAACGGCCGGATCACCCTCATGTGGTGCGCGTTCCAGGGGCCGCCGAACATCGTCCGGGTGCACGGGCGCGGTGAGCCGGTCTTCCGGGACGACCCTCGCTTCGGGGAACTGCTCGCCCACTTCCCGGACATCGACCCGAGCGCGCACGGGCTGCGGGCGGTCATCGTCGTGCGGGCCGAACTGGTCCGGGACTCCTGCGGTTACGCGGTGCCGTACATGACGTACGAGAGCGACCGTGAGCTGCACGCGAGGCGGTTCGCGCGCGAGGACGACGAGTCGCTCAGCGCGTACTTCGCCAAGAAGGACCACATCGCCACGAGCCTGGACGGCCTGCCGGGTCTGCCGCTGCCACTGCCGCCGGCGGGGGTCTGAGCCGGGGGCAGTGGCCTTGGCGGGTCTCTTGTTCCTGGGGTGGCCTCGGGGGTTGGGG
>NZ_RSAJ01001320.1 GCF_003933965.1 Streptomyces sp. RP5T
CAGCCTCGCCACTGAGCAACTCCGGTCCTGGGGAATCCCCTTGGACGCGGCGGTACACATCGTGGCCGAGCTCGCCACCAACGCCGCCACCCACAGTCGTGTCCCCGGGAGGGACTTCCGACTCACCCTCTACGTCGTCGGCGCCACCCTCCGCATCGAAGTCACCGACACCCGGGGTGACCGCCTCCCGCAGCCCCAAGTCGCCGCCCCCGACGCCGAGTCCGGCCGAGGTCTCACCCTCGTCGACGCCCTCGCCGACCGTTGGGGGACCGCCCCGGGACCGTACCCGCGTAAGACGGTATGGGCCGAACTCGACGTCACCGCGCCCGTCGCTCCGCCACCGGAACCCGACTGCTCGTGCTCCGGTGCGAGGGGCGCTCTTCCCAAAGG
>NZ_RSAJ01001321.1 GCF_003933965.1 Streptomyces sp. RP5T
GTCCGCAGGGCCGGAGGGGCGGCGGTGAGATGTGCCCGCCGGTCAAGCCCACTTGGTACTGGGGCACGGCAGGCGCTGAACGTGCGGCCGGGGCCTGAACAAGCGGACACATCTCACCGCGGCGCCACCGAGCCCGTACCGCCGGCCGGCTCGGCCGTTCTCGGGGGGCTGCCCCGGCACAACGAGGGGCCTTCCTCCGGGTGCCGCCGACGAGACGGCCCTGCTGCCGCCCGTGCCTCCGGCGCCGAGGGAAGGCCTCTCGCACCGGATGCCACCGGGGTACTTCCGGGACGAGGAGCGCACGCGGGAGCTGCCGCAGGTCGACGAGCAGGGGACGCCTCGGCCCAGGGTCCGGTTGGACTGGGCCGGGGAGACTCCGCTGGACG
>NZ_RSAJ01001322.1 GCF_003933965.1 Streptomyces sp. RP5T
GTGTAGAAGGGAAAGTGATTTACGAAACCCAGTCTACTCACAAACTGCTGGCGGCGTTCTCTCAGGCTTCCATGATCCACGTTAAAGGTGACGTAAACGAAGAAACCTTTAACGAAGCCTACATGATGCACACCACCACCTCTCCGCACTACGGTATCGTGGCGTCCACTGAAACCGCTGCAGCGATGATGAAAGGCAATGCAGGTAAACGTCTGATCAATGGTTCCATTGAACGTGCGATCAAATTCCGTAAAGAGATCAAACGTCTGAGAACGGAATCTGATGGCTGGTTCTTTGATGTATGGCAGCCGGATCATATCGATACGACTGAATGCTGGCCGCTGCGTTCTGACAGCACCTGGCACGGCTTCAAAAACATCGATAA
>NZ_RSAJ01001323.1 GCF_003933965.1 Streptomyces sp. RP5T
GGGCAGGATGGGGCGGATGAGCGAGCAGAGCCTTCCTCAGGACGCCCACCCGGAGTACGCGGATGCCCACCCGCAGTACGCGGGCGCGCTGCCGGAGTACGCCGAGCGGGTCCTCGACGTCGCCGAACGCATCCCGCCCGGGCGCGTCATGACGTACGGCGACGTCGCCGAGTGGCTGGAGGAGGGCGGCCCCCGCCAGGTCGGCCGGGTCATGGCCCTGTACGGCGGAGCCGTCCCGTGGTGGCGTGTCGTCCGCGCGGACGGCGTTCTGCTCCCGGGGCACGAACTGCGGGCCCTCGACCGGTACCGCGTCGAGGGCACCCCCCTGAAGGAGGCGAGCAGGGCCGCCGAGGGCCATCTGCCGCGCCTCGACATGAGGCGGGCG
>NZ_RSAJ01001324.1 GCF_003933965.1 Streptomyces sp. RP5T
GACCTCGGTGAACAGCGTGCGCAGCGACTCGTGCCGGACCACCACGTCGTGCAGGGCCCGCCGCAGGGCGCCCTCGTCCAGGGCACCGGTCAGTCGCAGGGCGACGGGGATGTTGTAGGCGCCGTCCCGTTCCTCCAGGCGGTGCAGGAACCACAGCCTGCGCTGGGCGTACGACACCGGCAGCGGGTCGGGCCGGTGCGCCGGGACCAGGGGGGCCTGCGCGGGGCCGGCCCGGTCGAGCCGCTCGGCGAGCGCGGCGACCGTCGGCGCCTCGAACACCGCGCGGACGCCGAGTTCCGTGCCGAAGGACGAGCGGATCGCGTTGACCAGCCGGATCGCCAGCAGCGAATGCCCGCCCAGCCGGAAGAAGTCGTCCTCGACCC
>NZ_RSAJ01001325.1 GCF_003933965.1 Streptomyces sp. RP5T
CGCCAGCACCCCCGCCCAGGTGGACGGGGCATGCCAGTCGAACCCGGTCGCCCGCGAGGCCGCCCGCACCGTCAGTCCCGCGGCCCGCGCGGACCGCGCCACCCGGCTGCCCGTACGGCCCGAGGCACCGGTCACCACCACCGTCGTGTCGCGCGTGTCCTGTGTCATGCCGTCGAGTCAACTCGGGTGCCCCGCAAGGGGCCATCGCCGAACGGCTCATTCCCATGCGTACGCGTCTACGCTGGCCGCATGGACGCTCTGGCAGGTCTGCTGGAAGGACCGCGGGCGCGTGGCGCCTTCATGATCCGTGCGTGTTTCGACCCGCCCTGGGCGGTGCGGGTGGAGGACCGGGCGCCCCTGACGGTCATGCTGCTGGTCCGC
>NZ_RSAJ01001326.1 GCF_003933965.1 Streptomyces sp. RP5T
TGTCAGGCGTGCGGGGGGTTCCGGCTGCGGGCGCAGGTCGTGGGGGCGCGGCGGACCGCGGAGGAGCTGGGCCGGGCATTCCCGGCCGTCCCGGTGCGGACGTCGGGGCGTGAGCATGTGCTGGACACCGTGCCGGGGGCCCCGGCGCTGGTGGTGAGCACGCCGGGCGCGGAGCCGGTCGCCGAGGGCGGGTACGCGGCGGCCCTGTTGCTGGACGGCTGGGCGATGCTGGGGCGGCCGGACCTGCGGGCCGGAGAGGACGCGCTGCGGCGCTGGATCGCGGCGTCGGCGCTGGTGCGACCGCAGGAGGCCGGGGGCACCGTGGTGGTCGTCGCCGAGCCCACGTTGCGGCCGGTGCAGGCCTTGGTGCGGTGGGACCC
>NZ_RSAJ01001327.1 GCF_003933965.1 Streptomyces sp. RP5T
GACGATCGTGGCGGTCAACAAGGACGCCGAGGCGCCGATCTTCGACCTCGTCGACTACGGCGTCGTCGGCGACCTCTTCGACGTCGTTCCCGCCCTCACCGAGGAGATCAAGACCCGCAAGGGCTGAACAGCAGGAAGGCGTTCACCTCATGCAGCTCGCCGCGATCATCGTGTCGCTGGTACTGATCGTGGTCGGCGTGGCCCTGTTCGCCCGCGCCCTCCTCCAGATCTACACCTTCATGCGGCTCGGTCAGGACGTGCCCGCGGGCACCCGTACCGACGAACCCGGCCGGCGCACCGCCACCGTGGCCAAGGAGTTCCTCGGCCACACCCGGATGAACCGCTGGGGCGTCGTCGGTGTCGCGCACTGGT
>NZ_RSAJ01001328.1 GCF_003933965.1 Streptomyces sp. RP5T
CGATCATGTCCAGGGCCAGCTGCCACTTCTCCACATGCCCCACCCGGTCGGGAATGCCGCAGCGGCTGCGGCGGGCGACCTTGTCCGCATCCGCTTCCGGCGAGGCCGGATCCCAGGACGCGGGCATCAACAGCCGCCAGTTCACCGCGGCCGAGGCATGATCGGTGGCCAGGTGCAGCGACACCCCGACCTGGCATTTGGTGACCTTGCCCGCGGTGCCCGTGTACTGCCGCGACACACACGCCGAGGCGTCCCCGTCCTTGAGGAAGCCGGTGTCGTCGACGATCAACGCCTCCGGACCGATCGCCTCGTGCATCCTCCAGGCCAGCCGGGCCCGCACATGGGCCG
>NZ_RSAJ01001329.1 GCF_003933965.1 Streptomyces sp. RP5T
TGAGCCTCTTTCATCCTGAATAGTCGCAGGTCATGAGTGTGTGGATGGCTTGGACGGTGCGGCTGATGCGGCGGGTGGAGGAACGTGCTCTGCGCATGATGCGCCAGGACTTGAGCCGGGCGAAGGCGCGTTCGCCGGGGGCTCGAAGTCGGGCGTGGTCGCGGTTGAACTGCTGGTAGTGCTCGGGCTGTTCGCGGTGGTGGTAGTAGGGCGAGCGGAATGTGGCGCCGGCGCCCTGGTAGGCGCGGTCCGCCAGCACGAGGATCTGCCGGGTCAGGCAGGCCTGGACGATGCCGTGAGCTCGGGCCGCGGTCAGGTCATGTGTGCGGCCGGGTGTCGCGCGGGAGA
>NZ_RSAJ01000132.1 GCF_003933965.1 Streptomyces sp. RP5T
GAACTCGCCGAGAACACCCCCCTGCGCGAGGGCAGCGAGGAGTACCTGGACTCGGAGAAGTACCAGATCAAGACCCGCGACTGGGACACCCCCGACACCCTCGCCCCCCTGATCACCCAGCTCAACAGAAGCAGGCGCAGCCACCCCGCCCTCCAGCGCCTCAGGAACCTGCGCTTCCACCACACCGACAACGACATGGTCATCGCCTACAGCAAGCGCGCCGGCGACGACACGGTCCTGGTGGTCGTGAACCTCGATCCGCACCACACCCAGGAGGCCACGGTCTCGTTGGACATGCCGCAACTCGGCCTGGAATGGCACGAGTCCCTGTCCGTCCACGACGAACTGACGGGTGAGACCCACCGCTGGAGCAGAGACAACTACGTGCGGCTGGAGCCCGGCCGGGCTCCCGCGCATCTGTTCCAGGTCCGGAGGTCGGCGCCTCAGATCGGAGGATCCACCGCGTGACTGTCAACGAGCCCGTCCACGACACCTTTGAGGACACCCCGGCGAAGGACCGGGATCCCGACTGGTTCAAACGGGCGGTCTTCTACGAGGTCCTGGTCCGTTCCTTCCAGGACAGCAACGGCGACGGCGTCGGCGACCTGAAGGGCCTGACCGCCAAACTGGACTACCTCCAGTGGCTCGGTGTCGACTGCCTGTGGCTACCGCCGTTCTTCAAGTCGCCTCTGCGGGACGGCGGCTACGACGTCTCGGACTACACCGCCGTGCTGCCGGAGTTCGGTGACCTCGCCGACTTCGTGGAGTTCGTCGACGCCGCCCACCAGCGCGGCATGCGCGTGATCATCGACTTCGTCATGAACCACACCAGTGACCAGCACCCGTGGTTCCAGGAGTCCCGCAAGGACCCCGACGGCCCCTACGGCGACTACTACATGTGGGCCGACGACGACAAGCAGTACGAGGACGCGCGGATCATCTTCGTCGACACCGAGGTCTCCAACTGGACCCATGACCCGGTGCGCGGCCAGTACTACTTCCACCGCTTCTTCTCGCACCAGCCGGACCTCAACTACGAGAACCCGGCCGTCCAGGAGGAGATCCTGGCCGCCCTCCGCTTCTGGCTCGACCTCGGCATCGACGGCTTCCGCCTCGACGCCGTCCCCTATCTGTACGCCGCCGAGGGCACCAACTGCGAGAACCTGCCCGCCACGCACCAGTTCCTGAAGCGGGTGCGCCGCGAGATCGACGCCATGTACCCGGACACGGTGATCCTGGCGGAGGCCAACCAGTGGCCGGAGGACGTCGTCGACTACTTCGGCGACTACCAGTCCGGCGGCGACGAGTGCCACATGGCCTTCCACTTCCCGGTCATGCCGCGCATCTTCATGGCCGTGCGCCGCGAGTCCCGCTACCCCGTCTCGGAAATTCTCGCCAAGACCCCGGCCATCCCGTCGAACTGCCAGTGGGGCATCTTCCTGCGCAACCACGACGAGCTGACCCTCGAAATGGTCACCGACGAGGAACGCGACTACATGTGGGCCGAGTACGCCAAGGACCCACGGATGCGCGCCAACATCGGCATCCGCCGACGCCTGGCCCCCCTGCTCGACAACGACCGGGACACGATCGAGCTGTTCACCGCGCTGCTGCTGGCCCTGCCGGGCTCGCCGATCCTCTACTACGGCGACGAGATCGGCATGGGCGACAACATCTGGCTCGGTGACCGGGACGCCGTCCGCACCCCGATGCAGTGGACCCCCGACCGCAACGCGGGCTTCTCCACGGCCGACCCGGGCCGGCTCAACCTGCCGATCATCATGGACCCGGTCTACGGGCACCAGGTCACCAACGTCGAAGCGTCGATGGCCTCCCCGTCCTCCCTGCTGCACTGGACCCGCCGGATGATCGAGATCCGCAAGCAGAACCCGGCGTTCGGCCTCGGCACCTTCACCGAACTGCAGTCCTCCAACCCGGCGGTGCTGGCCTTCCTGCGGGAGTACGAGGACGACCTGGTCCTGTGTGTGAACAACTTCTCCCGCTTCGCGCAGCCCACGGAACTGGACCTGCGCGAGTTCAACGGCCGGCACCCGGTCGAACTGTTCGGCGGAGTGCGCTTCCCGGCCATCGGTGAACTGCCGTATCTGCTGACCCTCGGCGGACACGGCTTCTACTGGTTCCGGCTCTCCCGAGTCGCATCCCGCATCGGCCGACGCTCTTGAGCGTGCCGACGAAAGGACGCGTCACCATGCCGAAGACCGCACCCCTCAGCCCGAGACCCGCGCCCGCGGCCGATCTCATGGCCTCGCTCGGCGACCTGCTGCGCCAATGGCTGCCGCGGCAGCGCTGGTTCGCGGGCAAGGACCGGCCCGTGAGCGAGCTCGGCCTGCTGTCGATGACCGAGCTGTTCCCGGGCTGTCTGCACCTGCTGGTCCACACCGGTCACGGCGGGGTGCCCGCGCCGGGCGGCGGTGCCCCGGCGGGTGACTGCTACCAGTTGCTGCTCGGCGTGCGCAAACACCTCTCGCCGCGTCTGGGACGCGCCCTCATCGGCCGTGCCGAACGGGGCCCGCTGGCCGGCCTCACGGTGTACGACGCCCTGCACGACCCGCGCTCGGCTCAACTGCTGCTGGAGCGGCTGCGGCACCCCGGCACGGCCGGCCCCCTGCGTTTCGAGCGCGCCCCCTCGGTGCCGGTGCCCGCCGGGCTCCCGCCGCGGCTGCTGGACGCCGAGCAGTCGAACTCCTCGCTGGTGTACGGCGACGAGTTCATCCTGAAGGTCTTCCGCCGCATCCAGCCCGGGGTCAATCCGGACCTGGAGGTGCCGGTGGCGCTGGCCGGACAGGGCTGCCGCCGGGTGCCGGCGCCGGTCGCCTGGTTCCGCACCACGCATCCGCAGGAGGCCACGCTCGGCGTGCTCCAGCCGTATCTGCGCGACGCGTCCGACGGCTGGGCGCTGGCGCTGCAGGCGCTCGCCTCGGGTGACGACTTCACGGTGCAGGCGCGCGAGCTGGGGCGGGCCATGGCCGAGGTGCACCTCGCACTGGCCGCGGCCTTCCCGGCCACCGGCCACGACGACAACGGCGCCACGGCGGCCGCGATGACCGAGCGCCTGGACGCCGCCGCGCACAGCGTCCCGGCGCTGCGGCCGTTCGTCCCCGGTCTGCGGGGCGCGTTCGGCGCGCTCGCCACCTGCGACTCCGGGCCGCCCGCCCAGCGCGTCCACGGCGACCTGCACCTGGGGCAGGTGTTGCGGGCCGGCCGCGAGTGGTTCGTCATCGACTTCGAGGGCGAGCCGTCGCGTCCGCTGGCCGAACGGTGCACCGCCCAGTCCCCGGTGCGGGACATCGCGGGCATGCTGCGCTCCTTCGACTACGCGGCCCGGCAGCGCCGGCCCTGGCGCCCGGAGTGGGCGCGCCGCTGCCGGGAGGCCTTCTGCGGGGGCTACGCCGCCCTCGCCGGGTGGGATCCGCGCAAGAAGCACGGCCTGTTGCGCGCCTACGAGACCGACCGGGCCGTCTACGAAGTCCTGTACGAGGCACGACACCGGCCCGACTGGTTGCCGGTGCCCATGGCGGCGATCGAGCGTCTCGCCGTGAGAGGAGACTGAGCCGTGGCTTTGCGCGACACCTCACTGCCCGAGCCGTCCGGACCGGCGCACTGCGCCCCGGCGCCCGCGCTCGACCCCATGGACCGGGGCCGGCTGCTGGCCGGCGCCCACCACGACCCGCATGCCCTGCTGGGCGCCCACCCGGTCACGGGCGGGATCGCCTTCCGGGCGCTGCGCCCCTTCGCCCGCGCGGTGAGCGTCGTGATCGGCGGCGTACGCAGCCGGCTGGCCTCGGAGGGCGACGGTCTCTTCTCCGGTCTGCTGCCCCTCGACGCGATTCCCGACTACACCCTGCTGGTGGCGTACGCGGACGGCGAGCAGGAGGTGCACGACCCCTACCGCTTCCTGCCCGCGCTCGGCGAGACCGACCTGCATCTGATCCGCGAGGGCCGCCACGAGCAGCTGTGGAAGGCGCTCGGCGCCGAGCCGATGACCCATGAGGGCGTCACCGGCACCCGCTTCACGGTCTGGGCGCCCAACGCCCAGGGCGTCCGGGTGGCCGGGGAGTTCACCTTCTGGGACGGCCAGGCCTTCCCGATGCGCTCGCTCGGCGCGTCCGGCGTGTGGGAGCTGTTCCTGCCGGGGATCGGCGAGGGCGAGCGCTACAAGTTCGAGATCACCTCCCGCTACGGCCACCGGTTCCTGAAGTCCGACCCGATGGCACGCAGCACCGAGGTGCCGCCCGCGACCGCGTCCGTGGTGACCGCCTCGCACTTCGAGTGGAGCGACGAGGAGTGGATGGCCCGGCGCGGCGAGATCCCGGTGCACCAGGCGCCGTTCTCGGTGTACGAGGTCCATCTGCCGACCTGGCGCAAGGGTCTGACGTACCGTCAGCTCGCCGAGCAGCTGCCCGCCTACGTCAAGGACCTGGGCTTCACCCACGTCGAGCTGATGCCGGTCGCCGAGCACCCCTTCGGCGGCTCCTGGGGCTACCAGGTCACCGGCTTCTACGCGCCCACGGCCCGCCTCGGCACCCCCGACGACTTCAAGTACCTGATCGACTCCCTCCACCGGGCCGGCGTCGGCGTGATCATGGACTGGGTGCCCGCCCACTTCCCCAAGGACGACTGGGCGCTGGCCCGCTTCGACGGGGACCCGCTGTACGAGCCGGGGGACTCGCGGCGGGCCGAGCACCCGGACTGGGGGACGTACGAGTTCGACTTCGGGCGCGTCGAGGTGCGCAACTTCCTGGTCGCCAACGCGGTGTACTGGTGCGAGGAGTTCCACATCGACGGGCTGCGCGTGGACGCGGTCGCCTCGATGCTCTACCTCGACTACTCGCGCGACTCCGGCCAGTGGAGCCCCAACGTGTTCGGGGGCCGGGAGGACCTCGACGCGGTCGCCTTCCTCCAGGAGATGAACGCCACCGTGTACCGGCGGGCGCCGGGTGTCGTCACGATCGCCGAGGAGTCCACGGCCTGGGACGGCGTGACCCGCCCCACGGACAGCGGGGGCCTGGGTTTCGGTCTGAAGTGGAACATGGGCTGGATGCACGACTCGCTCGGCTACATCAGCCACGAGCCGGTGCACCGCAAGTACCACCACCACGAGATGACCTTCTCGATGGTGTACGCCTACAGCGAGAACTACGTCCTGCCGATCTCCCACGACGAGGTCGTGCACGGCAAGCAGGCGCTGGTGTCCAAGATGCCGGGCGACTGGTGGCAGCAGCGGGCCAACCACCGGGCGTACCTCGGGTTCATGTGGGCGCATCCCGGTAAGCAACTCCTCTTCATGGGCCAGGAGTTCGCGCAGGGCGCGGAGTGGTCCGAGGCGCACGGCCCCGACTGGTGGCTGCTCGACCCGCAGTACGCGGCCGAGGCCGACCACCGGGGCGTCCGCGATCTCGTGCGCGATCTGAACAGCGTCTACCGCGCGACCCCCGCCCTGTGGGAGCGCGACACCGACCCGGGCGGCTTCCGGTGGGTGGTCGGGGACGCGGCCGAGGACAACGTCTTCGCCTTCCTGCGGTTCGACACGGCGGGCGGTCCGCTGCTCGCGGTCTCCAACCTCTCCCCCGTGGTGCGCGAGGACTACCGTCTCACCGTCCCCGAGGGCCTGCCCCTGTGGCAGGAGTCCCTCAACACCGACGCCGCGCGGTACGGCGGCGGCGACGTCGTACGGCGTGACCCGGTCAAGGCGGAGGACGGGGCGCTGCGGCTCACTCTGCCGCCGCTGGCGACGGTCTGGCTGGTACCCGTGCCCGGCTGAGCCCCAGGGCGACGCGGAGGTGTCCCACCGGCCCCGAAGGGGCAGTCGGGGTCGTACGAGAATCCCGCATCCTCGTCGTCGCCGAGGGCCACAGGAAGGGCTGCATCACGTGCGCACCGTGGGAGTGGAGGAGGAACTCCTCCTGGTCGACCCCGAGACCGGCGAGCCGCAGGCGCTGTCCGCGGCCGTGCTCGCGCGGGCCGCGCAGGACGAGCCGGGCCAGGACGTCTTCGAGAAAGAACTGCACAACCAGATGGTGGAGTTCGCCACCCACCCGCAGTCGGGCATGGACGAACTGCGGGCGGAGATCGTGCGCTGCCGCAAGGAGGCCGCCCGCCTCGCCGGGGACAGTGGCTGTGCCGTGGTCTCCCTGGCCACCTCACCCCTGCCCGTCAGCCCCTCCATCGGCGTCGGCCGCCGCTACCGGTGGATGGCGGAGCAGTACGGCATCGCCACCCGGGAGCAGCTCGTCATGGGCTGTCACGTCCATGTCTCGGTGGACTCCGACGAGGAGGCCGTGGCCGTCGTCGACCGGATCCAGCCCTGGCTGACCGTGCTGGCCGCGATCAGCGCCAACTCGCCCTTCTGGCAGGGCAAGGACACCGGCTACAGCAGTTACCGCAGCAGGGTGTGGCAGCGCTGGCCCTCCGCCGGTCCGACCGAGCCGTTCCGCTCGGCGGAGCGCTATCACCGGCGGGTCGCGGACATGGTGGCGACCGGCGTCATCCTGGACGAGGGAATGATCTACTTCGACGCCCGGCTGTCCCGGAACTTCCCCACGGTGGAGATCCGGGTCGCGGACGTCTGTCTGCAGGCGGACACCGCCACGCTGCTCGCGACCCTGGCCCGCGGGCTGGTGGAGACGGCCGCGCGCGAGTGGCGGGACGGCAAGGAGCCGGTGACGCACAGTGTGAGCCTGCTGCGGCTGGCGGCCTGGCAGGCCGCGCGCTCGGGCCTGTCGGAGGAACTGCTGCACCCGGCGACGATGCACCGCATGCCCGCGGAGACGGTGGTGCGGGCCCTGCTGGAGCACGTCGAGGACGCGCTCGCCGACAGCGGCGACCTGGAGCGGGCCCGCGAGTCCTGCGCCCGGCTGCTGCGGCACGGCAACGGCGCCCGCGTGCAGCGTGAGCTGCTGGAGCGCACCGGGAGCCTGCGGAGCGTGGTCACCGAGTGCGTGCGGCTGACCCAGTCGTAGCCCTCCTCACAGGGCCAGGACGATCGCGTACACCAGGAAGAAGGCGGCGACGAGGACGACCAGGACGAGGATCAGCGCCAGCGGCCCCTTGGCCCAGCCCCTGGTCGGGTTGTGCGTCTCACGGGGGCCGGCCCCGGGCATGCTGCTCTCGGCGGGCGGGGTCTCGCCCGGGGGTACGCCGCCGCCCGGTTCCAGGCCCGTGGTGCGTTCCGGTTCGGGATCGGGATGCGCATGACTCATGCGGTCCGAGTGCCCCGAACTCGACGACGATCTCGACCAGATCACGGGTGACCGACTACTTCCGCATTCCAGGTACCACTCGCTCGTGCCTGGGCTAGATTCGAGCACCGCGGATGACCGATCCCGTCCGCACCGTCACAGCCCGTACACGTCAGGAGCAGTGCATGCGCGACTTCGCCCTCGCTCCCCGGACCATCTCGCGCTCCAGCGGCGGTCTGGCCGACAGCGTCTTCGAGCGGGCGGAGACCGACCCCACTCTGCCGGTGCTGGCCCGGCGTCCCGAGGGCTCCTCGGGAGGCTGGCGGGAGGTCACGGCCGTCGAGCTGCGCGACGAGGTCGTGGACCTCGCCAAGGGAATCGTCGCCTCCGGGATCTCGCCCGGCCACCGGGTGGCAATCATGGCGCGCACCCGTTACGAGTGGACGGTCCTCAGCTACGCCCTGTGGACGGTCGGCGCCGAGGTCGTGCCGATCTATCCGACGTCGTCCCGCGAACAGGTCGAGTGGATCCTGCGGGACGCCGACTGCGCGGCCGTGGTGGTGGAGGACGAGCAGGCGGTCATGACGGTCGGCTCGGTGTGCGCCTCGCTGCCCCGGCTGCGGCACGTCTGGCAGCTGGACGCGGGTGCGCTGGAGGACCTGACGGAGCGGGGCCGGCTGATCCCGCTCGCCACGGTCGAGTCGCTGCGCCGCATCGTGCTGCCCGACTCCACGGCGGTCGTCGCCTACACCTCCGGCACCACGGGCCACGCGCTGGGCTGCGCGCTCAGCCACCGCGGCCTGGCGAGCCCCGTCGACACCCTCCTGGAGGGCTGGCGCCACATCGCGGCGGCCCCGGGAGAGCAGCCGTCCGTCCTGGCCTTCCTGCCCTTCTCCCATGTGTACGGCCTCATGATCCAGGGCGTGTGCATCCGCGGCGGTCTGCTCATGGCCCACGAACCCGACCTGAGCGAGGAGGCACTGGCGGTTTCCCTGCAGTCCTTCCGCCCCACCTACTTCTACGCCGTCCCCTCGGTCTTCGAGAAGATCTACAAGAACTTCCTGCGCGCCTCCCAACAGGCGGGCCGCGGCGCCCTGTTCGAGCGGGCCGCCGACACGGCACGGGACTTCGCGCTGGCCTGCGAGCGGCAGCGGCTCGGCGAGGGCCCCGGCCCCGGGTTCGATCTGCGGCTCCAGCACGCCCTGTACGAGCGCACGGTGTACCGCAGACTGCGGGCCGCGCTGGGCGGCCGGGTCCGCCGCGCCACCTCGGGCGGCTCCACCCTCAACCGTGAGCTGTCCCTGTTCTACGAGGGCATCGGCGTCTACGTCCACGACGGGTACGGCCTCACCGAGACCTGCGGCGGGATCACCATGCAGCCGCTGGGCCGGGAGAAGTCCGGGACCGTGGGCCGCCCCCTGCCGGGCGTGGACCTGCGGGTGGCGGACGACGGGGAGATCCTGGTGCGCGGCGCGGCCGTCTTCCAGGGCTATGTGAACGACGAGGCCGCGACCCGGGCCGCGCTGTACGGCGGCTGGCTGGCCACCGGGGACCTCGGGCGGCTGGACGCCGACGGCTATCTGACGATCACCGGGCGCAAGAAGGACATCATCGTCACCACCAGCGGCAAGAGCGTGGCCCCCGCCGCGCTGGAGCACCGTCTGAGGATGCATCCGCTCATCCACCAGGCCGTGGTGGTGGGCGACAACCGTCCCTGCGTGGGCGCCCTGCTCACCCTGGACCCGGTGTTCCTGGCGCACTGGCGGGGAGTGCTGATGGCCCAGCAGGATCCCTCGGCGCGGGAGGCCCGGGAGGAGAACGCGCTGCGGGAGGAGATCGCGCGGGCGGTGGCCGCCGCCAACAGCGCGGTCTCGCGCGCGGAGTCGATCCGAGTGTTCCGGGTGCTGTCGGAGCCGTTCGACCTGGCCAACGGTCTGCTGACACCGTCGATGAAGCTGCGCCGGGACGAGATCGTGCACCGGTACGCGACGGAGATCGACTCGATGTACCAGGCCCGCGCGGCCGGCGCCCGGCGCGTTCCGGCGGAGGACGTACTGAGCTGGGACGATTCGGACGACGTGTTCCGGTGAAATGGCTCCCGCCTGCCACGTTCCCGAAGGTGAGGACGATTGGGCGGCCTGCCCTCGGGAACACGGCTCAGTGGTGACCTGAGAGAGTACGAAAACCCGCTGACGCCGGCCGCGAGAGCGGCACGGCACCGATCCGCGTTGGGACGAGACACTGACTTCCGAGGCGATTCCGAGTCGCACCACCCGTTTCGCGGGCGAGCCGCAATGCGTGACGGGTGCGCGGCTCGCCGCTGAAGAATTCCTGGACGACCTGGGCCAGAGCGTGCTGCCCGCGACCCCCGAGCACTGGGACGACATCCTGCTGGTGGTCACGGAACTGGCCGCCAACGCGGTCCAGTACGCGCCCGGCCCCTTCGTGCTGCGCATGCGCCGCACCTTCGACGGCGTGCACGTGACGCTGCGCGACACCAACCCGACGCCGCCGGCCCCCCGTTCCTTCGATCCGCGCACGGGCGGCGGCGGCATCGGCTGGCATCTGGTGCACGCCCTGTGCGACCAGGTCAGCGTGGTGACCGACGAGCGGGGCAAGGACGTGCACGTCTTCCTGCCGTGGTGACCGCCGCCGGTCCGGTCAGGCGCTCGCGGTGAGCCCCAGATAGTAGGCGCCGACCGCCGCCAGGTACGCACGGTCCCTGGTCTCGCTGTCGGTGCGGAAGCGGGGGGCCTCCTTCACCTCCGATTCGGTGCAGGCCAGCGTGATCCGCCGGCCCTCGGTGTCGACGCGGGTGACGACGCCCAACGGGACCAGAACGCTGCGCCCGAAGATCCACACACCGGTGTCGACGACGAGGTGCCCCATGCCGTCGGGGGCGGCCTGCCGGTCCACATGTCCGATCGTGCCGTCGCTCGCGGCGACGGTGAAGCCCGTCAGGTCCTGTCCCTCGACGTAACCGCTGTCCGGCGCGTACGACCAGATTCTGTCGGTGGTCACGCTGCTCCTTCCCTCCCTGACACACTGCGCGGATCCCGCCTCCTCGCTGCGGGCGGGCCCACAGCACCCCCATACCCCTTGGCCGCACACACATTCGGCGCCCGGCGCTCCCACAAGCGGTTTCCCCGCTTCCGGTCCGCGCACCTCCTTCACCTTTCTCCCGGTGCGTTTTCAGGTCAGTACGGGCAAGGTGGTCCTGAACGCATTCGTCGCGCCCGCACGGGCACACGATGGGCGTTCGAGGCAGACCGCCTGGAGCCGCAGAAAGGGATGAACACCGTGACACGACCCAGGATCCTGGTGGTTGGCGCCGGCTTCGCCGGAGTCGAGTGCGTGCGCCGGCTGGAGCGAAAACTCTCCCCCGACGAAGCCGATGTCACCCTGGTGACGCCGTTCGCCTACCAGCTCTATCTCCCCCTGCTGCCCCAGGTCGCCTCCGGCGTGCTGACGCCCCAGTCGATCGCCGTCTCCCTGCGCCGCAGCAAGAAGTACCGCACCCGGATCATCCCGGGCGGCGCGATCGGCGTGGACCTGAAGTCCAAGGTCTGCGTGATCCGCACCATCACGGACGAGATCGTCAACGAGCCCTACGACTACATCGTGCTGGCTCCCGGCAGCATCACCCGGACCTTCGACATCCCCGGTCTCACCGAGCACGCCTTCGGCATGAAGACCCTCGCGGAGGCCGCCTACATCCGCGACCACGTCATCTCCCAGCTCGACCTCGCGGACGCCAGCCACGACCCGGCCGAGCGCGCGGCCCGGCTCCAGTTCGTGGTCGTCGGCGGCGGATACGCCGGCACCGAGACCGCGGCCTGTCTGCAGAAGCTCACCCACGCCGCGGTCAAGCGCTACCCGCGCATCGACCCGTCGCTGATCAAGTGGCATCTGATCGACATCGCGCCGAAGCTGATGCCGGAACTGGGCGACAAGCTGGGCCGCAGCGCGCAGGACATCCTGCGCCGGCGCGGCATCGACGTGTCGCTCGGTGTCTCCATCGAGAAGGCGGGCCCGGAGGAGGTCACCTTCACCGACGGCCGGGTGATCCCCACCCGGACCCTGATCTGGACGGCCGGCGTCGTCGCGAGCCCGCTCATCGCCACGCTCGGTGCCGAAACGATTCGCGGACGGCTCGCGGTCACCGCCGAGATGACCCTGCCCGGCCAGGACGGCGTGTTCGCCCTCGGCGACTCCGCCGCCGTGCCGGACAAGGCCAAGGACGACGAGAGCGCGATCTGCCCGCCCACCGCGCAGCACGCCATGCGCCAGGGCAGGACGGTCGCCGACAACGTCATCGCCACGCTGCGGGGCCGGCCGCTGGAGCCGTACGTCCACAAGGACCTCGGTCTCGTCGTGGACCTCGGCGGCACGGACGCCGTCTCCAAGCCGCTGGGCATCGAACTGCGCGGTCTGCCTGCCCAGTTCGCCGCCCGCGGCTACCACTGGGCGGCGCTGCGCACCAATGTGGCCAAGGTCCGTGTGGCGACGAACTGGACGCTCAACGCCATCGCGGGCGACGATTTCGTCCGCACCGGCTTCCAGGCCCGCAAGCCCGCCAAGCTGAAGGACTTCGAGTACACGGACGCGTATCTGACGCCGGAACAGGTCAGGGCACAGGTCGAGGGGACACGGCAGCTGGACCAGTAGGACAGGAGCTCGCCCCCACCCTCGCGGAGGCCCGGGACGAGTGGTCCACCCCGCCGTGCCATGCTGGAACGGATCATGACGTGACACGGGAGTGAGTACGGCGGAGTGAACACAGCGAGGCTGCGCGACCGGGTCGCCGCGTCGGACCCGGGCCTGCTCCGGCTGGCCGCGGGTCTGCGCACGGTAGGGGCGATCGCGCTCACGCTGGCCGTGCTCGGCGTGCTCGGGTCGGACGTCCGGCACCTGGTGGCGGGCGCCATCGCGGCGATGGTCGCGACCTTCGCCATCCGCGAGAAGCAGCGCGCCGCGCAGGCCGTGACCCTCGCCCTCGGCCTGCCGGTCGCCCTCGTCTCGCTGTCGCTGGGGGCCCTGCTGAGCTCCCGCGTCCTGGCCGGTGACCTCTTCTTCGTCGCACTGATCTTCTGTGCCGTCTACAGCCGCCGCTTCGGCGAGCGGGGCACCGCGCTCGGCCTGATCGGCTTCCAGGTCTACTTCGTGTCCCTGTTCGTCGGTGCCACCGTCTCCGGCCTGCCCGAGCTGTACGGCGTCCTGTGCGTCGCCTTCCTGTGCAGCGCGACGGCACGCTTCCTGCTGGTGCGGGAGACCCCGGCGGGCCTCCTGGAACGCCTGCGGGAGGCCTTCCGGGCCCGGCTGGCCCAGCTCGTCACCGCGCAGCTGCGGCTGCTGGACGCCGGGCCCGACGAGATGGACGACGCGCTGGAGGACGTACGCGAGGGGACCGCGCGGCTGCACGAGACCGCGCTGATGATCCAGGGGCGGCTGGAGGAGGGCACCTCCGACGCGGGCGCGGCGCGGCTGGTGCAGCGGCGGATCGCGGACGCCGAGATCGCCGCCGAGCGGCTCGGTCTGCTGCTGCTCACGGCCCGCAGCTCCGAGCGCGCCGACACCCTCACCCTGCATCTGCCGGGTGCGCCGGCCCCGCGGGCGGGTCGGATGCCGGGCCGGGACGAGGCGATGGCCAGGGTGCGCCGCGATCTGGAGGCGCTGCGGCTGCTGGTGCTGCGCCCGGTGGCCGCCCGCTCGGGCACCGGCCTGTCCCAGATCCGCAACCGGCTCCTCGGCTACCGCGAGGAGGACAACCTGCCGCCGGTGCCACCGGCCGTCCAGGACGTCTTCCGGGGCATCGGCGAGAGTGCCCGCGCGGTTCTGGGGCTCAGGATCGCCCTGGACGGTCCGCAGGACGAGTCGGACGACTCCCCCGCCACGGCCCGCTCACGTGAGGAGCTGGACGCCGAGGACGCCGTCATCGACGCCCGCGAGGAGGACGGCGGGACGCAGGAGGAGCTCACCGGGCTCAGCCGGCCCACGACCCGGGCCGCGGTGCAGGTCGCCGTGGGGTCCGCGCTCGCCATCGTCGGCGGCGAGTTCCTCTCCAGCCAGCGCTGGTACTGGGCGGTGCTCACCTGCTGGATCGTCTTCATCAACACCGCCTCCACGGGCGAGATCCTCGTCAAGGGCTACCGCCGGCTGCTGGGCACCGTTCTCGGGGTGCTGGCCGGGATCGTCCTGGCGGGGTCGGTGGGGCAGCACACCTGGACGGCGTTCGCCCTGGTGCTGGTGCTGGTGTTCGCGATGTTCTACACCGCGCCGCTGTCCTACACCCTGATGTCGTTCTTCGTCACCGCCGCCCTGGGGCTGCTCTACACGCTGCTGCACACCTACACGCTCTCGGTGCTGGTGCTGCGCGTGGAGGAGACCGCGCTCGGCGCGGCCTGCGGGGTGTTCGCGGCGGCGTTCGTGCTGCCGGTGCGCACGGACCGCCGTACCAACGACCTGCTCGTCACCGTCCTGGAGCGGCTCGACGAGGTCACCGAGGCTGCGGTGGACCAGCTCAGCGGCGGCACTCCCGAGGAACTGCTCGACCAGGCGCGCGATCTGGACCAGGCGCTGGCGGATCTGCGGGCGGCCACCCAGCCGCTCACCCATCCGATCACGCCGTTGCGGGCCCGGCGCGACACCGCCCGCTATGTCGTGGCCCTTCTGGAGACGTGCGCGTACCACGCGCGCTCGCTGGCGGCCACGGCGGAACTGCTGCCCACGCACCCCTCGATCGCGGCGGATCCGCGGCTGCGCCGGGCCGGCCGGCGCATCGGGGACAACATCGCGGCCATCGCCGCGCATGTCGCCGACGAGCGCTCCACCGCCCGGGTGGAGACCGGTCCGAGCATCGCCTCGCTCCTGGAGAGCGAGGTCCCCGGCACCCCGCGCTTCGGCCGGGTCACCGACCGCGTGCTCCGGCACGTCCAGCGGCTGGACGAGACCCTGGTGGGTCTTGCCCGGCCGCTGGACGTGCCGGTCGCGGCGCCCCGGCGTTAGACCGTGTTGCCCTGGCCCGGGGCGGTCAGAGGTCGGTGGGCAGACCGCTCACTTCGGCGATGCCGCGCAGTTCGTCGTCGAGTTGGCGGCGCTCGCGGATGTAGTCGGCGATCTCCCCGAGGCGGACGGGGTCGGAGGCCGTGTCCGCGTCGGTGACCACCCTGATCGGGCCGTCGCTGTCGTCGACATGGAGTTCGATCACCTTGTTGTCCATGCGGCCGGTCACCGCGGTGGCGATGACCAGGGCGGCCTCGTCGCGGATCTCCTGGGGCAGCCCGTCCTCACGGCTGTCCTCGAGCGCGAAGTCCAGGGCGGGCAATTGGTGTTCGTCGATCGCCCGCAGGACCGGACGGACCACGCTGAGCAGGAGCTCGTAGTCCTCCGAGGCCATACGGATGCGCAGAAGGTCGAGGTAGACGTCCACGGGCCTACCGTCGGGCGGAAGCTCGGGTTCGTTCATGGCCTCCGGGTTCCCCGTGTACGGCGGCTCAGACCCGCCGCCAGCGAGCCATCGCGAAGGAGAACACTCCGAACAGCACCAGCCCGGCGGCGACCAGGACGAGCAGCCACGGCCCCAGCGGGGTGTCGGCGAACGAGCGGAGCGTGTCGTCGAGGCCCTTGGCCTTCTTCGGCTCGTAGTCGACCGCGGCACGGACGGCGAACGCGCCCGCGGCGGTGAACAACACGCCCCGCGCCGCTCCGCCGCCCACGCCCGTCACGTCGACGAGCTTCCTGACCCGCCGGCTCATCTGGCCGAGCTTCATCTTGTCGTGGAAGGACCTGCGCACCGCCTGGACGGCGATCCACACACCGGCCACCGCGACCCCGACGCCCGCGATGCCCACCAGCCACTGCCCGCCGGGCCATTCCAGGACCCGGGCGGTGACGTCCTTGGACTGCTTGTCGCTCGATCCGCCGTTGCCCGTACCGACCGCGAAGGACAGCACCGAGAAGGCGACGAACGCGTAGAAGACGCAGCGGGTCGCCGACAGCAGGCGTTTGGTGGCCTTGCCGCCGTCGGGGCCGACCGCGCCGAACACCACCTCGGACAGCCGCCACAGGGTCATGCCGACGAGCCCGATCCCCAGTGCCCACAGGACGACGGAACCGAACGGCTTGTCGGCGAGGGCGGCGAGGGCGCCGCCGCGGTCGGCCTGGCGCTTGCCGTCGCCGAAGGCGATCTGTAGCGCCAGCACACCGACCAGCAGGTAGATCACTCCGCGGGCGGTGAATCCGGCGCGGGCGGCACCCTGCATCACGGAGCCCCGTGCCGCTCGTCTGGCCTCCATCCGGCCGGTCGCGGCCGTGGAGCTCGTGGTCATGTGGACCTCCTGGAAGTCCGGATCCCGCCCGGCGGGCGGTCACACGGAGTACGGTCAATCGGCCAGTCGCGCGGGTTCGGGCACTGCGGCGAGCAGACGGTGGGCCGTCTGCAGGGCCAGGCGCACGTCCCGCGTGCCGGTGGATACACAGAGCGTGTAGGCGAGGTCCCGGGCCCGCGGGCTCGGTTCGGCCGCCTTGGCGGACTCCTCGGCCCGCAGAGCCTCGTATTCCTGCACGAGCCGCCGCAGAAACGTGCGATCGGGTATCAGCATCGGTCCCCCTCCTCGTGTTCTCATGCCTCGGCCGGGCCGTCGGCCTGGCGCCTGGCACGGTCGGCCAGCGCCTCGTCGCGCACGCGGGCGCAGCTGCGGCTGATGAGCCGGGAGACGTGCATCTGCGAGATACCGAGCTGGTCGGCGATCCGGCTCTGTGTCATGTCCTCGAAGAAGCGCATGTAGAGGATGGCGCGCTCGCGCTCGGGCAGCCGGCGCAGGCCCTCCTTGGCGGATTCCCGGTCGACCACGACGTCGTACGACGTGTCCGGGCCGCCCAGGGTGTCGGCGAGGCTGTAGCCGTCGTCGCCGGCCGAGAGTTCGGCGTCCAGGGACAGGGTGCTGAAGCTTTCGAGGGCCTCCAGGCCCGTGGTGACCTCGTCCTCGGTCAGGCCGGTGTGGGCGGCGATGTCGGCGGGCGTCGGTTCGGGGGAACCGGGGTTCTGGGTGAGCTCGCGCCGGGCCACCCGTACCTTGTTGCGCAGTTCCTGCACGCGGCGGGGCACCCGCAGGGCCCACATGCGGTCGCGGAAGTGACGCTTGACCTCACCGGTGATGGTGGGCACGGCGTAGCTCTCGAAGGCTCCCCGTTCCGGTTCGAACCGGTCGATGGCCTTCACCAGCCCGAGGGCGGCGACCTGGCGCAGGTCCTCGATGGACTCGCCGCGGTCGCGGAACCGGCCCGCGATGCGGTGGGCCATGGGCAGCCAGGCGGTGACGAGCTCGTCGCGCAGGGCGTCGCGCTCGGGTCCCTCCTGCAGCCCGGCCAGCCGGGCGAAGAGGGCCATGGTGTCGGGGGCGTCGTCGTGCCGCCGCCTGCCGGGCGCGGAGGGACGGTCCTGCGTGGTGGGACGGCTGGTCGACGTGTCGGTGAGCATGCGGATTCGCTCCTGAAGAACGGGTTCAGGGAATGACCGCGGGAGGAAGGGTGCCGGGACCGCCGAAGAGGGGCCCGCAGCAGCCATAACGCTCCCGCTGGCGCGCCTCCGGTCCGAAGCACGAAACTGCGTCTGCCCTGCCCTATGCGGCACAAACCCCGCTGTCGAAACTCCGTTTCCGGCGGCTTCCCCAGCGGTGTCGGTTCAGCTCAGGGGCACCACGGCGGTGATGCACTTCCCGCCCGAGGGCAGGTCGGTCACGCGGACGTCCCGGGCCAGCCGGCAGACGATCGGCCAGCCGTGACCGCCGGGCCGCCATCGGCCGTGCGGATCGACGGGTTCCTTCGCCACCGGCAGCGCGGTGCTGCCGTCGCTGACCGACACGCACACACCGCGGCCCTCGACGGTGACGCGGAAGTCGGTGATCCCGCCGCCGTGCAGGATGGCGTTGGTGGCGAGTTCGGAGGTGACGAGCAGGGCGTCCGAGAGCGCCTGCGCGTCGCACGGGGTGTGGGTGGCGCGACAGCGTTCGGACACGGCCCGTTCGACCGCCAGGCGGGCATCGGCCGGCTTGCAGGGGCGGGGGCGCCGGCGCGCGACGGAGGGTTCGGGGGCGGCTGCGGTCCTGTGCTCGTCGCACATGACGTGGCTCCTGATCGGGAAATCGACGGATGGTGCTGAGGTCGGTGAAGCAGAAGCCGGGCCCGGCCGGACCCGCGGACACGGTGACCGTGCCGTACGGTGCGCGCCCTCCGTGGGCCTCCACTAGTCGGCTGACCTCTGCGCGCGGGGTCAAACCTCACCGTTCCGGGTGGGACAGTGGGCCATTCGATGGCGTTGGCGGGGTACGCGCACTGCATGACGGATGTCGTGGACTCAGATGAACTGCTGCGCCGAATCCAGCGCGCCCGGGCCTGCGCCGCCGAGGAGGAGCGGTCCTGGCGGGCGCGGAGCGACGAGTTGGAGGCCTCCGATCCGGCGGC
>NZ_RSAJ01001330.1 GCF_003933965.1 Streptomyces sp. RP5T
GAGGGGGTTCATTCCCTCAGACACCCAACAGCGTGCCCGACACCCCAGCCACTCGTGATCAGCGTTCCACGCTCCGAAGAGCAGTACTGGCAGCCCGAGATGACTGAAAGTGCCGAATAATCAACGTTCCACCCATGAGCAACCACCGCAGAACGTTTGCCTGCGTAATGGCCCTGGACCACCAAGCAAGCTTGGCGGCCTAGATGCTCCTTAGAAAGGAGGTGATCCAGCCGCACCTTCCGGTACGGCTACCTTGTTACGACTTCGTCCCAATCGCCAGTCCCACCTTCGACAGCTCCCTCCCACAAGGGGTTGGGCCACCGGCTTCGGG
>NZ_RSAJ01001331.1 GCF_003933965.1 Streptomyces sp. RP5T
ACGTTGATTATTCGGCACTTTCAGTCATCTCGGGCTGCCAGTACTGCTCTTCGGAGCGTGGAACGCTGATCACGAGTGGCTGGGGTGTCGGGCACGCTGTTGGGTGTCTGAGGGAATGAACCCCCTCATGATGCCGGCCCCAGTGCACTCGGAGTGAAGCTCCGGGGTGATGGGTGGCTGGTCGTTGTTTGAGAACTGCACAGTGGACGCGAGCATCTGTGGCCAAGTTTTTAAGGGCGCACGGTGGATGCCTTGGCACCAGGAACCGATGAAGGACGTGGGAGGCCAC
>NZ_RSAJ01001332.1 GCF_003933965.1 Streptomyces sp. RP5T
CGTGGCCTCCCACGTCCTTCATCGGTTCCTGGTGCCAAGGCATCCACCGTGCGCCCTTAAAAACTTGGCCACAGATGCTCGCGTCCACTGTGCAGTTCTCAAACAACGACCAGCCACCCACCACCCCCAACCAGAGGCTGGAGTTCACTGGGGCCGGCATCGAGGGGGTTCATTCCCTCAGACACCCAACAGCGTGCCCGACACCCCAGCCACTCGTGATCAGCGTTCCACGCTCCGAAGAGCAGTACTGGCAGCCCGAGATGACTGAAAGTGCCGAATAATCAACGT
>NZ_RSAJ01001333.1 GCF_003933965.1 Streptomyces sp. RP5T
GCCGCGGTCCGGTTGTCCCGTCGAACGCTCCGCCCCGGTGCGGCCGTCCTGTCGGCCGCCTGGCCCCGGTCCGGTCGTCCTGTCGGCCCTGGTCCAGGCCCGGTCGTCCCGTCGGCCGCCCGGTCCCGGTCCGGTCGTCCTGCCGGACACCTTGCCGCGGTCCGGTTGTCCCGTCGAACGCTCCGCCCCGGTGCGGCCGTCCTGTCGGCCGCCTGGCCCCGGTCCGGTCGTCCTGTCGGCCCTGGTCCAGGCCCGGTCGTCCCGTCGGCCGCCCGGTCCC
>NZ_RSAJ01001334.1 GCF_003933965.1 Streptomyces sp. RP5T
TTCGGCACTTTCAGTCATCTCGGGCTGCCAGTACTGCTCTTCGGAGCGTGGAACGCTGATCACGAGTGGCGAGGGTGTCGGGCACGCTGTTGGGTGTCTGAGGGAATGAACCCCCTCATGATGCCGGTCCCAGTGAACTCGCCTTGTAGGGCGGGGTGGTGGGTGGCTGGTCGTTGTTTGAGAACTGCACAGTGGACGCGAGCATCTGTGGCCAAGTTTTTAAGGGCGCACGGTGGATGCCTTGGCACCAGGAACCGATGAAGGACGTGGGAGGCCACG
>NZ_RSAJ01001335.1 GCF_003933965.1 Streptomyces sp. RP5T
TCGGTGAGGGCGACCACGTCATCGTTGACGGCACGCTGATCCCCACCGACCGCGTCCGCGCCGATCAGCCGTACTACTCGCAGAAGCACAAGAAGCACAGCATGAACGTGCAGGTCATCACCCGCCCTGACGGCACCCCGCTGTGGCTCTCCCGCGCGACACCCGGCCGCACACATGACCTGACCGCGGCCCGAGCTCACGGCATCGTCCAGGCCTGCCTGACCCGGCAGATCCTCGTGCTGGCGGACCGCGCCTACCAGGGCGCCGGCGCCAC
>NZ_RSAJ01001336.1 GCF_003933965.1 Streptomyces sp. RP5T
CCGCACGGAAGAACCCGTCGAACAACTCCGCCGCGAACGCCTCCAGGTCCTCCCGGACCCCGGCCATCTCCTCAGGTGTCACGCCATTCCAACGACGCTCGTAGAGCAGCGGACACGCATACACAAACGAAGATGACCAAGCCCTACTAGTGCTGCGTTCCTCAAAGGACGTACACATAGCGGCGGCGTAAGCGCCTGGTGGGTGGTGCTGGTCTGCCCCAGATCCAGGGTCGGGCGCGGGCGTTGAGCTGGGCTGTGGCCACTTCGGTG
>NZ_RSAJ01001337.1 GCF_003933965.1 Streptomyces sp. RP5T
TGAGCCTCTTTCATCCTGTGCTGGCGGGTGAAATGGGCTGGTCAGTGGCTGTGGTGACGAGGCAGGGCCCCTCGTCGTTGGCGTGGTGATTCCACTCAGCACACCGGCGACCGAAGGGGCCCTGTTGGTTTTCGTATCCTGCCACGCTCGACGTCCCGCATGAGCTCGTTGAGCATGTTGCCTGGCTGCTGTACGAGCACCGCCGCGCACGTAACACCCGCTGGCGGAAGCTCCGCTGCTTCGACCAGGCACTGCTCACGCTGG
>NZ_RSAJ01001338.1 GCF_003933965.1 Streptomyces sp. RP5T
GCCAGCGCAGCTTGGCCAGCCGCACCAGCGTGGCCAGCGGCATCCCGGAGGGCAGGCTGGAGAGCCAGAACTGCACGGGTTCGGGTTCGGTGGCGGGCCATTCGGCCAGCAGCCAGCGTTCGGGCAGTTCAGGACCGTCGCTGGTCTTGCGGACGCCGCGTCCGGCCGGGCGGATGCGCAGGGCCACGAACCGCGAGTACATGCGCTTGAATCCGCTGATCGACTTGCCGGGCCGGGAGCCTTCCCTCCAGGACA
>NZ_RSAJ01001339.1 GCF_003933965.1 Streptomyces sp. RP5T
TGCGCCAGCGCAGCTTGGCCAGCCGCACCAGCGTGGCCAGCGGCATTCCGGAGGGCAGGTTCGCCAGCCAGAACTGCACGGGTTCGGGTTCGGTGGCGGGCCATTCGGCCAGCAGCCAGCGTTCGGGTAGATCAGGACCGTCGCTGGTCTTGCGGACGCCGCGTCCGGCCGGGCGGATGCGCAGGGCCACGAACCGCGAGTACATGCGCTTGAATCCGCTGATCGACTTGCCGGGCCGGGAGCCTTCCCTCCAGG
>NZ_RSAJ01000133.1 GCF_003933965.1 Streptomyces sp. RP5T
GGAGTCGATTGGCCCGGGGGGCGGGTTCGGCGCAGGGAGCCTGTATGCCGTGAGCCATTTCTGCGAATTCGGCGAAGGCGCGTTCTGCCCAGTCGTGGGTGAGGAAGGCCTGCGGATCGCTGGGGACCGGATGCGAGGTCTTGAGTGCTGCCGCCGTCGTGGCGGCCGTATGCCCGTGAGGGGGAACGCTCTCGAGACGCCGCCCCTCCGTATTACGTGGAACACGGATCCTCGCCGGGGTCCTGGAGCGTGTCGTCCGCCGTGACGACGAGCAGTCAGGACAGCGCTGCGGCCGGAACCGTGCAGAACACGGTCGTCTTCGTCCAGGCCGGCAGACGAGGGTGGGTGAGCAGTCCGGTCAGTGCGGTCACCACCACGACGAACACCACCGCGATGGCTACGGCGCTGAACTGCCGCTCGTGCACGTCGACGAAGGGCAGGCGACTGCGGTCACCAGGGGAGCGGTGAAGAGCACGACTTCGAGTGCGGGTGCGTTCCTCGGGTGCACGAGCGGGCGCCCGACGGGCATGCCGGCGATCACGGTGTGGAGCGCGATTACGGACGCGCGGCGGGAGTGTCGGCGGAGCCCCGGTACGTCTCGTCCTTGCGCCACGAGCCGACACCGAGTTGTCCGGTCGTCCCGAGATCGAGCTCCGGCACGACCGTCACGGGATCGGCCGTGGGCGCGGCCCACACACGGACGTACGGCGCGTTCACCGCGTCGCCGGCCTGAGTGGTGTTGCGCCAGGCCAGGTCGGCCACCGCTGCTTCACCCGGCTGCAGCACCACCGGTTGCGGGGCGCCGTCCCCTCCGAGCCCGGTGCTGATCTCCTCGGTGCCCTGCAGGATCCGTACGCCGTTCACCCTCTCGTGGTCCGCGTTCTGAAGTTCCAGCTTCGGACGGCCATCGAGCCGGTACGGCCGTGTGCCGCAGTTGACCAGGTGCAGACCGACGACCCGCAGCCCCATGGCTGCGTTCCCCTGGTCGGCGTAGAGGTGCACGCCCGACTTCGGGCAGGAGCCTGCGGCGGACGACACCTCGGATTCGGGCACGCTGCGTACCTTGCGCACCTCCACACCCGTCACCGCGGGCGCGCTCCCGGCCGTCCGCCGCATGACGACGGTGCCCTTGACGGTCCGCCCGGGCGCGACCGCCTCGACGATCTGCTCCCCGTTCTCGACGGCCCCGCCGGACGCCGCGAGGAATCCGAAGGTGAGGGTGTAAGTGGCCTTTGCCTTCTGGTGGTTGGTTAGCTCGAAGTCCGCGCTGTAGTCGACGCCCGCACAGCCGCTTTCGGGGCCCCAGGCGTACAACGCGGTGATCTTGACGTCGTCCTCGGTCGTCCGGCCGGCGGAGGGCAGGGGCAGTGCGGACGGCGTGCCGGAGGGGCGAGGAGACGGTTCGGAGCGCGGCGTAGCGCCGTACGGCATGGAGTCCGCAGGGCACAATGCCTCGGCCCGGACCGGGGCTTCGCCGTCTCCAGTGCCCGGCGAGGTGCTCTGGGCACCACAGGCGGCGAGCAGCACGGTCGCGGCGAGGACGGTCGATGCGGTGCGGGAGACGGTCGGCATCTGCCCACCCCACCAGGCCTCCTGCCTGAGGGCTGTGGTGGAACCCACACCTCCGGTCACAGCGGTGTCACAGACCACACAGAGGGGCGCGCTGTGCGGCTCCGAGCCCGGACGCCCCCACCGAGAACGAAGGATGGAGGGCTTCACGGCTCTGAGGCCACGGGAACGAGGGTGAGGCAGGCCAGGCCCATGACGCCGCGCCAGTCTCGCAGCCATGTGGTGCGGAGGTGGTCGAGATCATCTCTCAGGCCAGTGGGACCATGTGGTCGATGTCGAGCGATCGCGCGGCTGTGAAGCAGCTGGCGCTGTAGGGCAGTGGTCGGCGGCTTCGAAGCGCAGCAGGTCGCCGGGCTGGCACTCCAGCACCTCGCACAGGGCGGCCAGGGTGGCGAAGCGGACGGCCTTGGCCCGTCCGTTCTTCAGGACCGCCAGGTTGGCCGGGGTGATCCCGATCCGTTCTGCCAGTTGCCCGACCGACATCTTGCGTCGGGCCAGCATTACATCGATGTCGACGACGATCGGCATCAGATCACCTCCGCCAGCTCGGCCTGCATCCGGCAGGCCTCGGCATCCCGCGCGACCGCCTGAGCCAGCAGGATGCGCAGGACAAGCACGACCAGAGCGACACCGGCAACCCCCAGGCCCGCCGCACCGATCAGCAGCACAACGCCCGGAGCGACAGCCTCACCCGGGGCCAGCACCACCCCCAGCGCCCACAACAACAGCGCAGTCACCCCGAAAGCACCGCCCACCACATCGACGTACCGGAAGGCGGGCGGGGTGAAGACCGTGCCACGCCGCACCAGCGTGGACAGCCGCCACACACACACCACAGAACCGTCTGGGCGCACACGATCCCGAGCACCACCATCAGCATCACCGCTGCCGGCAGGGCAGCAGCTCCGCCGCCACCGGTACCGGACAGGCCACGGGCCGCGAGCGTTACCAGCACCCCCTGCACGACGACGCAGCCGCCGAACAGCGCCACGATCACCACCCGCAACGCAAAAACAGCCTGCTTTCCCATCCCCACTCCTCCCATCGAGACGCGATATCAATCTATCGTTTCTCGATAGGTGGCGCCAGGGTCGGAGACTCCGAGTGCCGACTCAAGACACCTCGAACGGGTACAGCAGAGGCTCCCGCCGACTACCGGCGCGGCCAGCGTCGAGTCGGGTGCATGCTGGGCCCGGGCTGCTCTAACACGGCGCGGCGCGCGGAACGGAACGAACGCGAAGAACAGCCGGCCGAACGGCTGACGAAGCCGTGGGCCGAGCGCGACGGACTCGCCGCGCTCGAACGCGTCCTTCGATGGCACGCCGCGTTTCGGCCAGGGGACATTCCGCCTGCATGTGGGTGTTCGCAGGTGGGCCGGACGCGCGGGAGCGTGTGACCGCGTCGGATGCGAAGTCCGCGGGCGGTGAGATGGTTGGGGCGCGTGTTCCGGGCACAGGTGGGCTCTTGAGAGCCGCACACCGAGGACGAACGCGCCGATCTCGCAGCCCGGAGGGCAGCATCGGGCCTGCTCACTGCACGAGTTCGATGTGCGGATGGTCGGGAGACACGGGGCACACGTGGAGTTGCAGGTCGTAGGCGTCGGCGATGGTGAGCAGAGTGACGTTCGCGGGCCGGATACCGAGGGGGAGCAAAGTCGGATTCGTCCGTTCCTCCTCGGGCATCCAGCTCTTGCTGCCGGGGTCCCATTCCCTGCTCGCGATGGTGAGGAGCGGGACCGTTTCGGTGCCGCATTCGGGGCAGGGGCGCGGCATGGGGTCGGTGAGGCCCCAGCGGGTCCAGCCGCCGGTCTTCCACCCGGGGGCGTGGCACAGGTTGCGGAAGTAGAACTCCTGCGGGGTTTCCGCCCCGGTGCTGTCCCACGCGTATCCGGCTGCCTCCCACCGGCTCTCGTCCCCCACCTGCTCTTGCAGTTCCTTGCTCAGCTCCATGGTGCTGGGGTACTCGGTGACCTGCTCGGGTGCCAGCAGGCACGGCATGGGGAGGTACCAGTCGAACTGGATCACGGGCGGCTCGGGCGGGGCATCGAGGACGTCGGTGACAGAGGCGGACGAACGCCAACGCAGGGCCGTCCGGGGGTGTGCGAAGTCCTCGTGGTCGCAGGGGCACCACAGGACCTGGAGCAGATCCGCTCCGGGAGGGCTGCCCGGGAGGGGCACGTCACGGGCGTAGAGCTGGGCAACGGGAATCATGGGGATCGGGCCGTCGAACCACGGGTGGCCCTTCTGGAGCCGCTGCTCGATCTCCTGCTCCTCGGACGTGACCGCGGGAGCCTGGGGGTCGCGGAGTCGGCGCTCGGCCCCTGCCGTACGGATGCGACGCAGAAGCCGGATTTCGTCCGGAGAATGCATCTCGTCTGACGCTTCGCTGTCGTGTGGCACTTCGCAGTGCGGCCACGGCTCGTCGGCGGGCCACAGGAGCGGCCCGCCGACGGAGCTGTCGTACGGCGTGGGCGACCCGGGTCGGGGATGCAGCCGGGTCGCCGTACGGGCCAGCGGGGCCAGTTGAGGGAAGAGCGCGGTCACGTCGAGCGGCCGCGGCGGGGTCGTGAAACTCATGCTGGCTCCCGATGGCGCGAACTGACTGTGATCAGTTGCCGAGGTTGTACAACCCGGTGTTCTTCAGGGTGTTGGTGACATAGACGTTGGAAAACAACTGCTCGGTCGTCCCGTTGGCCCGTTCGATGTCAGCGCTCATCGTGACTCCCACCGGGATCGTACTGGTGCTGTCGTTGTAGACGGGCGTCACCCGGTAGAAGATCGCGTCGTCCGGTCCGAAGGCGGACTCGGAGCTCTGGATGACCTTCTGCGCCATGGCCTCGTAGGTTCGCATGCTGGGCGTGCCCGTGTTCATCCCCGCCTGCCAGCAGGGTACGAGATTGACCGCGATACCCCGTCCGCCGGCGACCTTCGGGATCAGGTGGCACCGGGCCAGCCCGTTGGTGAGCGAGTTGTCCTTCCTGAAGTTGTCCGCATCCTGCCAGCCCGGGATGTCTCCCTGCGCGTCGGTGCCCTCGGGGGCCGTCCTGTCCAGGCAAGCCTCAGCCCGAGTCGGCCTGTCTCCTGCCCGGCCCAGCGGGTCGGTCGTCTTGTTGACGTGGGGGACCGGTTCGGTGGTGTTCAGGATCCATCCGGCGCCGCTGGGAAGCGAACCGTCCGGTGTGGTGTCCAGGCAGCGGGCGTGCGGGCCGGTGTCCGGCAGCGAGAACGTCAGCTCGAACTGGTCGGCGTCGATGACCCGTTGGTTCTTGAAGCCGTCGGCGAGCTGCGCGGCGGCGAACTGCTTCTCGTCGGGCGTGACATGGGCCTGGACACAGGGTGAGGCGGGGTCCACGGCACGGGCGTCGTTGAGGACGTAGGTGTCCCATTCGCCGTTGCCGAGATTGGGGATCACCTTGACGCAGTCGCTGCCGGCGGCACCGCCCTCCTTCGCCTCACCGAAGGGGAAGTCACCGCAGGAGTCGTTGTCGACGAGCTCCGGCTCAGGCGAGAAGCCGGCGCATGTACGGGCGGCGCGGTCGGCCACGCCGCTGGTCGACCGGGTCAGAGGGCTGCCCTTCTTCCCCCAGGCGCCGTTGAGCTTGTTCTGCGCCCACGCGTACGCGGCCACCGCGCCGCCGGCATCGGAGGCCTGCGCGCTCATCGGCACTACGGGCATGATCGAAGGGATCACGCAGCCCGCCGACGAGGTGCCCCCGACCGCGTCGTCGCAGCGGATCTTGCGCGGGTTGTCCCAGGAGGCGCTCGGGTCGACGGGCGTGGCGCCGGGGGAGGTCACGTACAGCTTGTACGAGGTGAGGAACTCCGCGACGGAGCCCGACGCTGGGGCCGACAGGTACTTGACGTCACCGGCGAGGGTCTTGCCCAGGACCAGACCGCTCTCGTACCAGGGTGCGGTCGTCGTCGCACGGCAGCCGGTTGTGCAGGAGGCGCGGAACTTGGCGTCTAGGGCGGTGACTTCGCCGCTGGCGGAGGTCATCGTGACGGTGACGTGTTCGCTCCACGTGGTGCCCGCCGCCGGCAGTGCCGCACTGGTGGAGACCTCCAGGGTCCCGCGCCCGAGCTCCACGCCCTTGCTGTCGCGCAGGATGTAGAGGACGTTCACCCCGGTCACGCAGTAACTGAAGCGCTCGTAGGAGTAGTTGCCGGGGCTGGCCAGCGAGCAGGTTGCGACGTTGGCCGACGTGGCGGCGAGGCTCTGCGGCTGTGCCTTGGTGCGCGCGGCCAGGACGGGAGTCGTGCTCACACACGCCTCGACGGCGCCCGCCCGGCGCTCCTTCGTCCCTGCTTTCGTGGCCTCACAGTGTTCCCCCGACTGCTTGGGGAAGGCGCTGGTGGCGGTGAGGGGGGCCGTAGAGTCGGTCTGGCCCGTCCGGTCGATCCTCTCTGCGTGCCGTGGGTTCTCGTCCGCGGTCTGCTGTGCCGTGGCCGGGCCCGCTGAGGTGAGTCCCAGCGTCACGGCGGCAAGGACGGCAACTACGGTCGACCGCGCCCGTATTCGGGATGCGCCTCGACGGCGTCTTTCATGCATGTCTGTCAGGTCTCGCTTTCTTGTTTCGTTGTCCTGGTGGCAGCGCAGAAGTCCTGGTGGCAGCGCAGAGGGGGGCACCGGACATGAAGTGCCCCCCGGGGGCAGCGGTGGACGGCCGCCCGCGCTCTACCGCGTCAGAGCCGTGCGAGAGGGACTCACTCGTCAGGCGACCAGATCGAAGAGATCCTTGGTGATGGAGGAGACCCCGTCCTCGACCACACCCGCGATCTTGCCCACGACGGGCTTCACGACAGTGCTGGCGGGCTTCAGCGCGGTCAGCCACTTGCTCTGGCCGTAGGTGACCAGGCTCAGGCCGGTGCCTGCGGCGGACCACCAGAATTCGCTGCTGGTGAAGCCGTGTTCGATGCCGGTGAAGACAGTGCTGATGGCGCTCGCGCCTGCGGAGACGCCTGCGAAGAAGCCGGCTGCGGCGAAGGCCGGCGGGAAGACGAATCCTGCGAGAGTGCAGCCGGCGGCCAGCAGGCCGGCGCCGACGCTGACCACGTTGGCGGCGTCCGCGTAGAACTGGGCGTCGTTCCACCACTCGTCGGCGTCGGCGGGGTCCTGGGTGCCGTTGGGATTGACCTGGTTGTTCCGGTCGTTGGCGGCGGGATCACGCTGGGCCTCGCGGTCCGCCTTGGCCTTCTCCGCGGCCGCCTTGGCCGCGGCGGCCACTTCGGCCCGGTGCTTCGCGGCCGCGATCTGCTTGGCTTCGGAGTACGCGGCGGCGGCCTTCTTCGCGTCCGCCTGCGCGGCGAGCGCGGAGGCACGGGCGGAGTTGGCCGAACTCTGAGCGGCAGCGGAGGACTGGAGGGCGGCGCGTGCCGAGTCGATCGCCTTGTTGGCCGAGTAGTTGGCCGAGCGGGCCGCGCCGCGGGCCGTTGCGGCAGCCGCCTTCGCCGTGTCGGCGGAGGCCTGGGCGTCAGCGGCCGACTTGTCGGCGGCGTCCGCGTTGCGGCGCGCCTCGTCCGCGTAGCTGTCGGCCGCCTTGGAGGAGGCGATCGCCTTGTCCGCCCACTCCTGGGCCTTGGCGGCGTTGTTACGGGCCAGATAGGCGGCCTGGGTCGCCCGCGCGGCGTTCTCCTGCGCCTTCTGGGCGATCTTCGCGGCGGCGGCGATGGCACCGCGGATCGCGGCGACATGGGTGGCGGTGTCGTGGTCGAGCTGAGCCGTCCTGAACTGGACCACGAGGATGAAGTTGCGGAGCATCCAGGCCGGGCCCTCCAGGGCGACCTCGGCGTAGGCCTTCGTGAAGGCGCCACCGGTGGCGATGAGCTGGCTGGCGAGGACCTTGTCGTCCTCCTGCTGCGCCAGCGGGTAGGCGTGGTCGAAGAAGTAGTTGAGGGATTCGGTGGTGTTCTCGTCGAGTGCCTTGTTGGCGGCGGCGGTGACGGCCCTGCCCGCGCCGTCCTTGAGGATCCTGCCGATCGCGACGCGCAGCTCCTCGTCGGAGGCCTTCTTCATGCCGCTGGTGAGGAAGTCACCGATGGCCGTGGAGCTGGAACTCTCCAGGGCGAGCTGGGCGGCCTCGGCGATCTTCGGCGCGGCGATCGTCGCGACATGGAGGGTGGTCTCGCGGTCGTCCTGGGCCTGGGCCAGGGCCCGATCGAGGTCGATCCAGGCGAAGACGTCGTCGTCGGAGCCTGCCAGGGCGTGCTGTGCGGCCTGCCGGGTGAAGGCGCCCCGGGACTCGATCAGGCCGATCGCGGCCTTGCGTCCCAGGGTCGCGGCGAGCTCCATGTCGCCGGAGTACAGGGCCTGTTCAGCTCTGGTGATGAGGTCCTTGATGTCCTGGGCGGTGCGTTCCGCGAGAAGGCGCTTGTCGCGTACGTCGGACAGATCGCTCGCCTCGACGGAGGCGAGCAACTGCGCCTCCTCGATGGCCTTCTGCTTGTCCTGCTCCAGGGTCTGGGCCTCGGCGGCGCGCGCGTTCTTCTCCACCTCGATGGCGTCGGCGACGGCCTTGGTGGCGACGTTGGCGGCCTTCACGGCCTCGTCGGCGTGCGCGGTCGACTTGTTGGCGTAGTCGATGGCCTGGCCCGCGTACTTCACGGCCTCCTCGGCGGCTGCTGCCGCCTTGTCGGCGTGGGCGGCGGCGGAATTTGCGGCGTCGCGGGCGGTGCGGGCCGCGGTGGCGGCGGCGCTGGCCAGCGCCTGGGCGGCGGAGGCGGCGTTGGTGGCACGGTTGGCCGCGCTGGTGGCGATGGCGGCCTGGCGCTTGGCCTCGGCGGCCTCCGCCTGGGCGACACCTGCGGAGGCGGCGGCCTGGGCGGCGGCGGTGGCGGCGGCGGCCGAGTTGCGCGCGGCGGAGGCGGCGGCCGTGCCGGCGGACGCGGCCGCGTCGCCGGCGACGGCGGCCTTGTCGGCAGCGGCGGCGGCACTGCGGGCCTTGGCCGCGGCGTTCTTGGCGGCGACCGCGGCGTCCTTGGCCTCCTGTGTCTTGCTCGCGTCCTTGGAGGCGGCTATCGCGGCCCGGTAGGCACGGGAGGCGGCGCTGCCCGCGTTCGAGGCGGCCTGAGCGGCACCGGTGGCCGCCCAGGAGGCACGGCGGGATGCGTTCACCGCTGCATTGGAGGCGTTGATGGCGTTGCGTGCGGCGTCCGCCGCGCCCTTCGCCGCGCTCGCGGCCTTCCGGGCCGCAGCCGCCGACTTCTGCACGTCGTTCTGGGCCGCGGACGCCTCGGCGGCGGCCTTCTGGGCGGCTTCCTTGGCCTTGTCGGCGGCGGTCTCGGCGCGTGCCGAGGCCTCCACGGCCAGGTTGGTCTCCTTCTGGGCGCGCTTGCCCTCGCGCTCGACGAGGGCCACCAGCTCCTCGATGGTCGCCGACTCCTGGTCACGGGCGCGCGCGATGTGCTGCCCGGTCTCCATGAACCACTCCACGTCGGAGGCGGTCCCCTCGAGCGCACGGCTCGCGTACTTCTGCACTTCCGGGCCGGCGTTGACCAGCATGGCGCTGACCTGGACCCGGGTGTCCTCCAGACGCGCGTCGTACTGCTTGTCGGTGAGGAAGGTGGTGAGAGCCGGTGCGGTGGCGGCGTCGAGAGCGGTGTTGGCGCTGCGCACCACCGCCTTGTCGCCGGTGGACGACACAGTGGTGGTGGCGACCTGGAGATCTTCGAGGATGGCCGGTTTGAAGCCGTCCTTCAGAAACGCGGCGATCGCGGCGTCGCCGCTCTCGAGAGCAGCGACGGCCTCTCTTCGCAGGCCCTTGCCCGCACGGTCCAGGCTGCGGACGATCGCGACGCGGTTGTCCTCCACGGTCTGCCTCGGCAGCGTCTCGGTGAGGAAGGCCTGGATGTCGGCGTCCGACCCGTAAAGGGCCACGGAGGCTGCGGCCTTGACGCCCTTGCCACCGGTCAGCCACGCCCTGACGACCTTGGCGCGCTCGGTGTCCGGCAGCGGCACCGGTTCGGGAGTCGCGCTGTCCGCAGCGGCGGCGGTCGCGGGGAGGAGCGTTAAGGGTGTGGAGGCCACGGCGGCGGAGGCGGCGAGCGCGCCGAGCACGCGGCGACGGCTCCAGAAGCTTGTCTGCATTGGAGAGTAGTCCTTTGTGTGAGCGGCTGACTGGACATGCCGGATCGCACCGGCAGGGCGGTTCCCGGTGCCCCAGAAAGGTGGAATGCCGACGGACGTGAAGTGGCGTGCGGTCGGGAGTACTTGTCGCTCGGGACCATATCAACTGTCCTTGCAGAGTGCGCCAATTAAGCGTCACGTTCTTTAACTCATTTTCGCAGCACGTGCCCTGATAGAACATCAGGAGTTTCTCTACAGGAGCTTCACAAGTGGTGGTGCAACCTCCACAGGGTGTGACGGAGGTCATGAGTGGGGCATGTGGTTTGCGGCGGTATGCGTGGTTCTCCAGGCTCGACCTAGGGGTGGCTTCGTGTTTGCATGATGAAGAGGATGGCGATCGCCGGAGCGAGGTCTTCTCGCTTTGAGGCGTAAGGGAGCCACTTCACGGGGGAGTTGGAACGCGCGCGGCAGAGCGATGCCGATAAGGCGTTCCCGTGCACCCGAGAACGCGAGACCGGTGGCGAATATCCGGTCTTCGTTGACGAACTTGGGGGATGCAATGAAGCAATACGGCGGAATGTCCGCTGATTCGCAGCGCAGTCGGATTGGCCCGCAGGGCAAGCGGATTGAGCTGCAGCGCAAGCGGCTTGCGCTGCGCGCTCTGGGTGCGGCCGCGGTCGGTGCCCTGGCTTGGCTCGCAGTGGCCACGGGCATCCCCGGCGGGGCGGCGCGGGAGGCGAGCCCCGCCGTGCTGGTCGCGGGGGAGACCCCCGGTTACGCGGTGGAGGACTTCAACTACCCGCTGGCGGACAAGATCCTTGCCGAGAAGAAGATCCTCCTCAAGCGCGGCGACGGGCACATCACTCTGGCCGACTGCGTGAGTGGTGCCGGCCTTCTGGAGATCATGGCCCGCGACAAGGCCGACAAGATCTGCTTCAAGGTGGTTGGCGACTCCGGCTGGCTGACTCTGGAGATCCCCGCGGTCTACGCGATCAAGGGCAATGACTACACGACCGCGGTCGACATGACCGTAGGTGCCGAGGAGAAGTCGTTCGACGTCCTCAAGAACTCCTGGACGCCGGTCGGAGAAGCCGCGGACCCGGACGGCCGCGATCACATGCTCATCGAGATCAGATCCTCCAAGTAGGCACGGCCAAGATTGTCATGCCCGCCGCAGCGCGGCCCGGTGTCAACGGGACGCGCGGCCTTCGTGTCCAGGAAGTCACGCTCATGCATCTCTCCAGGCGTCATCGTCTCTCCGCGCTGGGCGCTGCCCTGCTCGCAACCCCCGTCCTCCTGGGTGCCGTTCCGGCCGCGACCACCACGGCCTCCGCGCTGGACGGAGTCGAGGCCCCGGCCCAGCTGAACTATGTCGCGAAGGTCAACGTCGGTGAGCAGGCTGCCTGCACCGGCACCCTCATCGACCCGCAGTGGGTCCTGACCGCGGCCACGTGCTTCGCCGCGGACGGCGAGCTCTCCGCGGGCAAACCGGCCGTCACCACCACCGTCACGGTCGGCCGCACCGACCTGTCCGAGACCAACGTGAGCGTCCAGCAGGCCCTCTGGCTCGTCCCGCACGCCGACCGCGACCTGGTCCTGGTCAGGCTCGCCGCCCGGATCACCGATCCCACCGTCAAGCCCGTGGGGCTGGCGACGACGCCCGCAGTCGCGGGCGAGAAGCTGACACAGGCGGGATTCGGTCGTACCAAGACCGAATGGGTGCCCGACAAGCTGCACACCGGCACGTTCACCGTCGTCTCCACCGCGACCACGACAGTGGACCTCGACGGCTCCGACGGCGCGACCGTCTGCAAGGGAGACGCCGGCGGCCCCGCCCTGCGCACCGTCAACGGCACCACCGAACTCGTCGCCATCAACTCCCGCTCCTGGCAGGGAGGATGCCTCGGCAACGATCCCACCGAAACCCGCACCGGCGCCGTCGACACCCGTGTCGACGACCTGGGCAGCTGGGTCAAGGAAGTCTTCAGCCGAGAGAAGATCACACCGGCGGACATCGACGGTGACGGCAAGGACGACCTGGTGCTCCAGCGCATCGACGGTTCGGTCGTCGTCCATCGCAACCTCGGGACGAGCTTCGGTGCCGGCACCGTCATGTCCGCCGGCTGGAGCCGCTTCCTCACCGGGACCGACATGGGTCGTCTGTACTTCGCTGACATCACGGGTGATGGGAAGGCTGACCTGATCGTGCATGGTACGGATGGGAATGTCTCCGTTCGTCGGAACATGGGCACGTATTTCGACGGGGGTACTCATTGGAGTGCGGGTTGGGGTCGTTTCGTCACCGGGACCGACATGGGTCGTCTCTACTTTGCTGACATCACGGGTGATGGGAAGGCTGACCTGATCGTGCATGGTACGGATGGGAATGTCTCTGTTCGTCGGAACATGGGCACGTATTTCGACGGGGGTACTCATTGGAGTGCGGGTTGGGGTCGTTTCGTCACCGGGACCGACATGGGTCGTCTGTACTTTGCTGACATCACGGGTGATGGGAAGGCTGACCTGATCGTGCATGGTACGGCTGGGAATGTCTCTGTTCGTCGGAACATGGGCACGTATTTCGACGGGGGTACTCATTGGAGTGCGGGTTGGGGTCGTTTCGTCACCGGGACCGACATGGGTCGTCTGTACTTTGCTGACATCACGGGTGATGGGAAGGCTGACCTGATCGTGCATGGTACGGATGGGAATGTCTCTGTTCGTCGGAACATGGGCACGTATTTCGACGGGGGTACTCATTGGAGTGCGGGTTGGGGTCGTTTCGTCACCGGGACCGACATGGGTCGCCTCCGCTTCGGCGACTCCACCGGTGACGGCAAGGCCGACCTGTTCGTCCACACAATCGCGGACGGCAAAGTCGCCGTGCGCAGGAACATGGGCACCTACTTCGACGGCGGCACCGTGATGATCACCCTCTGACGAGAGCGACCGCCCTGGCGCCGCGCTGGAGAAACCGGCCCCGGCCGGTCAAGCCCTGGGATTCCCGCACCGGATCCTGGATCTGGGACCGACCCGAGGCCGCCTGACCACCGACCGATATCCCGCACCGGCATCGTGCAGAAGTGGATCCGCGCGTGACTCGAGTCCTCACGGGACACCACACCGGGTCCCGGGGACCACGCCTCCACTGAGCTCATCACCACCGACGACACCGGAAACCTGAAAGCCTGCACCCCGGACGCCAGGCTGCCAGGTCCGGCCGTACGACACCGAACACCCGCGCGCCGCCGGACACACAGACGGAATCTCATGGACACCACGTGTCGGAGAGAACAGCGATGACTGCGAGCGCGGACCCGGAGCGAGGCGAGCGAGCTCAAGCTACCCGAGCCCAGATCGGCCAAGCAGCACCCTCACCGGCGCTTCAGCTCCGTCCCTGCGGGGCTCGTCGAGCGCGTGAGCCACACGTCTCCCACCAAGGAAACCAAGGTCATGCGACATCTCAGAGACCATCGCCTCGCCCCCTTCACCAAAGCATTCACCACACGCCTCGCCGCACCACTCGTCGCCGCTCTGCTGGCGCTGAGTGTCACCCCCGCGAACGCCGTCTCCGGCACCGGCGCGGCCGACGGCACGCTCGCGTTCACCGCCCGCGTTGAAATCGGCGACGGCCAGAAGGCTTGCTCCGCCGCCCTGGTGCACCCGTACTGGCTGCTCACCGCAGCCAGCTGTTTCGCCGACAACCCGGACGTGAGCCTCGCCATACCCACCGGCGCCCCCAAGCTCAGGACCACCGCGACCATCGGCCGCACCGACCTCACCACCTACGGCGGCGAGACCCGCACCGTCGTGGAACTCGTCGGACACCCGTCACGGGACGCCGTACTGGCGCGGCTCAGCCGCCCCGTCACCACCATCACGCCCGTGAGCCTGGCCGCCGCCACGGCCACGCCCGGGGAGAAGCTGACGGTGGCCGGCTACGGCCGCACCGCCACCGAATGGGCCCCGCTGCGCCTGCACAGCGGCACCTTCGCCGTCGACTCGGTCGCCGCGGAGACGGTCGCCACCACCGGCGAGAACGGCGCGAGCGTCTGCATGGGCGACACGGGCGGCCCGGCCGTGCGCCTGGCCGGCGGTACGGCCGAGCTGGTCGCCGTCAGCAGCAGATCCTGGCAGGGAGGCTGCCTCGGCACCGATCCGGCCGTGACCCGGACCGGCGCAGTCAGCACCCGTGTGGACGACCTGCGCTCCTGGGTCGGCTCCACTGTCGCCGTTCCCCCTGCGGCCGCGGCCGGTGTCTGGCGTGCTTACGGCAACACAAACCCGATCACTTCCAGCTCCAGCACGTGGCGTTGCGCCGGCAGCAAGACGATCGCCACCGGCGTGATCGCGCAGGCCTGTGCGATCAGGTCGTCCAGCGGAAGCGGGGTCCAGGCAGCGGTGATCGTGCGCAACAACCAAGCCGGCCTTTATGGCGCGGAGGCGCGTATGGATCTGTACACCGCGTCCGGCACGCACTTGGGCGATTGGAAGTGCCCGTCCTCGGGGGTTGGCGCGAACTCCTGGTCGGTCTGCTTCGGGACGACTCTCGCAGAGAGCAGCCAGGTGAACTCGTTCGCAGCGCTCAACGGTACGTATCTCGGCCTGTCATCGAATGCCTGAACCGGGGTCAACCGCACCGAAAGGCTGCGGACTTGCCCGGCAAGTGATGACTGACTCTCCTTCCCCATGTCGTGAGGGGTGATTGGACAGGTCAGCGGATGGCGATGTGACCCCTGTCGGACGGGGATGGCCACACGCACACCTTCGACCACTACCGCCTGGAGGGCCGTGGCACGGTCCGGATACACACCGGGGAGAGCCGTGACAGTGTCAGCGACCTGTACATCGACCGCCGGAACTCTGTGTAGGCAGCGACTTTGACGCTGTAACCCTGCGCAACGATCACGGCTGCTTCATCGACGACACCCCAGGGGCGGCAACCGACACCACCACGGTTGCTGTCTCCACCACTGACGTGTGACCTGCCTCCCTGTGCAGCGGCTCAAGGTGACGCCACGGGGTGAGGGGACATGGCCTGGCCGGTCCGCCCCGCAGGCAACGCCCCCTGCCCCGCTGCCGTTCGCGGATACGGAGTCGCAGGTCATTGAAGCTCTTTCCCCTGTCTGCCAGCCCGACTGCCCTCCCGATCGCGCCAGGTGTACAGACCTCACTGAGTGCCAGGCGCTGAAGAACGAGGTCGCCTGCCCCACTTCGTTCGGCACACGAAGATCATCCCGCGAGGGCTCCTCAGCCGGATACATCCATGCGCTGGGTGCCGACGACCGACAGCAGCCGCAGCGCCTCCTGCTCGGGAGAGCCGGGATCGACCGTGAAGAGCACGATCTGCTGGTCCCGGCCGGCGATGTCGAGGAAGGTGCAGGTAAGAGTGATGGGACCGATCAGCGGGTGATCGACGGTCTTGAGCAGGGCGGGCTCGGGGCGCACATCGTGCGCGGCCCACAGCCGGGCGAACTCCGCGCTGCCGGCGAGGAGATCCTCCACCAGCGTGGCCACCTCGCGGTCGTCGGGGTAGCGGGCGGCGGTGGCCCGCAGGCGCCGGGCCGCGGCGCAGGCGAACGCCTCCGCGTCGAACGGGTCGTACAACGGCCGCTCCCGCGATGGCGGGGCGAGGTAGGCACGGCGCAGGAGGTTGCGCTCGCGCCGGGGCAGTGGGGAGAAGTCCTCCAGAAGGGCGGCCAGGTCGTTCCAGGCGATCACCTCGTAGGTCGCGGACAGCACGATCGCCGCGGTGTGCGGCAGCTGCCGGAGCAAATCGAGGATGTTCCGTGGCACTTCACGTGAGGGCCCGGCAGGCGGGCCGGGCGGCGCGCCAGCCAGGTGGTGCAGATGGTCGCGCTCGGCGTCCGACAGGCGCAGGGCGCGGGCCAGACCAGCCAGCACCTCGCGCGACGGCCGAGGGCCGCGGGCCTGCTCGAGGCGCGTGTAGTACTCGGTCGAGATGAACGCCAGCTGCGCCACCTCCTCGCGGCGCAGTCCCGGGGTGCGGCGGCGTGGCCCGGTGGGCAACCCCACGTCGGCAGGGCTGATGTGCTCGCGCCTGCCACGCAGAAAGCCGGCCAGCTCTTGTCTGTCCATACCTCCAGTGTGCGTGGGTGCTGCTGAGCCGATCCAGGCACCGCTGGTGCCTGGATCGGCTCAGCAGCCGGGCGCAGGCTTGCTGCTGTGACGACGCATAGATCACCGATACCGCAGTCCCCGCTCGCCGCGGGCCTGCCGTCAACGGTGTTGTGCACCCGACCGGTCCTGGTACGGGTATCGGCGCAATCCCTTACCGGTAATACCAGGCCCACGAAGCATTACGCATCGAACAGGAACGGACAGGCATCATGATCAAACTGGTCATCACGTTGAAGCGTCGCGAGGGCATGACTCATGACGAGTTCACCCACTACCAGCGGAACATCCACAGGCCCCTCCTCATGTCCATCCCGGAGGCGAAGCAGTACATCCGCCGCTTCGTGGTGTCGTATCCCGTCCCCGCGCCGAACCATCCCGAACCGGACTACGACTCGGTGGTCGAGACATGGTTCGACACGATGGACGACCTCAACGCGCTCTTCCTCTGCCAGAACTGGCTGAAGACCGTCGATCCGGACCATAAGAACTTCGTCGACCTGAACAGCTTTGGAAGCATCATCTCCAAAGAGGAGGTTGTCGTGGGCTGAGAGCCCGGCCCGCGGGCGCGCAGCACCCGGGCGCGGCAAGGCCGACGAGACTCCTGTACCGATGGTGCCGAAGAGACGTTGGACGTTGGCGTGATCATGCACATCAATGCCCGGCCTACCACCGCGTCCCACGCCATCACCTGCACGAACGTCCTGGCCTGACGCGGGCCAGTGCGGCCAACCCCGCATCCATAGGGGCCCTTCGCCGCTGACAGGCTCCGTGAAATCAGAGTACGGGGCATGGGGGCGGCCGACTGAGGGACTTCGCCGGCTGCCTGCCCCGTTGCTCCGCATTGCCGTGGCCTGGCGCTTCCAGCCGAGGGCGAGGTCACCGGTATCGGTGAGCTGGGGGTCCAGAAGGCCGCTCAGTCGCCGCCTCCGCCATCGCCCCCACCGGAGTCCCCGCCGTCGCCGTCCCAGCCGCCACTGTCGTCGCCACCTGGCTCGTTGTCATTGCGGCCGCTCCCGAGGTTGCTGAACCACGGGCGGTCCCATGTCGCGTCGGTGGCGAACGGTTCGCCCTCGCCCACCGCCGGCCGTCGGCCTGGCCCGAACCTCGCCGTACCCGTGGCGTCCCCGAGCCCGAAAGCGACGGCGAAGACGTGCGCCATGACGGCATCCAGGGCGTCGGTACTCTCGTACGGCACCTCGGCCAGTGGCCGAAGGAGTGTGCCCGGTGCGAGCGCCGGGCGGCGCGGGGGACACGTCAGCAGGGCGACCGGCCGCTCACCGCACAGCAGCCACGAGGTGAACGGGCTCTCCCGCCGCAGTACCCAGTGCCGCTCGGGCAGCCGTACTTCGACGGAACTTCTGGACTTGCGCAGCTTCTTCTTGAAGCTGAGCTGCGCCGGAACATCCCCGATGGTCAGGCACAGCCCCTTGGACGGGTCGGCGGCATCGGGCTGAAAACCGTGCGGGGCCCGTATCCGTACCGGGGGTGCCTGCGGCCCCCACACGTCCACGCGTGCCAGTCGCCGGTCGATGGCGACGGTGATCGGACCGGCGGGCCCCGGCGCGTGTCGCCGAGCGATCCACAGCGGTACCCCCTCGGCCTGGGCGCGGGCCGTCAGGGCAGTCACCTGCTGTGGTCCTCCGCAGTGCCGTACCGCCATCGCACCGAGCTCGTGGGCGAACTGCGCGGACTGCCGCACCCGCACAGGCCTGGTGGTGCCGGTGACACGGGTCACCGGCACCATCCCGGTACCCTCCGGCAACTGCTGCAGCGGCCGCTCGGACCCACCGCCGCCGAGCCAGCACCCACGCTGAAAAGCCTCGGCCATGGCACCGAGGTTCAACTCGCCCAGGGGCATGGTCCACCCACCCACCCGAAG
>NZ_RSAJ01001340.1 GCF_003933965.1 Streptomyces sp. RP5T
GCGGTGGGCCGTACGACGATCCCGCCCAGGTCGACCGATCGACCGACCGCCACGGGCTGCCCGACGCCGAACGCGACCGCCCGGCGACGGCGACGGCGTCGGGTGCGATCGCGACCTCGTCCCACCAGCGGTGGGCCGTACGACGATCCCGCCCAGGTCGACCGATCGACCGACCGCCACGGGCTGCCCGACGCCGAACGCGACCGCCCGGCGACGGCGACGGCGTCGGGTGCGATCGCGACCTCGTCCCACCA
>NZ_RSAJ01001341.1 GCF_003933965.1 Streptomyces sp. RP5T
CGAGGTCGCAACGCACGAGGCACCTGCGCCGTTGAGGGAGATGTTCGAAGTCTCAACTCGTCAGCGCAGGTGCCTCGTTGATTCGCCATCCTGCCGTACTCGACCTCCCGCATGCGCTGGTCGAGTGGGTCACCATGCTCATCGTCACCCGTGAGGGTGACCGCCGCTGCAAGCTCCCCCCGCACCAGCGTGCCCTGGTCGCCCTGGTGTACCTGCGCAAGAACGAACCTCTGCCCCAGATCGCCGCGGCTTT
>NZ_RSAJ01001342.1 GCF_003933965.1 Streptomyces sp. RP5T
CTATCGGTCAGAGCAGGAACGACGCGCAGCGTTCCCCGACTGGCTGCACACCTACAATCACCACCGCGGACACACCGCGCTCAAGGGCCAACCACCCGCCAGCCGCGTCCCCAACCTCACGGGGCAACACGCCCTGGGGCCCTACTGGCAGCTCACGCCCAGAGCTGGCCCTGCAGGGTCTCGATCGCTTCCTCCGTGGTCGCCGCCGTGTAGACGCCGGTCGACAGGTACTTCCAGCCGCCGTCGGCCA
>NZ_RSAJ01001343.1 GCF_003933965.1 Streptomyces sp. RP5T
CACCGAAGTGGCCACAGCCCAGCTCAACGCCCGCGCCCGACCCTGGATCTGGGGCAGACCAGCACCACCCACCAGGCGCTTACGCCGCCGCTATGTGTACGTCCTTTGAGGAACGCAGCACTAGTAGTGCTTCGTTAGGTCTATCCGTTTGCGCTGATCAAGAGCATGTTGGTCGTGTGGATGCGCATGAAGTGAACCGATTACGGGCCGCGTTGGGGCTGTTCGTGGCGGATGTGTTCGCCTCGGT
>NZ_RSAJ01001344.1 GCF_003933965.1 Streptomyces sp. RP5T
CGCACCGGGCGAAAGCCCGAGTACATCCAGTACGAGGGCTTCCGCCCGGCACGCCGAGAGCACGCACCTGACGCCGCGAGGCCCGCCCTTCGGGCGAACGACGGGACTTTCGCAACACGCCCTAGCTGTTCTGTCCCGGGAGGTTGTGGACGGGTGAGCCAGGTCTCGGTTGAGGGATCTTGAACGGGTGAGGGCCTTCCGGTTCGGTGTGGATTGCGACGTCTACACCGACCAGAAAGGCCCTCGT
>NZ_RSAJ01001345.1 GCF_003933965.1 Streptomyces sp. RP5T
GGCTTCATGGAGGCCTGGGGCCCAGGAAGCCAGCACCTCCAGGGCCTCGTCCACGTAGCGCCAGGCGGTGGCCTGGGATATCGCGAACCCGGCGCCGAGCTGGGCGAATGTCTCGTTCTTGCGCAGGTGGACCAGCGTGAGCAGTGCCTGGTCGAAGCAGCGGAGCTTCCGCCAGCGGGTGTTACGTGCGCGGCGGTGCTCGTACAGCAGCCAGGCAACATGCTCAACGAGCTCATGCGG
>NZ_RSAJ01001346.1 GCF_003933965.1 Streptomyces sp. RP5T
GGGAGTACGCGTCCGTCCCGGACGACGATTCACGGCGGGCGCGAGGCCGTTCCGGGCGACGGGTCGCAGCGGGCACACGCCCGTCCCGGGCAACGACTCTCAGGGAGTACGCGTCCGTCCCGGACGACGATTCACGGCGGGCGCGAGGCCGTTCCGGGCGACGGGTCGCAGCGGGCACACGCCCGTCCCGGGCAACGACTCTCGGGGAGTACGCGTCCGTCCCGGGCGA
>NZ_RSAJ01001347.1 GCF_003933965.1 Streptomyces sp. RP5T
AGGCCGAGCAGGAGGCGAAGCAGGAGCAGAAGGAGAAGGAACAGGAGGCCAAGCAGGAGCAACTGCAGCAGGAGCAGGAGGCCAAGCAGGCCGAGCAGGAGGCCAAGCAGGAGCAGAAGGAGAAGGAACAGGAGGCCAAGCAGGAGCAACTGCAGCAGGAGCAGGAGGCCAAGCAGGCCGAGCAGGAGGCCAAGCAGGAGCAGAAGGAGAAGGA
>NZ_RSAJ01000134.1 GCF_003933965.1 Streptomyces sp. RP5T
GGCAGGGCCTGACCGCGGGTCTCGGGGGCGAAGAGGAGACCGAGGGCGCCGAGCATGCCCACCGCGACGACGCAGGTGGTGGCCAGGCCGAGGTCGCCGCCGAACCAGGACGCGGCGATGACGCCGGCGACCAGGGGGCCTGTCGCGGTCAGGTACCGGCCGATGCCGTTGTAGAGCGCTATCCCGGTGGCGCGTACGGAGGGCGGGAAGAGTTCCGGTCCGTAGACGAGGATGCCGGACAGGGCGCCGTAGAGGCCGAAGCCCGCGACGGGGATGACGGCCAGGAACGTCGCCCAGGCGTGGTCGAAGGGGAAGAGGAATCCGACGCCGGCCGCGGAGACCGCGAAGCTGGTGAGGAACGCCCCGCGGCGGCCGATCGCGTCGGCGAGGAAGCCCCAGGTCGCGTAGCCGAGCACACCGCCGGCGTTGAACAGCATGGAGGCCGTTGCCACGCGGGAGTTGGCGACGTCCGGGGACAGCGCGGCGGCCGCGGCCGTTTGCCGGATGATCTGCGGGTACCAGGTGGAGACGCTCCAGAAGGCGACCAGGGAGCCGGTGGCGAGGGCGGTGCCGACCAGGGTGGGCCGCAGCAGCGGCGGGGTGAGCAACCGGGCCAGGACGAAGCGATCCTGTTCGGCGCGATGGCCGCGGGATCGACGGGCGCGACGTGCGGTGATCGTGCTGCGGATCTCCGGTGGCTCCGGTACGTGCCGACGGATGAAGTAGACCAGCAGGGCCGGCAGGACGGCGATGCCCATCATCAGGCGCCAGCCGTGGTCGCCGATGAGCGCGTAGGACAGCGCGGCGAGGAAGAAGCCGATCGCGTAGCCCGACATCATCACGCCGCAGGCGCGGGCCCGGTAGCGGTTGCGCCACACCTCGGCGACCAGCGCCGCGCCGACCGGCGCCTCGACACCGGAGCCGAGCCCTGCGATGAAGCGGAGCACGCCCAACTGCCACCAGGTGTCGGCGAATGCGGCCAGTGCGGTGAAAACGGCGTAGGTGACGATGCCCGCGGACAGCACCCGCACCCGGCCGAAGTAGTCGGCGAGGATGCCGAACAGGATGCCTCCGGTGCCCCATCCGAACAGGAAGAGTGCGACGGTCAGGCCTCCGTAGAGGCCGATGGCCTCCCCGGCGGGGGCGATGCCACTGTGCGGCAGCAGTTCCGTCATCGCCGGGCCGAGGATCAGCGCGTACAGACTGCCCGCGAACCCGTCCAGCGCCCAGCCCATCGTGGTGCCGGCCAGGACCAGCCATTGGGTGCGGGTGATGACGGTGCGCCAGGTCCCGGGCGGCGCGATGGTGGTTCCGGAATTCGACATGGTCGGCTCCTTTGCCGGAGGTCGAACGTGGCTGGGGATGGGGTCAGTTGAGGCGGCCGGGGGCGTCGGATCCGTACCAGTCGACGTCGTCGTCCGCGGTGCGCACCACGACGGTCTTGAGCCACGTGAAGTCGTCGAAGGATTCGGTCCCTGCGTCGCGGCCGGTGCCGGATTCCTTGATGCCGCCCCAGGGCAGGGAGGGTTCGAGACGGTGGTGGTCGTTGACCCACACCATTCCGGCCTGGATGCGGTCCGCCACTCGGTGTCCGCGGGCCAGGTCGCGTGTCCACACGCCGGCACCGAGCCCGAACCGGTTGTCGTTGGCCTTGGCGATCGCGTCGGCCTCGTCGTCGAACGGCACGACGACGGCGACCGGGCCGAAGATCTCCTCCCGCGCGACCTGCATGTCCATCGTCGCGTCGGCCAGGACGGTCGGGCGGACGAAGAATCCGCTGTCCAGGGGTGCGGGCAGGTCCGGCGCCCCTCCCCCGGCAGCGACACGCGCTCCCTCCGAGCGCCCCTTCCCGATCAGAGCCAGGACCTTGTCGCGCTGGACCGCGCTGACCATCGGGCCGATCTGGGTGGCCGGGTCGGACGGGTCGCCGATGCGGATCGCGTCGGCGCGCCGGGCCAGCGTCGTGACGAACCGGTCGTAGCTCGCGCGCTGGACCAGGAAGCGCGAACCTGCCACGCAGGACTGCCCGGCCGCGACGAACGCGGCGAACGCCGCGCCCTCGGCCGCCACGTCAGGGTCGATGTCGTCGAAGACGACGATCGGCGTCTTCCCTCCGAGTTCGGCGGTCACCCGCGCGAACCGCTGCGCGGTGGCGACTGCGGCCGCGCGCCCGGCCTCGGTCCCGCCGGTCAGGGTGATCTTGGCGATGTCCGGGTGCCCGGTCATCCGCTCCCCCACCTCGCGCCCGCCGGTCACCACGTTCACCACACCGTCGGGGACGCCCGCCTTCTGCAGCAGTTCGACCATCGCGAGAGTGGACAGGGGGGTGGTCTCCGACGGCTTGACCACCACGGTGTTGCCTGTGGCCAGCGCCGCGGAGAGGCTACGGGCCAGGATGAGCAGCGGGTGGTTGAACGGCGTGATGATTCCGCAGACCCCGAGGGGCGCCCGGCGCTGGTAGGTCAGGTAGGGCCCGTCCGAGGGCAGTACGGCGTCGCGCTGGGCGGCCAGCAGTCCCGCGTTGTAACGGAACCACTCCGGCACCCTCGACAACTGCGCCCGCGTCTCGGTGACCGGCCGGCCGTTGTTCTGCGTCTCCAGCTGGTAGAGGCTCTCGGCGGCGTCCTCGATCAGGTCCGCGACCCGCAGCAGCAGCCGGCCACGCGCCGTGCGGCTCATCGCGGGCCACGGTCCGTCCAGGAAGGCGGCACGCGCACGGGCGACAGCCGCGTCGACGTCGGCGACGGAGCTGTCCGCCACGGTGCGGATGACGCTTCCGGTGGCCGGGTTGATCACGGGGCGTTCCTGGCCCGCTGCGAGGTTCGCGGTGCTGGGCGGCGAAGAAGTCATCATCGACATTCCGGCCCTTTCTGGGACTGATCCGACGGGGTGAGTCCTCGGAGTCTGACCCATGCGCAAGGGCGACTGATATGTCACAGCTGACACAGTTGGACAGCCAGAGTGTTCTCGACGACACTCACTGACCGTGGAGGATGAACAGGAGCTGCACAGCTGGCTCACCGCGATCGGCACACTGACCTCGGCCGTGAACGCAGGCCGGGGCCTCCGCGAGGTCCTCGACCTCGTCGCTTCGACCGCCCGGCATTTACTGGGACTCGACTTCTGCGGCGTCCTGCTGCCCGACGCCGAGGAACGCAACCTCGTGATCGCCGCCTGGAGCGGGTTGTCGGCCACCTACGTCGCCCGGGTCAACTCCGATCATCCGGTCCCCCTGGAGGACGACGCGCTCTCCGGGGCGCCGTCGAGCCGGGCCTACCGCTCGGGCCGTCCGGCCGCGGTCAAGGACATCTCGCGCGAGCCCGGCTTCATCTGGGGCGGCGTCGCACACGACCAGGACTACCGTTCCATGCTGTCGGTGCCTCTGGTCACCGCGTCCGGCGTGATCGGGACGCTCAACAGCTACCGGTCCGCGGTGCACGAATTCGGTCCCGAGGAAATCGGGCGGTTGCAACTGCTCGCCGAGCACGCGGCGATCGCCATCACCTCCGCCCGGCTCGTCGAGGATCTGCGCCGACAGCACGATCTCGTGTCGCGCTCGGAGGAGATCCACGAGCGCCTGCTTCGGGTGGCGGTCCGCTCGGGCGGCATCCAGGGGATCGCCGCCGCCCTCCACGACCTGCTCGACACGGCAGTGCTCCTGCAGGACGCGCGGGGTGAGGTGCTCGCCGCGGCCGGCCCCCCGGCCGAGCCTCCTGTCGCCGGCTGGCCGACGACCGCACCCGCACCGGGCACCGACCTGGTCCGCGAGCAGGACGGCCACATCGTCGCCGACGTCGTCCTCTTCGGCGAGGTGCCCGCGCGGGTCTGGCTACCCGGCCACCGCGGACCCCTGACGACGCTGGACCGCCGAGCGCTGGAGCATGCCTCGGTGGTCCTCTCGCTCGAACTGCTCCGGCAGCGCACAGCGCTGGAGGTCGAGCAGAACCTGCGCGGTGAGCTGCTGGCCGAGCTGCTCACCGGCGCCGACCCGCACGCGGAGGCCCTCCTGCACCGCGCCCGGCTGCTCGGCCACGATCTGACGCGCGCCCACTGCGCGCTGGTCGCCCACATCGACACCACCGGACGGGGCAGCGCGGCCCGCACGCTCCGTCGCGCCGCGGACGAGGCGAACCGGCTGGCGTCCACCATCACCCCACGGCCCCTCATCAGCCAGCACCAGGAGGCGATCGTGGCCCTGTGGCCCGCGCCCGCGACCGGCCCCGGGGACGGGCCGCGGATCGCCGAGACGCTGCGCAGAGCCATCTCGACGACGGCGGGAGTCTCCTCCGTGACCGTCGCCGTTTCCGAGCTCACCGACAACAAGTTCGCCGAGGTCTACCGAACGGCCCGAGGCGCCCTCGCCGTAGCGGACCGCCAGGGGCGCAGCGCAGGCGTGATCACTTTGGAGGGGCTGGGCGTGGCAGGCCTCCTTCTCCAGCTCGGCGACCCGGCCCCCCTGCACACTTACGCCGATCGCACACTGGGCCCCCTCATCCGGCACGACGACCAGCACGGCACGTCCCTGGTGGCGACCCTCCGAGCACACCTGGCGCATCGCCTGGACCGTCAGGCGACGGCACAGGCTCTGATGGTGCACCCCAACACCATCAGCCAGCGGCTACGGCGCATCGAAACGCTGACCGGGATGGATCTGCGCGACGCGGCAGCGGCGGTCGAGGCCCGGTCAGCGCTGATGGTGCTGGACGTGGCACACGGAATCAGACAATAGGGGGTCCCTGAATTGACAGTTCCCGAACCATAAGGTGGTGCTCCTCAGTCCGAATTCGCAGGCCAGGGCGAGGCCCGGGGCGGCGCTTGCCGCAGTCGATGGCCGTTGCGCGGAGCCGGGTCACGGCCGCACGAACCCGTGCGTGGGACGGTAAGCAAGCCTGTGCGGCGAGTTCGCTCCCGTTGGTCGCCTCCCTTCCCTCATCATCGGCCGCGCTCGCCGACTGCACGGGAGCCTGTGCGAGGACCTGTGCGCTGACGCGGACCTGGGTCACGGACGCGTTCCCCGGCCACGGACACCTTCGTCCGCCTGCCGTTCGCGATTTCCGAGATCACAGTCCGCGGAATGTGCGCTCCAAGGCCTGTGCAGGTAGCCGACAGCGGCAGCGCACTCATGCCGGCTGCCGGCCGATCGCGACGTACTTCCTCGGCGATCCCTGCGCCGACCCGTCCCGTCGGGTCAGCGTGGCGGCGCGCGCTGGATCCCCCGAACGGCCTGGCAGGGTGCGACAGGTGCCGGGGGTGGGATTCCCATGGAGTCATGGTCCGACTCGACGGTGGATGCCGCCGCCCCCTTCACTCCGCCGCGGCACTGGGCATGGTGGCGACGCTGGCCGTCGCCTGCACCGGCTCCGATGCCGGTACCTCCATCGCCGGACGTGCGGCCATCGCAACGTCGCCGCTGCCCACCGCCCCGCCCGCTCAGCCGCCGTCCCGTATCAGCCGGGCCGACGTCGAGACCGCGGTGAACCAGCTGGACGATGTCGTACGGGACACCATGCGCCGCACCGGTGTGCCCGGAGTCGCCGTGGGTGTGGTGCACGACGACGAGGTGGTCTACCTGAAGGGGTTCGGCGTGCGAAAGGCAGGTGCCAAGGACCCGGTCGGAGCGGACACCGTCTTCCAGCTCGCCTCGGTCTCCAAGCCCATTGCATCCACCGTGGTCGCCGCGGCAGTGGGCGACAAGACCGTCGGCTGGGACGACCCGGTCGTCGAGCACAGCTCCGGCTTCGCTCTGAAGGACCCGTGGGTCACCGGCCATGTCACGTTGGCCGACCTCTTCTCGCACCGCAGCGGGCTGCCCGACCACGCCGGAGACCTGTTGGAGGACCTCGGCTATGACCGCTCGTACATCCTGAGCCACCTGCGCTACGAGCCGCTGGCCCCCTTCCGCGCCCACTACGCGTACACCAACTTCGGACTGTCCGAAGCCGCCGTCGCTGTCGCGCGCGCAGCGGGGACGAGCTGGGAGAAGCTCTCTGACGAGAAGCTGTACAAGCCGCTCGGCATGGACTCCACCAGCTCCTCCTTCGCCGACTACGAGAAGGCAAAGAACAAGGCCGTCTTGCATGTGCGGGCCGGGAACACCTGGCGTGCCGAGCACGTGCGTGACGCGGACGCCCAGAGTCCGGCGGGCGGAGCCAGCTCCACGGTCCAGGACATGACGAAATGGCTGCGTCTGCAACTGGGCAACGGCAAGTTCGACGGGCGACAACTCGTCGATGCCGAAGCGTTGGAGGAGACCCACCTGCCGCACATCATGTCCGAACCGCCGCACACACCGGCCGGCAGGGCCGGGTTCTACGGGCTCGGCTGGAATGTGGGCTACGACGACCAGGGCAGGCTGAAGCTCGGCCACTCCGGCGCCTTCGCACTGGGGGCGGCCACCAACGTCTCCATGCTGCCCTCAGAGAAGCTCGGCATCGTCGTCCTGACCAACGGCGAGCCCATCGGTGTGCCCGAAGCGATCGCCACCACGTTTCTCGACACCGCGGAGACGGGCGGGCCGACCGTCGACTGGCTGACGTTCCTCGGGCCGATCTTCAAGCAGGCGACGCAGGGAGAACGCTCTCCTGTCGACTACAGCAAGCCCCCGTCCTCGCCCGCACCCGCCAAGGCCAACAGCGCCTACACCGGAACATACGCCAACGCGTACTACGGCCCGATGACCGTCAGCACCCAGGACGGCGAACTCACCATGCAACTGGGCCCCAAGAAGCAACGGTTCACCCTGAGCCACTACGACGGTGACACCTTCAGCTACCGCACCACCGGTGAAAACGCCGTCGGCCTGTCCGGCGTGACCTTCACCGTCGGCTCCGGCGGCCGCGCCGACAAGGTCCGGGTCGAGAACCTCGACACGACCGGTCTCGGGACCTTCACGAGGAGCGGTTAGCGAGCGTGTCGAAAGTGGATCCAGGAGCGCAATGATCGTGGCGCGTGGAGGCCTGACGGATCTGCGGTCTGCGGTTCCCTCCGCCCCGTCCGCAAGAGTGCGGCGCCGCACCACGCGAATGCCCGCGCCGACGGCGCCTCCGACTGGTCGGGAAGGCGCTGTCGCAAGTGATCAGGAGACGGGCGGCTGAAGCGTCCACAGCAGATTCGTACTGGTGGTCCACGTCCACTGCTTCGTCACGGATCCGGAGGTCACCTGGCCGCCGCCGTCGAGGACAAGTCCCGTACTGCGGTTGGCGATCGAGTACTGGCCGTTGCCGCGGTCGGTGATCTGCCACTGCTGGTTGGGGCCGCCGTTCCAGGCCGCTTGCCGGGCGGGGGCACCGTTGTCGGTCGCCCCCCAGCCGTCGGCGACCATGCCGTTGGTCCGGTTGACCAGCCGGTGGTAACCGGTCCCGAGGTCGACCACCTGCCACTGGAGATTGGTGCTGTCCACCGGAGTCCACTGCTTGAGGTTGGAGCCGCTGGCGACATTGCCACCACTGTCCAGGGCCAGACCGTCCGTGACGTTGACGATCCGGAAATAGGTGGCCGGATCGAGCGTCACCTTGAGGGAGACGATGGCGTCGTTGTTGCCGGTGGTCCGCAGGTCGGGGGTGTCGGCGGTGAAACTCCAGCTGGTGCCCGTGAAGTTGTCGCCGGAGTAGCCCGTCACCCGGTAGCCCTGAGGCACCCGAAGCGAGGAGATGGACGACGGTCCCACCCCTGCGGCCGTCAGCTGGGAGGAGGTGTGGCTGCCCAGCGTCAGCACCGCGCTCACCCCGGAGTAGCCCACGTCCTTGAACGCCGTCACCCGGCCCGCGCCCGCGGCCGTCGGGACGCCGCTGACCTCCACGCACACCACGGAGTCGTTGGCGTCCGGCGCACCGGACGGCACGGTGACGTTGATCTGGCCGCCGCTGACGGTGTAACTGAGCGAGCCCGACGGGTTGTTCATCAGGTAGACGCGGCTGATCGGGTTCGTGAGCGCCGGGATCTGCAACACGCCGCCCGAAGGCCAGGCGAAGACATGGGCGTACAGCTTGCCGTCCTTCTTGGTGGCCGTACCCCAGACGGGGTCGGTGCCGAAGGGGTTCGCCGTGGCTCCGTGCACGCTGTCGCCGTACGTCGCCATCCAGGAGGCCAGGCCCTGAAGTACGGTCACGGATCCGGCGGTGACCGAGCCGTCGCCCTTGGGACCGATGTTCAGCAGGAAGTTGCCGTCCCGCGAGACGCAGGTGACGAGTTCCCTGACGAAATCCTTCACGGGCCGGTAGGAGTTCTCCAGGCCCGCGTTGTAGCCCCAGGCCCCGTTCATGGTGTCGCACCGCTCCCACTGACGCTCCAGCGGCGCGGCCGGGACACCGAACTCCGCGACCGCGTAGTCGCCAAGACCCAGGTCGCGCTTGACCCTTTCGTTGACGACGAGTTGGGGCTTGCGGGCGATCAGCCAGTCGTAGAGGTCCACGCCGTCCGACTTGAGCCACCAGTCCTGGAGCGTGGGGCTTGAGGGCTCACCGAACCAGTCGCCGTCGAACCACAGGAGCGCCGGGTCGTAGCGGTCCAGCAGTTCCTGCAGCTGGGCCTTCATGTCGGCGATGTAGCTCGTGCGGGCGGCCTGGGAGGCCATGGTGGTGACGCCACCGCTGCGAATGGTCTGGGAGGGGTGGTTCCAGTCCAGGATCGAGTAGTAGAGCCCGAACTTGACGCCTCTCGCCTCGCACTCGGTCTTGAGGGCCGCCAGGAGATCTCCCTGGACGCCGGCGTAGTCGTGCAGGTTGTACAGCTGGTTGCCGGTGGTGTCGGTGAAGCTGGGGACGTCGGAGTCCCACATGGCGAAGCCCTCATGATGCTTGGCCGTGATCACCAGGTACTTCATACCGGCGTCTGCCGCCAGCTGGGCGATGGCCGCCGCGTTGAAGGCCGTGGGGTTGAACCGCTGCGACACCTGGGTCTGGTAGGCGGACTTGGACCAGTTCTCCGTGGAGAAGGCCCATTCACCGTGGCCGAGGTAGGAGTAGGAGCCGAAGTGGATGAACATGCCGAACCGGGCCTGGTACCACCAGTCCAACTTGGACGGGACGGTGTAGGCCTGGGCGGGTGCGGCCCAGAGGGCCTGAGGCAGCCCGAAGGCCACGGCGCCTCCGGCGAGGGCGGCAGCTTTGATCAGGGAACGTCTGCTCAGGTACGCAGAGGACATGGTGCGGCTCCTGGGTCCTGGATGCGTGAGGGGGGAAGGGGCAGGGCACGAGCAACGTGCAAGGACGTCAGTTCTCCTGGCATCTCGGACGCGTTCCGTACCTCGCGCCGTCGATGACATCGGATGAATTTATAGGGGCTGCTCGCACTGCCGTCCAGAGCTGAGACAGACTTCATCCATAAACCCATGTCAAAACATGTCCACTTGAGGCCACCACGGATCCAGACTCGCAGCAACAGGGCCAACCCCTGACATAGCTCGGATCTATTCACGCACCTACGGCTTGGCAGACGAGGTGATCGGCGATCCGGCCGGGGCCGCGGAGTCCGGGACCCCCTCGTAGTCGGGCAGCTTGACGCCGTTGAGCGCACGCCCGACCAGGAAAACGCGATCCCATGTGGCGGGAGATCAGGCGGCAGCCACGGCGAGGAGACGGCTGCAGTGAAGCCGGTCTGCGGCTCTCCGGCTTCGCCCGACACCCGATGCCGGGCACTGCGCACTTCGACATGGGCCGCGTGACTGTTCGCGGGCGAGCCGGTGTCTGGCGAACTCGGGGCACGCAGCGGCGCGTTCGCGACAGACCGGTGCCGCCGGCCGATTCCGGCTTCGTTGCCCGGGGACGGGACGTTCCCGGGAGACCGCAGGTCTGCCTCACTCCCCCGGGCAACGCAAGGACGGACAACCGGACGTCACCGACGACCGAGTGCCGGTGATCAACAGGTCCTTCGTGAAGGGCCTGGGGCCCTCGCACAGGGGTGCAGGTGCACTGATCTCACGGAACAGCGCGTGCGAGAGGACGAGAGAGCCGCCGTGGTGTCGTCGCCGTCGAGCCTCCGCCTGATCGTCAGGCCGCACGCGCACGTTGGGACACGGTGCGTACCGGACGTGCCGGAGGTACGGGAGCGGCCGGGGTCCGGACAGGTCGTACGCGGTAGGTCGTCCTGGCCGGATCGACCACAGGCTCGCCGAAACTGATCCTCGCCGCGTGGTGCAGCGCGTCGCACGCGGCGGTGGGCAGGGCGACGTAGCAGCTGCCCCTGCCGGTTTCCGGGTCGAACGGCCGCCAGTAGCTGTACCTTCGGCGGCCGTCGGCATGCACCGTCAGGAAGACGGGGGTACGAGGGTCGGACATGACACGCAGAGCCTCGACAGCCGGGGAATCGAGCGGCGTGGCGGACCGGCTGCGACGAGGCGCGAGCATCGTCAGACCTCCCTGGGTGCCGGATGTGGACTGCATCAACGGTGGCCTTTCTGCCGCACGGACTCGAGACCGCCTACCCCGTGCAGCCGATCTTGATCTCGCTTTCCGTGCATTGTGCAGTACGGCAGTGACATCAGGTCCGTGAGGCGGATGCGGGTTCTGCGGGAACGGGGCGGGTCCTCCCCGCGCCTCGGACCGAGCACGATCCGGCAGAGGCGCAGGAGTCCGGTCCGAGGCCCGGTACGCGCGAGGGATCGGCAGGGCGCCCGTACGCGCGGCCCGGTCGGCAGATGCCGTATCCCCGGACCGCCCGGCCCTTCCGGCCCCGCGATACCGGATCAACGGCTGCTGTAGCTGGACGTGTTGTGCGGAGTAGCGCCCGAGTTCGCCACATGAGGGCCCGCATACCGATCGTCCACCAGCAAGCCAAGACCGTCGTGCGCTGTCATGTCGCGCCCGGCGACCAGTGCGGCGGCATCCGGAGGCAGTCGTTTCGCCGACCACCACGACTTCGCCATCAACCTCCCGGCCGACCGGGCCTTCTCCTTCGTCGAGGAGGTGGACACTCGCTTTCTGGTCTGGGTGCCACGGCGACGGCCCGCCCCCCCCAAGCGGCCCACCACAAGGGCCTCTGACACCGCGCCACATTGGACTACTCCGCCCTCAAACCCCTGTCCAGCACCCTCTATCCGGTGGCCGAGCGACATCTGCGACCAGTCGGCAAGGACTGCCTGGTCGCCTCCATCGAGCGAACACGGTCGAGGCCCGAGACGTCGTCCGCGCAGCCAGGAACGCGGCACGTCGTCCGGTCGCCCGACGGTTGTCGGGCGAGCCGTCAGCCAAGCCGCGCGGCCTGTCCCGCCCCGGCTACCGTCCGGGACCCGTGACGGCGTAGGCCGTGGTGCCGACGGCCGCGAGGGCGAGGGCCGTCCAGGTGCCCGCCGCGGTGCCGGGCGGCAGCAGCATCCAGTTCACCACCTGCGTCGGCACACTGGTGGCCGGCGGGGCGAAGAACGAGAACGCGAGCCAGGCGAACGGGGGCATCCACCCGAACTGCCCGCCCCAGAGCGCCGCGCCGAGGGCGACCAGCCCCATCAGCCCCGCACTGTCCCGGACGACGAACGCCGTGGTGGCCATGGACACGCCCAGAGTCTGCACGGTCAGCAGCACCGCGGCGACGGCCACACCGGCGAGCAACACGTGGGCCGCCCTGCGGGGCACCCAGCGGATCGCGGCCGTCCGGTCCAGTGCGAGGTCCTGCCCGCCGAGTCCGACCGAGACGGCCATCACCCCCGTGGTGAGGATGAGCGCGGGCAGCTTCGGATCAGCGGGTCCCGAGCTCCCGTGCCGGGCGAGTGCCCACACCGTCACCGCCCCGATCAGCATCGCGGCGAGCGACGCGGGCACCTGACGCGAACGCGCGTACAACGTCAGCCATCTCATCGGGACGCACCGCCGGACAGGACGTCGAACGGATCGCCCTCGCAGGAGAGCGCGGCGGTGCGCATCGCCTTGATCCGTGAGAGCTGCTCGGCCCTTGGAAGCGCCTGGAGTTTCTTCCACACCGGGCGGGTCTCGGCCTCGACCGTGCCACGCAGACTCGCGGGCGTGCCGGCCAGCGGCTTGAGGTCCCCGAGGACCCAGCCCGCCGCGACGGTCTGCGCGAACTCATCCCCACCGAAGCCGCTCCAGCCGACGGGAGTGCACCCCGGCACCATGCCTTTCGCGATCAGGGCCCGGGTCAGCTCCCTGCCCTTCACGGCGGCGACGATGTCGTCGTCGAAGTCGATGAGCACGGTCTTGCGGGACCACCGGGGCGTGGAGCCCTCCGGCGGTACGGCGGTGTTCTCCCGGACCGAGTCCGGCGCCTGATCACCTAGGGCACCGTGCAGCAGGCGCAGCGCCTCCTTGCCGGGTCCCGCGAGGTCCGCGAGTCGTGCTTGCTGCGTCTTCGTCACGCACACCGGACCGTCGCACACCAGCTCGGCGGCGGCCTTGTCGACGACGTACATCCGGCGCGCGTCGGCGGGAAGGACGAGCAGGGCGATCGCCGCACCCGCCAGGACGGGCGTCAGGGCGGTCAGCCGGGCGCGCGGTGTCGCTGCGACGAGCAGTGCGAAGCCGGTCGCGGCCATGCCGAGCAGCCAGAGCGTCTGTCCGACGTGCACGGAGGCGGAGAGCGTGACGAACGCCTTGCGCGCGTCCTCCACCGTCGGTGACAGCAGCGAGATCCGGTTCGGTTCCGTGGTCGTCAACCCGTCCGCCGTGCCCGTCGTCGTTCGGCCCACCGACATGTGCATGAGGGCTGTGAACACGAAGGCGCCCATGGCCAGCGCGGGCGGCGTGAGCGGGGAGGGCAGGGCCCTCGCGGCCCCCATGCCGAGCACAGCTCCCGCGACGAGGAAGAGCACCCCCACCAGCGAGACGGGCAGCCACCCGAGGTGCGTGTACTCGGTGTGGGCGAACACCTGGACCCCGCCCACCAGGACGAGCACCATGAAAGCCGCCGTGAGCGTGATCGCCGTCGCGCCCGCCAGGGTGGCCGCGCGGTGCCGGGCGGGCCGCGGGGTGCTCGCCAGCAGCTCGGACATCCTGGAGCGGTGGTCGCGCAGTCCCTGCAGCGCCCCGAGCCCGATGGTGAGCGGCCACAGGTAGAACAGCAGGGAGCGGGTCCACAGGGCCAGGGGCGTCCACTGGGCCGTCCACGCCGTGGTGCCGTTCCACCAGGCGCCGCCCAGCACGTACAGGAACACCAGCGCCGGCACCAGGACCACGACGCCGGCCCACGGGGCGGCCGAACGCCTCAACTCGATACGCAGGACGTGGCCGTTCACCAAGTTCCCCTTCCCTGCTCGGGGTTGAGCAGCAGCGCCGAGTAGCCGCGCTCCAGCGGGCTGTCACCGACGTGCTCCGGGCCGCCCATCGAGGCCAGCTCGTCCGGGGGCCCCTTGAAGACCAGCCGCCCCTCGGCGAAGACCACGACGTCGGTGCAGGCGGCGGCCACGTCCTCCACCAGGTGGGTCGAGACGAGCACGCAGGTGTCCGCCCCCAACTCCTGCAACAGCTCGCGGAAGCGGAGCCGCTGCGCGGGGTCCAGGCCGACCGTGGGCTCGTCCAGCAGCAGGATCAGCGGGTCGTTGACGATGGCCTGCGCGATGCCGACCCTGCGCACCATGCCGCCCGACAGGGCCTTCATCCTGTCGTCGGCGCGGTCCGCCAGCCCCACCCGTTCCACGGCGCGCTGCACCGCCGCGGGGATGTCCGTCTTGGGTACCTCCTTGAGCCACGCCATGTACTCGACGAACTCGCGCACCGTGAAGCGCTTGTAGTAGCCGAACTCCTGCGGCAGATAGCCGATCCGGCGGCGCAGCGCACGGTGCTCGCCCAGGCCGCCCACGGACTCGCCGAGCAGTTCCAGGGTGCCCTCGGTGGGGCGCAGAACGGTGGCCAGCGCCCGGATGAGGGTGGTCTTGCCCGCGCCGTTGGGTCCGAGGAGGCCGTGCACGCCGATGCCGAGCTTGAGGTCGAGCCCGTCGACCGCCATCCGGTTCCGGCCGACCCTGACCTTCAGCCCGGTGGTCTCGACCTCCCAGGCGTAGGCAGTCGGTGCGATGTCGGCCGCGTTCACCGCGGATGTCATGTCGTGTTCCTTTCCTATGGTCATCGATGGGCTCCCAACAGGGAGTAGGCGCCCCTGCGAGCGATCACAACGCCCATGCTGAGCAGGAGGACCAGCCCCCACACGGGCAGGCTGTCCGTCCGCAGTACGTAGGCCACGCCGCTGGCGGCCAGGGTGGGCGCCACGACCACGGCGGCCCACACGGCCGTCAGCGCGACGGCGGCGCGGGTCACGCCGACGACCGTGCCGAGCGCCAGGGCGGCAGAGGTGAAGGCCAGGCAGGGCAGCAGCCATTGGGCCACCATCAGTCCCGTCGCCCATCCGCCCACCAGCAGGACCGGCATGACCACGGCGAGTACGGACGCGGTGCGTCGCAGCACCAGAGGGAGCCCGGCCCGCGGTACCGAGGCCGTCAGTTCGTACGCCGGGTCCAGGCCCTGCGACCATGAGGCCGCGACGCCGAGCACCGGCAGGACCGGGGAGAACAGCAGCACCAGCGACACCTGGCCGGCGCCGGGGCCGGCCAGGTCCAGCAGCAGCGCGATCAGCGTCACGCTCGCGGCCATGGCCAGCCACGGCACCATCGCGGGCGTCAGCCACCCGGACAGGCGCGTCGCCCAGCGCCGCCGGGGAGGCGGAGGAACGGTGGGCAGCTGGGGCTGGAGGCCGGACCACACGGTCTCGACCAGCGCCGCCACGGCGGGCGCCTCGGCCGTGACAGCGGCCGACAGCCGGTCACGGCACACCGCGCACACCTCCAGATGGGCCTCCAGTGCCCATACCTGGTCGGCGGCGAGGTCCGTGTCGCCGCGCGCGTATCCGTCGATGATCCGCATCGACGCGTGTTCCACGCTCATGCCAGCGCCTTCCGCATCGCGATCCTGGCCCGGCGGGCCCGTGTCTTGACCGTGCCCTCGGGCAACCCGAGCAGGACCGCGGTCTCCCGGACGGACATCCCGTCGAGCACCAGGGCCTGAAGCACCTGTCTGAGCTCCGGCGCGAGGCGCCGCAGCGCGTCCCCGACGTCACCGTCGACGGTCGCCGCGAGCGCCTCCTCGTCGGCGGCAGGCGCCACGGGCTGCGCGGCGGCCGCCGGCGGCGGCTCGGCGTGGTGAGCCCGGCGCCGGAACGCGTCGACCAGGCGACGCGCCGCGATCGTCCACAGCCATCCGACGGCGGTCCCTCCGGCCGCAGCTCCGGCGAACGAGCCCGCCGCGCGCCACACCGCCAGATACGTCTCCTGCATGACCTCGGCGACGATCTGCTCGTCCGCACAGCGGCGGCGCAGCCGCACCGCCAGCCACGGCGACGTACGCCGGTACAGCTCCTCGAACGCGGCACGGTCGCCTCTGGCCACCAGCCGGACAAGACGTTCCTCGTCCAGCTTGTGCAGCGCTGTCACCCTGACTGATCTCACACCTGCTAGACGCCCGGCCCGAACGACAGGTTTTCCGGTCGACGTGATCGCCGTCACATTGGCGCGCCCGGAGATGCCGACCCCACCGACCCCACCCGGCTCCGAGCGCGTCTGTCACGGAGGCCTGCCGTCACCACATGAGCGGCGTATTGTCCTTTTATGGGCGTACTCCGGTGTGGCCGGTGTGGTGCTGGGCTGTCGAGGCCGACAGCGCACGGGCGCCTGCACCGTCGGCCCGCGCAGCGGCAGGCCGCATGGCGCGACCGGCGCCGGTGGCACGTGACTGAACCCGAGCGGAACGGACTGGCAGCGGCCGGCGCGGTTCCGCCGCACGCCAAGAGCCCCGCCCAGGGCGCAGGAGAGCCGCCCTTGCCCATGCCTCCCGCGGAGCGGCACCGCGCCACGGAAACCCGTATCCCCTCTCTGGCCGGGGAAGGGATCCCGGCGGCCGTGACCGCCGGGCATAGGGCCGAGGCGAGCCGGAGGGAGATCGGTGCGGGGCTCGACATCAGCACTGAGGCGGCCAGGGCACGCTTCGGGCGTAACCCCCGCGCGCGGCAGTCCGGCCGGAGTGGGCGGTAGAACATGCGGCGCCCCGTCACGCCCGGTAATGAGGCCAGTTCCGGCTTCCCACTGCCGGACGCTGTTCTCGCCGACCTGATGCGGGACACCGGCGCTTCGGTAGGGATGCTCTACCTGCTGCCACCGACAGAACGGGTACTCCGGCTGGCCCTGGTGGGCGGGGTGTCCGGGCGCATAGCCGCTCCGTGGGCTCGCATCCCGCTGGAGGCCGCCATTCCGGTGGCGGACGCCGTCCGGGATCGGCGTCCGCTCTGGCTGGGCAGCCAGGAGGACATCGCACGCCGCTACCCGCGTGTCGGCATCGTCCTTCCGTACGACTTCAAACTGGCCACGGCCCCGATCACCAGCAAGGGGACCGTGTGGGGCGGCATCGTGCTGCTGTGGCCCATCTGGCACCCCTCCGACCACAGCACGGCCGACCAGGTGAGGCTCCAGGCCTGCTGTCGTCGTGCCGCGGCGATCCTGCACCAGGCGGCCGAGAGCGGCCAGGCGCTGCAGGCGCCGGAAGAGCCCCGTGTGCTCCCGGCTCCGCATCACCGCGAGACCGATCCGGTGCAGGGCGCCGCGGCCCTGGCCTTCACCGCACGCCTGCCCGTGGGCTGCTGCGCCCTGGATCTGGACGGCCGGCTCACCTTCATCAACGCCGCCGGCGCCGACCTGGTCGGGGCTCCGCCCGGGCCGCTGCTGGGGCAGCGCCCCTGGGAGGTGCTCCCGTGGCTACGCGATCCGATGTTCGAGGACCGCTACCGGGCGGCGTTGGTCAGCCGTCAGCCCACCTCCTTCACGGCCAGGCGACCGCCCGACACCTGGCTGCGCTTCCAGCTCTACCCGGACGACAGCGGCATCAGCGTCCACATCTCCCCCGCCGACACGGGGCAGGCCGACGCCGAACGCGAGCTGCGACAGCCGGCCGAGTCCATCGGCGCGACGGCGCTGTACCACCTCACACACCTGGCCACCGCCCTTGCCGAGGCCGCCAGCGTGCACGACGTGGTCGAGCTGGCCGCCGACCAGATCGTGCCCGCCTTCGGCCCCAAGGCCCTCGCCCTGCTCACCGTCAAAGAAGGACGCCTGTGCGTCACCGGACACCGCGGCTACGGCGCCGAGCTGATGGCCCGCTTCGACGCCGTCCCCATGACGTCCGACACCCCCGCCGTACGTGCGATCACCACCGCGACGGCCGCCTTCTTCCCCACCTTCGCCGACCTGAAGAAGGCCTATCCGCCGGCCGTGCACCAGGACAGCATGGCCTCCTGGGCGTTCCTCCCCCTGATCGTCTCCGGCCGCCCCGTCGGCTCCCTCGTCCTCGCCTACGACCGGCCCCGCATCTTCCCGCCCACCGAACGAGCCCTGCTCACCTCTCTGGCCGGGCTGATCACCCAGGCCCTCGACCGGGCCCGCCTCTACGACGCCAAGCACGCCCTCGCCCACAGCCTGCAGACCGGGCTGCTGCCACGCACCCTGGCGCACGTCCCCGGCCTGGAAACAGCGGCACGTTACCGGCCCGCCGGCCACGGCATCGACATCGGCGGCGACTTCTACGACCTCATCCCCTGCCCGAACGGCACCGCCGTCGTGGCCATCGGCGACGTCCAGGGACACGACACCAGCGCCGCCGCCCTCATGGGGCAGGTCCGCACCGC
>NZ_RSAJ01000135.1 GCF_003933965.1 Streptomyces sp. RP5T
CCCCAGCGGCGCACCCGCGGCCCCCTCGCCCTCCTCGCCGCCGTCGCGATCGTCGCCGCGGCCATAGGCGGCGGCACCGCCTACGGCATCCAGGAACTGACCGGCAACGACACGGTCGCCTCCAGCAGCACCAGCACCAACGTGGTGCCGTCCTCCGCCAAGGGCACGGTCGCCGGGGTCGCCAAGGCGGTCAGCCCGAGCATCGTCGAGATCAACGCCACCTCCAACGCCGGCGAGTCCACCGGATCCGGCGTGATCACCACCAGCGACGGCGAGATCATCACCAACAACCACGTCATCTCCGGCGCCTCCACCATCAAGGTGAGCACCAGCGACGGCAAGACCTACACCGCGAAGGTCGTCGGCACCGACAGCAAGAAGGACCTCGCCCTGATCAAGCTGGAGAACGCCTCCGGTCTGACCGCGGCCACCCTCGGCAACTCCGCCGGCGTCCAGGTCGGCGACCAGGTCGTGGCGATCGGCTCCCCCGAGGGCCTGACCGGCACCGTGACCAGCGGCATCGTCTCGGCCCTGAACCGCGACGTGACCGTTGCGACCGACGAGGGCCAGAGCCAGAACCAGGGCGGCGGCAACGGCCAGTGGCCGTTCGAGTTCGGCGGCCGGCAGTTCAACGGCGACACCGGCTCGTCCACGACGACCTACAAGGCGATCCAGACGGACGCGTCCCTGAACCCCGGCAACTCCGGCGGCGCGCTCATCGACATGAACGGCAACATCATCGGGATCAACTCGGCGATGTACTCGGCCACTTCGGACTCGTCCACGGCCGGCAGCGCGGGCCTCGGCTTCTCCATCCCGATCAACACCGTCAAGTCCGACCTGGCCACGCTGCGGGCCGGCGGCGCCGACAGCTGACCCCCGACCCGCACGAGGAGTACGTCATGATCGAGCAGGTTTCGCACACGGTGGCCGGTACCGACCCGGCCGGGTTCGCCCTGGCCCTTGAGGTGGCGTACGCACTGCACGCCCCGGCGCCCCGGGCGCCCGAGGTGGCGTCCGCGGCACCGGCCCGCCGCAAGGCGACCGCGGCCCGCGCCCGCCGCCGTACGGTACGCGGCTGACCTCCGCGAGAGCACGTCCTTCAGCGCCGACGGGGAACCGTGCGAGGCTGACAGGGTTCACTACCTTCAGCCCCCGTTCTCCCCACCGCACCCGAGGAATCCCCAGCCATGAGCCCCGCCGAAGGCGACCGTGACCCCCAGCGCATCCTCATCGTCGACGACGAGCCGGCGGTGCGCGAAGCACTCCAGCGCAGCCTCGCCTTCGAGGGCTACGACACCGAGGTGGCCGTGGACGGCGCGGACGCGCTCGACAAGGCGACCGCGTACCGGCCCGACCTGGTCGTCCTCGACATCCAGATGCCCCGCATGGACGGACTCACGGCCGCCCGGCGCATCCGCGGCGCGGGCGACACGACCCCCATCCTGATGCTGACGGCCCGCGACACGGTCGGCGACCGGGTCACCGGGCTCGACGCGGGCGCCGACGACTACCTGGTCAAGCCGTTCGAGCTGGACGAGTTGTTCGCCCGGGTCCGGGCGCTGCTGCGGCGCTCCTCCTACGCGGCGGCGGCCGGGGCGGGGTCCGTCGAGGACGACGAGGCGCTGACCTTCGCCGACCTGCGGATGGACCTCGCGACGCGTGAGGTCACCCGGGCGGGACGGCCGGTGGAGCTGACCCGCACGGAGTTCACCCTGCTGGAGATGTTCATGGCCCATCCGCGCCAGGTCCTCACCCGTGAGCAGATCCTGAAGGCGGTCTGGGGCTTCGACTTCGAGCCCTCCTCCAACTCGCTGGACGTCTACGTCATGTACCTGCGCCGCAAGACGGAGGCGGGCGGCGAGCCGCGGCTCGTGCACACCGTGCGGGGCGTGGGGTACGTGCTGCGGCAGGGCGGCGCGGAGTGAACAGGGTCGTACGGCGGTTCCGCTCCCTGCCGATCCGCTCCCGGCTCGCGCTGCTGGTGGCCGCGGCGGTGGCGTTCGCGGTGGCGGCGGTGTCGGTGACGTGCTGGTTCATCGTGCAGGGGAAGTTGTACGACCAGCTCGACGAGGATCTGCAGAACGCGGCGCGGCCGCAGCAGGCGCAGGCGGTCGTGGCCACCCTCACCGAGTGTCCCCAGACACCGGAGGAGACCTACGGAGACTTCCGGATCCGGGACGAGGTCTATCTGCAGCTGGTGCAGGCGGACGGCAAGGCGTGCGTCTCGTCGAACTCACTGGGCAGGGTCAGGACCACCGGTGCCGACCAGAACGTGGTCAAGGACGCACTCAGCAAGAGGGGGATCCTTCGCAACGGCACCGACGCGGACGGCAAGCCCGTACGCGTGCTGACCACACCCCTGTACGTCAACCAGGGTCCGGGCTCACAGCCTCAGCTGTACACCGAAGCCGCCCTCACCGTGGCCGTTCCGCTGAAGACCACCCAGTCCACCCTCAACGAACTCGCTCTCATCCTCCTCCTCGTCTCAGGCGTAGGAGTCCTCGGCGCAGGCGCCGCCGGGCTCTTCGTGGCGCGGGCCGGGCTGCGTCCCGTCGACAAGCTCACCGAGGCCGTCGAGCACGTGGCCCGGACGGAGGATCTCGGCATCCGCATCCCCGTCGAGGAGGACGCCGAGGACGAAGTGGCCCGGCTGTCACGGTCGTTCAACTCGATGACCTCCTCCCTCGCCAGCTCCCGCGAGCTCCAGCAGCAGCTGATCGCCGACGCGGGGCACGAGCTGCGCACCCCGCTCACCTCCCTGCGCACCAACATCGAGCTCCTCACCCGCAGCGAGGAGACCGGCCGCCCCCTCCCCGAGGCCGACCGCAAGGCCCTGCTCGCCTCGGTGAAGGCGCAGATGACCGAACTGGCCGCCCTCATAGGGGACTTGCAGGAGCTGTCCCGCTCCGAGGGCCAGCGCGGCGAACGCGTCCAGGTCGTGTCGCTGGAGGACACCGTCGAGACGGCCCTGCGCCGGGCGCGGCTGCGCGGGCCCGAGCTGACCATCACCTCCTCGCTGGAGCCCTGGTACACCCGGGCCGAACCGGCCGCACTGGAGCGCGCCGTCGTCAACATCCTCGACAACGCGGTGAAGTTCAGCCCCGAGGGCGGCACGATCGACGTCCGCCTCACCCGAGGCGTCCTCACCGTCCGGGACCACGGCCCCGGCATTCCCGCCGAGGAACTCCCGTACGTCTTCGACCGCTTCTGGCGCTCCCCCAGCGCCCGCGCCCTGCCCGGCTCCGGCCTCGGCCTGTCCATCGTGGCCCGCACGGTCCAGCAGTCCGGCGGCGAGGTCACCCTCGGCCGCGCGGAAGGCGGCGGCACCATCGCGACCGTACGACTGCCGGGGGCGCCGACTCCGCCACCGGAGACGCCCGCCGCCGCGCACTGAACGCCAAGCTGTCGATGTCCTGTCAACCCTCCCGCGTTCCCGACCCTACTCACGGGTTCTCTGCCAGCTTCCGGAGTTGTCGAACAGGTGCCCCACGCACCGGTCCTCAGCACTCAGGAGTGAAGAACCCCCCATGCGTCCGTTTCGTACATCGACTCTGAAGAAGAGCGCCCTCGCCGCCGCGTCCGCGGCCCTCGCCGTCACCGGGCTGCTGGCCGGTTCGGGGACCGCGCAGGCCGCCGGCCCCGGCGGGGCCCAGAACGTCCGGGGCGTGGACCCCGGGGACACCGACGTCATGCTGGACCGCCTGTGCGGTCAGGAGACCAGCCTGACCGGCGTCTACGGCGCGCTCAACGTCGACACCGGCGAGTTCAAGACCCGCGACGAGTACCTGCGGGACGTGGCCGGGCTGTGGGTGCCCGCCGGGCCGTGGGAGCTGTTCCGCGGCTGGTGCGGCTACGCGCAGGCCTCGACCTGGTCCGTGAAGGGCGAGCCCGTCCGCACCTCCGAGTGGACCGGCAACCACGGCACGACCGAGGACAAGGTGACCTTCGTCAGCGGGTACAGCACCAAGACCTTCGCCAAGAAGAGCGTCGGCGCCAGCATCAGCCTCTCGCTGGCCAAGAGCATCTTCTCCGGCACCCTGGGCGGCAGCGCGAGCTACGAGTGGGGCTGGGAGAAGACCTCGTCCTTCGAGCGGCGCAGCGAGAAGTCGATACCGCCGTGCACCCAGGTGGCGACCACCTGGACGCCGTACCAGCGGGTGGTCCGCGTGAATCCGGTGTTCTACGTCGAGGACTACCAGTGGAACAAGGGCGACGGCGAGGTCACCGCGCACACCTGGCGGGGCCGGGACGCGAGCTGGAAGACGGTCTACTCGTACGGCTACTACATCGACGGCGTCTCCGACAAGCTCCTGCCCGACGGCCGGCCGGACGGCCGTGAGGACAAGTGGCAGGAGAGTCTCGACCCGAAGTCCTGCGCCAAGTAGGCCACTTCGGGCGGCAACCTTCCGTGTGGGGGTGGCGACTGCTCTGCGGTCGCTACCCCCACACGGATCGGATGACCCCATGGCCCAGCATCGCCGACGCCGAACCACCGCTCTCGCCCTCGGTGTTCCGCTCGCCCTGACGGCCGCCGGAGGACTCGCCTACGGCCTCCTGCCCGGCGCCCAGCCCGAGGCCTTCGCCGCCACGACCGCCGCCCCCGACTGGGCCACCGCCACCGCGGACGGCTTCGCCTCCGTCAACGCGCTGGGTCAGAACGGCACTTACGGGGGCCGGGACGGGCGGACCGTCACCGTGAAGACGCTCTCCGACCTGGAGAAGTACGCGACCGCGAGCGAGCCTTACGTCATCGTCGTCGCCGCGACCATCACGATGGATCCGGTCGGCAAGGAGATCAAGGTCCGTTCGGACAAGACCATCGTCGGGTCCGGGACCTCCGGGCAGATCGTCGGCGGCGGCTTCTTCCTCGGGTCCGGCGTGCACAACGTCATCATCCGCAACCTGACCATCCGGGACGCCTACCAGGGCGTGTGGAACGACAAGGACCACGACTTCGACGCCGTCCAGATGGACGGCGCCCACCACGTGTGGATCGACCACAACGACCTCCGGAACATGGCCGACGGACTCATCGACGTCCGCAAGGACAGCACCTACGTGACGGTCTCCTGGAACAGACTCAGCCAGGACAACAAGGCGTTCGGCATCGGCTGGACGGAGAACGTCGTCACCGACATCACCGTCCACCACAACTGGATCCGCGAGACCGAGCAGCGCAATCCGTCGACGGACAACGCGGCCCACGCGCACCTCTACAACAACTTCCTGGAGGACGTGGCCGGGACCGACATCACCTCCTCCTACGGCAACTACTCGCGCGGCGCGACCAAGATGGTCCTGGAGAACTCCTACTTCCAGGGCTTCAAGAACCCCGTCATCAGGGACAGCACCGCGAGCATCGTCCAGAGGGGCAACACCTTCGTCGGCACGAGCGGCAGGAACGAGAGCGGGGGCACCGCCTTCGACCCGAAGACGTACTACGCCTACACGCTCGACAGGACCGCCGACGTCCCCGCCCTGCTCAGGTCCGGCGCGGGACCGCGCGGTTCCATCGGGACCACGTCCGCCACCACCACGGCGGCCGCGGCCACCACGCTCACCGTCGCCAAGGACGGCAGCGGGCAGTACTCGACCGTGCAGGCCGCGGTGAACGCCGTACCGGCGGGCAACGCCTCGCGGGTGGTCATCCAGGTCAAGCCGGGCACGTACCGCGAGCTGGTCAAGGTGCCGTCCAACAAGCCGCACGTGACCATCCAGGGCACCGGCTCCAGCCGCAACGACACGGTGATCGTCTACAACAACGCGTCCGGCACGCAGAAGCCGGACGGGTCGGGGACGTACGGCACCGGCGGCAGCGCCACCGTCGCCGTCGAGGCCGACGACTTCCAGGCCCGCAACCTGACGATCTCCAACGACTTCGACGAGGCCGCCCACCAGGACATCGCGAGCCAGGCGGTCGCCCTGCGCACCGCCGCCGACAAGGTGTTCCTCGACGGCATCATCGTCAGCGGCGACCAGGACACACTGCTGGTGGACACCGCGGCCAAGGACAAGCTCGGCCGTGTCTACATGACGAACTCCTACGTCGTCGGCAACGTCGACTTCATCTTCGGCCGGGCCACCGCGGTGATCGACAAGTCCGTCATCACGCTGAAGAAGCGCTGGAACGGCACCTCGGCCGGGTACGTCACCGCGCCCAGCACCGCCGCCAACCGCAAGGGCATCCTCATCGCCAACTCGACGGTGAACGGGGACGTCTCGTCCGCGAGCTTCTACCTGGGCCGCCCCTGGCACGCCGGCGGCGACGCGAGCCTCGACCCGCAGGCCACGGTCCGCAACACCTCGTTGAGCGCGGCGATCAAGTCCACGCCGTGGACCGACATGAGCGGCTTCTCCTGGAAGGGCGACCGGTTCGCGGAGTACCGGAACACCGGTGCGGGCTCGGGCGCGGCCTCCTCGGAGCGGCCGCAGCTGACCGACGCCCAGGCCGCGGACCAGGAGGTCGCCGACTGGCTGGCCGGCTGGACGCCGAGCACCTCCTGACCTGCTGTTTCCCCGGCTTCCCGGTGCCGTGTCAGACCCTCGATCTAGGCTGGCCCGGTAGATCGGGAAGTCGGACGGGGGAGCGGAACAATGGTGCGTATCGAGCGGCATCGGGTCGGCGAGGCGGCCGTCTCGGCGGTGCGGAAGGACTTCGCGAACAGGATCGGTTCGCAGGTCCACTCCCTGTCCAAGGCCGGCCCGGTGACGGCGTGGGAGTGGTGGCTGATCGCCCAGGAGTTCGTCGAGTACCTCGGCGCGCTCTCGGTGGAGACCCCCGACCTCCACTCCCCCGAGGCGAAGGCGGTCCTGGAGGACGCCGCCGAGGCGGCCGCGGGCGCGGTGGCGTACGCGGCGTACTTCCCGCGCGACCACTTCGAGGTCTTCCTCAGCTACCCGAACTGGGGCCTGGTCTACGACCGCGAGCCCGGCGGCACCCCGGAGCCGCTCACCGCCGCCAAGTGGCTGGACGCCTTCTGCCTGGCGATCCTCGTCGAGAAGACGCAATGGCACGGCGAGGCCTTCCACTTCGCCCGCGAGGCGCCCCAGCAGGGCCGCGCCGGCCACCCCGACGCCGAACTGATCAACGGCTTCATGGCGTACGTCATCGGCGACACCGGTGACGACGACGCCACCTACCCGCCCTCCCGCGAGCGGAAGCTGGCCGCACTCGACGCGGCGCTCGACCGGGTCCGGGCGCTGGAGGCGGAGAGCGGCCGACAGCTCGCCGACCAGCCGTACGGCATCGGGCTGCGGGCGCTGCGCGCGCTGGCCGCGGGCGACCGGGAGGCCTTCGGCGAGGCGGTCGCGGGGCTGCTGCGGCCGCTGACCGGCACCCGCGGACCCGGGGCCCGGCCGGGCAGTCTCCTCCCCCTCCTGCCGATCGCCCTGACGGCACTGGCACACCGCGAGGAGGGCTGGCCGCCGGCCGTCGACAGCGACTACCTGCCGGACGCGCTGGTCACGGGGTTCCGGGCCACCCCGCCGCGGGTGGGGCCCTACGGCCGGGAGCGCCGCCCGGACGCGGTGGCCGAACTCGCCGCGGGGGTGGTGGAGTTCGGGCGGGCCCTGGAGCCGCTCCCCCTGGACCCGGACAGCGAGGAGCAGTTCGAGCGGTACACCCGGGACGCCGTCACGCCGGTGCCCGGCAAGTCGCTCACCACCTTCGAACTGGCCTACGCCGTCACGTATCAGGAGCTGCTGTTCCGGACCCGCGCCGCGCACACGGAGGACGCGAGCGACGCCCAGTTGGAGAACCTGCGGCTGGCCGCGGAGCTCGGGGCCGCGCTGTTCCGTACGACGCTGGCGGAGCCGGGCACCGACGTGCCGGTGACGATCGACGGCCGGACCGTGACGTACCCCGCCTGCCACGACGAGGACGCCGGGCCGGGGGCCTGGCACCGGGCGGTGCACCTCGCGCTGATCACGGGCAGGCGGGAGCACCTGGCGCCGCTGGTCCTGGCGGGCCCGGAGCGCGTCGGCCCGGACCGTTCCGTGTCGGCCCCCTACCGCCGGGCCCTGCACGCCTATCTGCGCGGCGATGATCCCGAGCCCGCCACGGACGAGGCCCTGCGGGACACCGGAAAGGCCCGTGACCAGGGGTTCCTGACACCGCCCGCGGTGCTCTTCTCCCAGCTCGTGGAGGGGGACGAGGAGAGCTTCAACCTGGCCCTGCTGGACGCCCTGACGGCCCACCGCGACCACTACGCCGTCGCCGACCGCCCCTCCGACCCCGACGCCGCCCTCAGCCTCGACATCCTGGCCCTCACCTGCCACGCGCGCCGACGGGGCTGGGAGATCAGGGTGCGATCACCGTATCTGCCGCCCCGCATCCTGGAGGCGGCGAGGCCGTTCTGACCGGGGCCCTCGGACCGGCCGGAGCGTGGTGCACGGACGGCGCGTCAGCGCCGGGGGTCAGCGCTTGAGGATCATCGTGTCGTCCGGCAGCCTGCGCAGGGTCACCGTGTCCTCCGGGAGCGGGCCGAGGAGGCGGGCGTAGGCGCCCCGGTGGGCCGCCAGTTCGGCGTGGGTGCCCGCCTCCACCAGGCGTCCGTCGTCCACCACCAGGATCCGGTCCGCGTCCGGGGCCAGGCTCAGATCGTGGGTGATCATGAGGGTCGTGCGGCCGGACATCAGCCGGCGCAGGGGCTGGACCACCTGACGGGCTGCCACCGAGTCGAGACCGGCCGTGGGTTCGTCGAGGACGAGGACGGGCGCGGCCCGGAGCATCGCGCGAGCGATGGTGATCCGCTTGAGCTGGCCGCCGGACAGGGCCGCCGTGCCGGGAGCGATCTCGGTGTCGTACCCCTCGGGGAGGGCCGCGATGAAGTCGTGGGCGGCGGCCGCCCGGGCCGCCCGCTCGATCTCCGCGTGGCTCGCGCCCGGCCGGCCCGTCCCGATGTTCTCGCGGATCGTGCCGCCCAGGATCAGCGTCTCCTGCGGGAGCAGGGCGATCTGCTCCCGCAGGAACTCCAGGCCAAGGTGCGGCAGCGGAACCCCGTCCAGGGTGATCACGCCCGCGGAGGGGTCGTAGAAGCGGGTGAGGAGCCTGGACAGGGTGGACTTGCCGGCGCCGCTCGGGCCCGTGATGATCACCAGCTCGCCGGGGGCGGCCGTGAAGGACATGTCGGTGAGGGAGTCGCGGTGTGCGGCCGGGTAGCGGAAGTGCACGCCGTGGAAGCCGACCCAGCCGCGGACCGGCCAGGCAGGGACGGGTTCGGCCGGGTCGCCGACCGAGGGTCTCGCGTCCAGGATCTCGTTCAGGCGCTGGGCGCCCGCGGTGGCCGCCGTGAGGGTCAGACCCAGCTGGCCGAGGCTGCGGACCGGCGGGTACAGGTAGCCGATGAAGGCGGCGAAGGCGAGCAGTTGGCCCAGTGTCATCCGGTCGGCCGAGATCTCCCACACGCCCAGACCGATCACGGCGAGCACGCAGAGCGTCTCGACGACCTCGACGAACTGCTCGTACATCTCGCTGAGCCGTGCCCCGCGCACGGACGCCCGCATCCAGGCGCGGGCCTCGCGGTCCAGGCGCCGCTCCTCGTCGCGGCGGCGGTTGTACGCCTGGGTCAGCACGACGTTGCCGAGGGACTCCGCCACGACGGAGGTGATCGCGCCGTCCGCGACCCGCTCGTCCCGTGCGGCCTCCCTGATCCGGCCGGAGAAGCGGCGGGCGGCGAACAGGAACAGGGGCGCGAGGACGAAGGTGGCGAGGGCAAGGTCCCAGCGCAGGTAGAGGGCGGCGGCCGAGTAGAAGAGCGCCGAGAACGCGGCGGCGGCCGTGCCGACGACGCCGGACACGACCATCTGCTCGATGGCCTCGACGTCACCGGTGAGGCGTTCGACCAGGTCGCCGTGGCGGTGCTGCTGGAAGAAGTGCGGGGGCAGGCCCTGGAGGTGCCGGAAGACCTTCGCGCGCAGCCGCAGGACGAATCTCTCCGCGGTCCAGGTCGCGAGCGAGTTGCCCAGGTAGCCGACGAGTGCGCCGAGCGCGGCCACGGCGAGCCAGGCGGCGGCCGGGCCCCAGAAGGCAGAGAGCGAACCGGCCTTCAGGGCGGTGTCGGTGAGCTCCGCGAACAGCAGGATCGCGGCGGTCTCGGCGAGCGCGGACACCACCACGCACGCGACGATCGCCGCCAGCCATTTGCGGTCGCCGAGGGTCAGCGGCCAGAAACGGCGGAAGGCCGCGCGGACTTCCGTCATGAGGGCTCCCTTTCAGATACGGCGGTCCCGGGCGACGCGGACGGCCGAGGCGGGGCCCCCGGGGGCGAGACGGACTCGCCGACCGGTTGCCCCGCCTCGTGGCGTGCCGTGTCAGCCCTTGGGGGCGACCGGGCGGCGCTTCGGCGCGGACTTCTTGTGCGCCTTCTTCTTCGGGGCCGGCGCGGGCTTGGCGGCCTTCTTCACGGGGACGATCTTGTGGAAGCTCATATCTGTGCCCTTCTTTCCTGTGGATTCCTTTGATGCGTCAGCGAATTCCATTGCGTTCATGTCGTTCGCTTCCGACATGGAAAACACTACGGCACTCCTGCGAGCGAAAAAGCCTTTTCGCCTTAGACCTCAATAAGACTGGATATGCATAGCCTGAGAATCGAAGGGCTCACACAGAATTTAGGAACGGAACACGAAAAGGCCCCGCCGACGCCTCCGCCCGTGGGGCGGTGACTGGTCGGCGGGGCCGTGCGACTCGGCGTTGCGGTCTACTGCACGACCGTGATCCGGTTGGCGGCCGGCGGCGCGATCGGGCTGCCCGCCGAGGAGTTGGCCGTCAGGTATGCCACGAGCGCGGCGAGGTCGTCACCGCCGACGAGGTCGTTGGTGCCCTGGCCCAGGGTGGTGAAGCCGTCGCCGCCACCCGCGAGGAAGCTGTTGGTGGCGACGCGGTAGGTGGCCGCAGGGTCGACGGCCGTGCCGTTCAGCCGCACGGAGTCGACGACGATCCGGTCCGCGCCGGTCTTCGTCAGGTCGAGCGTGTAGGTGAGGTTCGCCGACGGCAGCAGGATCTTCGGCGAGGCCGCGTTCGAGCCGCTCACCTGCTCCTGGAGCACCTTGATGAGCTGGGCGCCGGTGAAGTCCTGGAGGTTCACCGTGTTGGAGAACGGCTGCACGGTGAAGCCCTCGGCGTACGTCACCACCCCGTCCCCCTCGGTGCCCTTGGCCGCGTAGGTCAGGCCGGCCCGGACACCGCCCGGGTTCATCAGCGCGAGGTCGGTCTCGGGGTCCAGCCCCTTGCCGTACGCGAGTTGGGCGTCGGCGATCAGGTCGCCCATCGGGGACTCGGTGCCGGTGCTCGGGACGTCGGCGGAGATGTAGCCGATCGGGCGGTTGCCGATGGGCGCCGCGAGGGTGTTCCACTTGCCGATCAGCTGGGTCATGTCGGGCGCCTTGGCGACGGTCCGGGTGACCACGTGGTTGGCCGACTTCACGGCGGTGCGGGCGATGTCGCCGGTGAAGCGGTCGTACGTCAGCGTCGTGTCCGTGTAGAGGCGGCCGAAGGAGGCGGCCGAGGTGACCATGCGGGGCTTGCCCGACGGGTCGGGGATCGTGCACACGTACGCGGCATGGGTGTGGCCGGTGACCAGCGCGTCCACGGACGGGGAGATGTTCTTGGCGATGTCGACGATCGGGCCGGAGATGCCGTCGCCGGCGCCCGGAGAGTCGCAGTTGTAGTTGTAGGAGCCCGAGGCGGGCTGACCGCCCTCGTGGATGAGGGCCACGATCGACTTCACGCCCTGCTTCTGGAGCACGCGGGCGTACTTGTTGATCGTCTCGACCTCGTCCTTGAACTTCAGGCCCTTGACGCCCTCGGCGGAGACGACACCGGGCGTGTCCTCCAGCGTGACGCCGATGAAGCCGACCTTGACGTCCTTCTTCTTCCACACCCAGTAGGGCTTGAGGATCGGCCTGCCGGTCTTCTCGCCCAGGACGTTCGCGGCGAGGTAGGGGAAGTCGGCGCCCTCGAACTCCTCGTCGGTGTAGCAGCCGGCGGTGGGGTGGCAGCCGCCGTTCTGCAGCCGGCCCAGTTCCTTCGCGCCCTCGTCGAACTCGTGGTTGCCGACGCTCGTCACATCGAGGTCGAGCTTGTTCAGCGCCTCGATGGTGGGCTCGTCATGGAAGAGGCCCGAGATGAGGGGCGAGGCGCCGACCATGTCGCCGCCCGCCGCGGTGACGGAGTAGGCGTGGCCCTTGCGGGCCTCGCGCAGATGGGTGGCGAGGTACTCGACACCGCCCGCGTCGATCGTCTTCGTCGTCCCGTCCGCCTGGAGCTCGGTGACCCGGCCGGAGGAACCGGACGGCGGCTCCAGGTTGCCGTGCAGGTCGTTGAAGGACAGCAACTGCACGTCCTGGTAGCGGCTCGGCAGCGGCTTCCCGTGCTTGCTGTCGTGCGCGCCCGCGGGCAGCGCGGCGGCGAGGGCCCCGACGGTCGCGAGACCGGCGGCCGCGGCCACCAGTCGGTACGTACGTCTGCGACGCTGTTGCTGCTGGGACTTGGCTGGCATACGCCCCCCTGAATCCGGATGTGAGAGTGGCCCCCGTCCGGCGCAGCCTAGGGTCAACGCGCGTAGCGCAACAGAGGTTTCGCGGTTACATCCTGGTTGCTTCTTTGCCGCCGCTTTGCCCTGACCTGCCCTTACCCTCGTAGCCATGACCAGCGACGACATCGCACGCCCCGGCATCTCCCGCTCCATCGAGACCCTTTCGGCACTCTCGCCGGACCAGACCGAGGCCGTCCTCGGGCTCCTCGCCGAGGCCGCCGAGGCCGACGGCCAACAAGCGGTGTCCGAACAGGGCAGGTTGCAGCTCAGGGGCGGCGCCCGCGAGGGCGTGTCCCATCTGCTGCTGCACAGCGGCGACGAACTGGCCGGATACGCCCAGCTGGAGGACACCGACCCGGTGGAGGCGCCGGCCGCGGAGCTGGTCGTGCACCCCTCCCACCGCGGCCACGGCCACGGCCGCGCCCTGGGCTCGGCGCTCCTCGCGGCCTCCGGCAAACGGCTGCGGGTGTGGGCCCACGGCGGCCACAGCGCCGCCCGCCACCTCGCCCAGGTCCTCGGCCTCACCCTCTTCCGTGAGCTACGGCAGATGCGGCGCCCGCTGGCCGGCCTGGAGCTGCCCGACCCGGTGCTCCCGGCGGGCGTGACGGTCCGTGCCTTCGTCCCCGGCGAGGACGACGCCGCCTGGCTGGCGGTGAACGCGGCCGCGTTCGCCCACCATCCCGAGCAGGGCTCGCTGACCCAGCGCGACCTCGACGACCGCAAGGCGGAGGCCTGGTTCGACCCCCAGGGCTTCTTCCTCGCCTTCCGGGAGGGCGAGTTGGTCGGCTTCCACTGGACCAAGGTGCACGCGGCGGAGCAGCTCGGCGAGGTCTACGTCCTCGGCGTCCGCCCCGGCACCCAGGGCGGCGGCCTCGGCAAGGCCCTCACCACGATCGGCCTGCGCCACCTCGCCGCCCAGGGCCTGCCGACCGCGATGCTCTACGTCGACGCCGACAACAAGGCGGCGGTCTCGGTGTACGAACGGCTCGGTTTCACGACGTACGAGACGGATCTGATGTACCGCACGGAGACGTGAGGTCCGGCGGCACCGAGCGCACTCGACGAGTCATGCTCCCGGCGCCCCGCCCGCCCCGGCCGGCTCCCTCAGAGTCCGGGCGCCCGGCGGGCTCCGAGGGCGTGCACCGGTTCCGGCGCGCAGGCCGCTCCGAGCAGGAGCGCACCCGCCAGCACCACGGCCCACCGCAGGTGCGCCGCCTCCCAGTCCGGGGCGCCCAGCGGGACGAACAGGTCCCAGCGGGCAGGGAGCAGAAGAGGGGCGAGGAGGGCCAGGGTCAGGACGCCGGCCGCAACCGAAGGGCCGGGTTCGGGTTCGTCGGTGCAGCGGACCGCCAGCGCCGCGGCGGCCAGCGCGAGGGCGGCCGTCGTGGCCGCCTCCAGGGTGACCGCTCCGAGAGGCGGCCGGGCCTCCTCCGGCACCAGGGCCAGCGCGGCCGCCCACCACAGCGCGGCGACCGGGACGACCAGCGCGACCCGCAGCCCCGTGCGCACCCAACGCCGGGTGGGCACGGGGGCGGTGAGCCGGCGGGCCGGATCGTCGAGGAGGAAGGCCAGGCCCAGGGCGAAGACGAGGGCGGCGGCCCGGAGAACGTTCAGGCCGAGCCAGGCGTCCGGCGGGCCGGACAGCAGCCGCGGCAGACCGGCGACCAGCAGGCCCACGACCGCCCCGGCGCCGACGGCCCGCCACGGCACGGTCCGCGCCACGGCCACCACGAGCACCCCTCGGGCGCCCCCGTCACTCCTGCGCACAGTCCCGCTCCCCCTTCGGCACCTCGGTCCCCAGCACCCGCGCCACCTGGGCCGTCGAGACCCCGGGCCTGGTCAGCTCGGCCCAGTGCCGCTGCACGGCGGCGGTCGCCTCACCCTGCGGCCGGCGCAGCAACTCCCGTACGACGTAGGTCTGTCCGGCCGTCATGTAGAACCCGCTGGTGGGGGCGAGGACGCTCGCGGACCCGGTGACGCTGTCGTCGAGCCGGACGTTCGCGAGGTCGGTCATCGGGTGGGAAGCCCCGCCGAGAGCCAGCCACATCGTGGTGACCACCCGCCCGTCGCAGAGTTCGCCGCCCTTCGACTCGTCACCGGTGACCAGCACATAGGCGACGGCGACCGCGAACTCGGGGACCCGGTTGCCGCCCCACCGCGTGCCCACGGTGACCTGGTGCGGGGTGGTGAGCGGTTCGAGCGCCGAGTCCCCGTCCAGTCCGTAACGGGCCTCGACCCGCTGCCGTACGAGAAGGGGCTGCCGGGCGGCCGTGCCGCCGGCCAGCGACTGGACGCGGTCCACGACGCCCGCCCAGTCGCCGGCCCGGCCGGTCCACTCGGGGAAGGCGCAGTACGTCGAGCCGCCGTGCCGCACACACGACTGGTCCCGCTGCGGGGAGACCGAGGCCTGTTCGCGGGCGGCGGTCAACTCCGGTGACACACCAGCCGACTGGCCCACCGCCCCGGCCAGCGTCAGCGCGAGCGCTCCCGCCGCGCCGGCCTTCAGGGACAGCGTCCGGCCGCCGCTCACCAGGACCGCGCCGAGAGTCAGCAGCAGGATCAGTCCCGTCAGATACAGCGCGTGCCAGGCCGCCGGGCGGCCGACGAGGTCCGACGGGAGGACGGTGTTCATGCTGGTCTCGCCCACGACCGGCGGCAGCCACCGCGCCCACTCGCCGCCGTCGGTGCCCGCGGAGAGGAACACGCCGAAGACGAAGAGTCCGATCACGCCGACCGGCGCCGCGAACGTGGTCGGGACCAGCCTGGCGAGCAGCACGCCGAGCGCGCCGCACAGCAGCACGTACAGGGGACCGACGGCCAGTTCGGCCGGTGAGCCGTGGCCCACCGCGCCCGCCCTGAGTGCCGCCCGGGTGAACTCGGCGAGCACGACCAGCGCGGTGACGACGGCGAAGGGCACCACCGACAGCACATGCGCGACCGTCCGTCGCCACGGCTCCATGAGCAGCACGTCGAACTGCCGGTCGGTACCGCGCCTTCGGGAGCGCAGCGTGCACCGGTTGACGCACACGAACAGGGCGATCCCCAGCAGCAGGGGCCCGTCCTGGGTGTCGCGGTCGGCGTTCTGGAGCGCCGGGAAGGCATCCATGCCGTCCTGCTGGTGGAACAGCCGCCAGGCGGTGTAACCGACGTACAGCACGAGGGTCACCAGCACCGGGATGTACCGCAGCAGGTCGCGGGCCTCGAAGCGGGCGAGCGCGAGCACGGCGGCCCAGGCCCGTCGCGGATCGTCCGCGGGTACGGCGGCGGACTCGGCCACCGTCTTCGTCGCCAGGCTCATGCGGCCACCTCCGTGGCCCGGTCGTCCAGGGTGAGCAGGTAGCCGTCCTCCAGGGTGGGTTCGAGGAGGTCGGCACCGGCGGGCGGGTCGCCGACGTTGCGGAAGGAGCCGGTGCCGGTGCGCCAGCCCGCCTTGGCACCCGGAGCGCGTTCCGTGCTGCTCCACACCCGGCCGGCCGCGCGTGCGGCCAGTTCGGCGGGGGTGCCCTCGAAGAGGATGCGGCCGTCGGCCATGACCAGGACACGGTGGCAGAGCATCGCCACGTCCTCGGTCTGGTGGGTGGACAGGAGCACCGTCCGCCCCTCCCCCGCCTGCGCGATCAACTCCCTGAACCGCATGCGCTGTTCGGGGTCGAGACCGACGGTCGGCTCGTCGAGGACGAGGAAGCCGGGGTCGCCGACGAGGGCGGCGGCCAGCGCGACCCGCTGCCGCATCCCGCCGGACAGCTTCTTGATGCGCCGTGCGCGTACGTCCCCGAGGTCGACCTCCTCCAGCACGCGCCGCACCTCGCGGTGGCGTGCGGTGCGGTCGGTGAGCTCCTTGAGGATCGCCACGTAGTCGACGAACTCGAAGGCGCTGAAGTCCGGGTGGAACCCCGGGCTCTGCGGCAGGTAGCCGAGCGAGCGCCGGACCTGCTGCCGGCCACGCGAACCGGCCGGGTCGTGACCGAGGACGGTGAAGGCGCCCCGGTCCGGGGGCACGGCGGTGGCGAGCACCCTGAGCAGGGTGGTCTTCCCGGCCCCGTTGGGCCCGAGCAGCCCGGTCACCCCCGGCGTCAGCCGCAGCGACACGTCGTCGAGGGCACGGGTGCCGCCGTAGCGGAGATGGAGCCCGGAGGCGGAGACGGTGGGGGTCATGCGGCACTCCCGTTGAAGAGGTCGAAGCGGTCGCGGAGGAGGAAGAGCAGCCCGGCACCGAGCGCGGTGACCGCTCCGGCCACGCCCTGCCCGGCCGCCGTGAACGGGGCGAGCGCGTCGGTGTTCGCCTGCTGGACGGCCTGCGCGGCCAGCAGTACGGCGATCCAGGCACCGCCGACCAGGGAGGGCGCGAGGACCGGGCCGAGCCTCGGGGTGAGGGCGAGACCGGTCGCGGTGAGGGCGAGCGCGGGCAGCAGCCAGGCCAGGGCGCGCAGGCCGTAGCCGGGCAGGGCGAGGGTGGCGAGCCCGTTGAGGCCGAGGCCCGCGACCAGGACGGCGAGCGTGCGGATCATCAGCAGGCGGAAGCCGTGGGTGGGCGCGACGACGGTCATCTCGTAGGTCGGGTCGAGCGCCGGACCGTAGGACAGCGCCACGCCGACCAGCGGCAGCAGCGGGGCGAGGGCGAGGAACAGGGTCGGCGACTCCGTCGTGTGCACCGCGCCGACGGTCACCAGCAGCAGGAACACCACGGCCGCCAGCCAGGAGCGCCTGAGCACCGGCGTGGCCGCGAGCAGCCGCGCGGTGTGGTCGGCGACCCCGACCCGCGTCAGCAGCGATTCCAGCCACCCCGGCCGGGGTACGTCCAATTCGGCGTCCAGCCGCTCCCACCCGGCGCCCAGCACCACCGGGTCGGTGACCCCGGCGAGCAGCGCCCGGCACTCGGCACAGGCGGCCAGGTGGGTGTCGGCGGACCAGAGCAGGGGGGCGGCCAACTCGCCCCGGGCATAAGCCCGCAGATCTTCTTCAGCCACATGCCAGGTCATGCCGCCACCTCCTCCACTCGCACGCACACCGACCCCTGCGGCCGAATCGACGACCACTCCCACGCCGAGCCCCGCCGTCGTC
>NZ_RSAJ01000136.1 GCF_003933965.1 Streptomyces sp. RP5T
GGGAGGGGCGAGGCGGGGTCGTCGCCGAGGGACGTACGGTTGGTCTCGCGGACGAACCACACCGTCAGCGCGGTGATCAGCGAGCCGCCGCACAGCAGGAGGGCGACGGGGGTGCCGTTGCCGCTGCTCGCGACGAGGCTGCCGGCGATCAGCGGGGAGAAGCCGGCGCCGACCAGGGTCGCGCCCTGGTAGCCGAGGGAGGCGCCGGTGTAGCGGACCCGGGTGCCGAACATCTCGCTGAACAGGGCGCCCAGCGGGGCGTACATCAGCGACTGGGAGATGCCGTGGCCGATGACGACGGCCAGGATCAGCGCTCCGGACGACCCCGAGTCGACCAGCGCGAGGACCGGGAAGGCGGTCGCGGCGGACAGGAGCGCGCCGGTGAGGACGACCGGGCGGCGGCCGATCCGGTCGGAGAGTGCGGACGCGCAGGGCAGGACCACCAGGGCGACCGCGGCGGAGACGGTGAGCGCGGTGAGCACCTGCGGGCGGGGATGGCCGATGCCGGTGGCGTACGCGATCAGGTAACTGGTCAGCAGGGACTGGGCGGTGAAGGCGCCGATGCCCACACAGCAGGCCAGCAGGACGGGCCGGGGGCGCTTCAGCACGTCGAGGATCGGCAGCCGGGACTCCGCGCGGTCCTTCTTCACCTCGGCGAACAGCGGGCTCTCGACCACCTGGAGGCGGACGAACAGGCCGACGCCGAGCAGCAGGACGCTCAGCAGGAACGGCACCCGCCAGCCCCAGGCCGCGAACTGGTCCTTGGGGAGGGTGGAGACCATCGCGACCACGGAGGCGGAGATCAGGGAGCCGAGCGGGGCTCCCATCTGCGTGAAGCTCGACCACAGTCCGCGGCGGCGCTCGCCCGCGTGCTCGACGACCATCAGGGTCGCGCCGCCCCACTCGCCGCCGATGGCGATGCCCTGGAGCACCCGCAGGGTGATCAGCAGGACCGGCGCCCAGACGCCGATGGTGTCGTACGTGGGCAGCAGGCCGATGAGGAAGCTGGCGCCGCCCATCAGGCCCATGGTGAGCAGCAGCATCTTCTTGCGGCCGAGGCGGTCGCCGAAGTGTCCGAAGACGATGCCGCCGATCGGGCGGGCCACGTAGCCGGCGGCGAAGGTGCCGAAGGCGGCGATCGTGCCCACGGCGGGGTCGGCGCCGGGGAAGAACAGTTCGCCGAAGACGAGTGCGGCGACGGTGCCGTAGACGAGGAAGTCGTAGAACTCCACGGCGGTGCCGAGCAGGCCGGACAGGGCGACCCGGCGGAGTTGGCGGGTGCGGTCGGACGCGGCGGGGGACGGGGACATCGCGGTCTCCCTTGAGCGGGGGAAGGACACCGCGAAATTAGGCTGTCTGGTGACTGCCGTCAATAAAGTGCACAACATTGATGCTGATGTGATGTGCGTCACTGACTCCTGGTGGCCCGGCGGCCGCCCTGGGCGAAGAAGTCGGTGAGCGGGAGGCCGGCCGCGCCGACCGTGACCGCGTCGGGGCCGAGCGTGCCGAGGTCGATGGAGACCTGCTCGGTCGGATGGCGCAGGGCGTACGCGCTGGTGTGGCGGCGGAGGGCGGGCAGGAGGCGGGGGCCCAGCTGGAGGCCCGCCCAGCCGCCGATGAGGATGCGCTCGGGCTGGAAGAGGTTGACCAGGTCGGACAGGCCGGCGCCGACGTACTCGGCCGTCTCCTCCAGGACGGCGACGGCCGCGGGGTCGGCCTCGGAGCGGGCGGCGGCCAGCAGCGCGGCCAGCGCGCTCTCCTCGTCGGCGCCCTGGGGCGGGTGCCCGCCCGCCTCGCGCCAGCGGTCGACGAGTGCCCCCGCGCCCGCGTACGCCTCCAGGCAGCCGAGCGCACCGCAGCGGCAGCGGCGCCCGCCGACCCGCACGGTCACATGCCCCCACTCCAGGGCGCGGCCGTACTCCGTCCCCTCGGTGACGAGACAGGCGCCGACGCCCGAGCCGAACAGGACGACGACCGCGTTGCGGGAGCCCCGGCCGGCCCCGAACCACAGCTCGGCCTGGCCCAGAGTGCGGGCCCCGTTGTCGATGAAGTACGGGACGGAGTCGGGCAGTTCACAGGTCGAACGCAGCAGGGACTCCAGCGGGACGGCGTCCCAGCCGATCGTCTGGCCGTGCACCACCGCGCCCCGCTCGGGAGTACGGGCCACGATGCCGGGGACGCCGATGCCCACGCCCAGCAGCTGTCCGGCGGTGATGCCGGTGCCGGCGAGCACCTCGGCGATGCCGTCGCGGATATGGCCGACGACGGCCTCGACGTCGTAGCCGTGGTGCTCCAAGGGGCGTTCGGTGCGGGCGAGTTCGGTGAGCGTGAGGTCGAAGAGCTCGACGCGGACGCGGGTCTCGCCGACGTCGACGCCGATCATGTGACCGGCGGAGGGGGCCACGCGCAGCAGTGTGCGGGGGCGGCCGCCGTCGGACTCGACGGTGCCGGCCTCCTCGACCAGGCGGTCCTCGACGAGTTCCGCGACCACGTTGCTGATGGAGCCGCCGCTCAGGCCGGTGGCGGGGGCCAGCTCGAAGCGGCTCATCGGACCGTCGAAATACAACCGTTGCAGTACGGCGGCCCGGTTGCCCCGTCGCAGGTCACGCACCGTACGCCCGCTCCGCCCCGCCATGTGGACCCCTTCCGATGCCGCCTCGACCTGCAAGATACCGCTGTGCCGACCCTTGACGCGCCGTTCCTTCGCGTCTTAAATCACGCCATAAATTAACTCCGGGGTGGTGTTCGAGAAGCGAACGCACCGGGGGTCTCTCCCTGGAAGGGACACCAGAGCCATGCGCAGAACCCGAGCCGCGGCCGCCGGAGCGGTCACCGTTTCCCTCATGACTCTCGTGACCGCCTGTGGCGGTGGCTCGTCCACGAGCGGCGGGTCCAACGACTCGCCGAAGACCCTGACCTACTGGGCCTCCAACCAGGGCGCCAGCATCGAGGTCGACAAGAAGGTCCTCCAGCCCGAGCTCGACAAGTTCGAGAAGCAGACCGGCATCAAGGTCAAGGTCGAGGTCGTCCCCTGGTCCGACCTGCTCAACCGGATCCTCACCGCGACCACCTCGGGGCAGGGCCCCGACGTCCTCAACATCGGCAACACCTGGAGCGCCTCCCTCCAGGCCACCGGCGCGCTGCTGCCCTGGGACGCGAAGAACTTCGCCGCGATCGGCGGCAAGGACCGCTTCGTCGACTCCGCGCTCGGCTCCACCGGCGCCGAGGGCAAGGACCCGGCCGCGATCCCGCTCTACTCCATGGCCTACGCCCTCTACTACAACAAGCAGATCTTCGCCGACGCCGGCATCGCGGGGCCCCCGGCCACCTGGGACGAACTGGTCGCCGACGGCAAGAAGATCCAGGCCAAGGGCAAGTCGGCGCTCGGCGCGGAGGGCGCGAACCTCTCCGAGAACATCCACCACGTCTTCGTCTTCGCCAAGCAGCACGGCGGCGAGTTCTTCACCGCCGACGGCAAGCCCGACTTCACCAACGACAACGTGGTGGCCGCGGTCAAGCAGTACGTCGACCTCATGGCCAAGGACAAGGTCGTCCCCACCGGCGACGCCGAGTACGCCCAGAACCAGTCCGTGAGCGACTTCGCCAAGGGCAACCAGGCCATGCTGCTGTGGCAGTCCGCGTCCGCCAACCTCAAGTCCCAGGGCATGAGCGAGGACAAGTACGGCATCGCACCCGTGCCCGTGCAGTCCGGCACCCCGGGCACCGGCACCCAGGTCAACTCGGCCGTCATGGGCATCAACCTGGCCGTCTTCAAGAACACCGACAACATCGACGGCGCCAAGAAGTTCGTGAAGTTCATGACCAGCGACGCCGAGCAGAAGATCCTCAACACCGCCTACAGCTCCATCCCGCCGGTGAAGACCGTGCAGGAGGACGCCGTCTTCAGCTCGGGCGCCAACGAGGTCCTCAAGAACACCCTCGCCACCAGCGCCGCCGCGCTGCCGCAGGTCGCCGACGAGTCGCAGTTCGAGACGGCCGTGGGGACCGCCGTCAAGGACCTGTTCGCCGACGCTGCCGCCGGACGCGCGGTCACCACCGAGTCGGTGAAGGCGGCGCTGGAGAAGGCCCAGCAGCAGATGCCGACGAAGTGAGCACGATGACCACCACCGCGCCCGCAGAGGCCGCCGTGGGCGAGACCCCCTCCCGGGCGGCGCGGCCGCGTCCCGGCCGCCGACCCGGGAGGATCCGCCGCATCGGGCTGCCGTACCTGCTCCTGCTGCCGGCCCTGCTCCTCGAACTCCTGGTCCACCTGGTGCCGATGGTCATCGGCATCGTGATGAGCTTCAAGGAGCTCACCCAGTTCTACATCCGTGACTGGGGCGCCGCGCCCTGGTCCGGTCTCGACAACTACAAGGTGTCGGTGGACTTCGACGCCCCGGTCGGCGAGGCACTGCTGCACTCGTTCCTCGTCACCGTGGCGTTCACGCTGCTGTCGGTCGGCCTGTGCTGGCTGATCGGCACGGCGGCGGCGGTCTACCTCCAGGACACCTTCCGCGGCCGGGGCCTGCTCCGGGCCCTGTTCCTCATCCCGTACGCCCTGCCGGTCTACGCGGCCGTCATCACCTGGGTGTTCATGTTCCAGCACGACAACGGCCTGGTGAACCACGTCCTGCACGACCAGCTCCACCTCACCGACAAGCCGTCCTTCTGGCTCATCGGCGACAACAGCTTCTGGGCGCTGCTGACCGTCTCGGTGTGGAAGGGCTGGCCGTTCGCCTTCCTCATCGTCATGGCCGGACTCCAGAACATCCCCGGCGAGCTGTACGAGGCGGCGGCCCTGGACGGCGCCGGGATGTGGCAGCAGATCCGCCGCATCACCCTGCCGTCCCTGCGGCCGGTCAACCAGGTCCTGCTGCTGGTGCTGTTCCTGTGGACGTTCAACGACTTCAACACGCCGTACGTCCTGTTCGGCAAGTCGGCCCCGGAGGCCGCGGACCTCATCTCGGTCCACATCTACCAGGCGTCCTTCGTCACCTGGAACTTCGGCACCGGCTCCGCCATGTCCGTGCTCCTGCTGCTGTTCCTGCTCGTGGTGACGGGCGTCTACCTCCTGCTGACCTCCCGGGGAAGGAAGCCGGCCGATGCCTAGCCCCCGCTCGCCCCTGGCGCCGCCGCGTTCGTTCTTCTGGTCCCGGCGGATCTTCCTCACCCTGCTCACCGGCTTCGTCCTGCTGCCGGTGTACGTCATGGTCTCCAGCTCGCTGAAGCCCCTCGCGGACGTCACGGGCGAGTTCCACTGGCTGCCCAGCGAGGTGACGATCCGGCCGTACATCGACATCTGGTCCACGATCCCGCTCGCGCGCTACTTCGTGAACTCGCTGGTCGTGGCGGGGGCGGCGACCGTCTGCTCGGTGGTGATCGCGGTGTTCGCCGCGTACGCCGTCAGCCGCTACGAGTTCCGCGGCAAGCGGGTCTTCACGGTGACCGTGCTCTCCACGCAGATGTTCCCGGGCATCCTCTTCCTGCTGCCCCTCTTCCTGATCTACGTCAACATCGGCAACGCCACCGGCATCGCCCTGTTCGGCTCCCGCGGCGGCCTGATCCTCACGTACCTCACCTTCTCCCTCCCCTTCTCCATCTGGATGCTGATCGGGTACTTCGACTCGGTGCCGCGCGATCTGGACGAGGCCGCGCTGGTGGACGGCTGCGGACCGTTCGGAGCGCTCTTCCGGGTCGTGGTGCCGGCCGCGATCCCCGGGATCGTCGCGGTGGCCGTCTACGCCTTCATGACGGCGTGGGGCGAGGTGCTCTTCGCCTCCGTCATGACCAACGACACCACCCGCACCCTCGCCGTCGGCCTCCAGGGCTACTCCACGCTCAACAACGTGTACTGGAACCAGATCATGGCGGCCTCGCTGGTCGTCAGCGTCCCCGTGGTCGCCGGGTTCCTGCTGCTCCAGCGCTATCTCGTCGCCGGGCTGACGGCGGGTGCCGTCAAGTGACCGATCGTGAAAGGACTTTCGTGAGCATCGACCTCGCCGCACTCCCGCACGACTTCCTGTGGGGCACGGCCACGGCGGCCTACCAGATCGAGGGAGCCGTGTCGGAGGACGGCCGCTCGCCGTCGATCTGGGACACCTTCTCGCACACCCCCGGCAAGGTCGCGGGCGGCGACACCGGCGACGTCGCCTGCGACCACTACCACCGCTGGCGCGAGGACATCGACCTCATGCGCAGGCTCGGCACCAACGCCTACCGTCTGTCCGTCGCCTGGCCGCGCGTGATCCCCGGCGGCGACGGCCCGGTCAACCCCAAGGGCCTCGACTTCTACGACCGGTTGATCGACGCCCTGCTGGCCGCCGGCATCACCCCGTCCGTCACCCTCTACCACTGGGACCTGCCCCAGGTGCTCCAGGACCGCGGCGGCTGGCCCGAGCGCGAGACCGCCGAGCACTTCGCCGCGTACGCCTCCGTCGTGGCCGGGCGGCTCGGGGACCGGGTCCACCACTGGACCACCCTCAACGAACCCCTGTGCTCGGCCTGGATCGGCCACCTCGAAGGCACGATGGCCCCCGGCCTGACCGACCTCACGGCCGCCGTCCGCGCCTCCTACCACCTGCTCCTCGGCCACGGCCTCGCCGCACAGGCGATCCGCGCCGCGTCCCCGTCCGCCCGGGTAGGCCTCGTCACCAACCTCTCCACGGTCCACGCGGCCACCGACCGTCCGCAGGACATCGCCGCCGCCCGCCGCATGGACGGCCACACCAACCGCTGGTGGCTCGACCCGGTCCACGGCCGCGGCTTCCCGGCCGACATGCGCGAGGTCTACGGCGTCGATCTGCCCGAGCGCGACGGCGACCCGGCGGTGATCGCCACCGACCTGGACTGGCTCGGCCTCAACTACTACATGCCGCTCACCGTGACCGACGACCCCACGGGCCCGGCGCCACGGGCCCGTCAGATCGCCCGCCCCGGCGTCCCGCGCACCGGCATGGACTGGGAGATCGACGCGAGCGGCATCGAGACCCTCCTGCTCCGGCTCACCGACGAGTACGGCGCCCGCAAGCTCTACGTCACCGAGAACGGCTCCGCCTTCCCCGACGTCGTACGCCCCGACGGAACCGTCGACGACCCCGAACGCCAGCGGTACCTGCTCGACCACCTGGCCGCCTGCGCCTCCGCCGCCCGCAAGGGCGCCCCGCTGGCCGGCTACTTCGCCTGGTCCCTGCTGGACAACTTCGAGTGGGCCTACGGCTACGACAAGCGCTTCGGCCTGGTCCACGTCGACTACGAGACGCAGCGCCGGACGATCAAGGGCACGGGCCACCGCTACGCGGACGTCATCCGGGCCCACGCGGAGAGGGGGCGCAGGGCGGCCTGAGCGCACCTGCGCACGGAGAAGGGCGGGGTCCTGGGACCCCGCCCTGAACGCTTATCTCCGGCCTGGGCCGGCACTCGCGCTCATGCCTGCGGCTCTGGCGCGATCTCCTTGATCAGACCCTCGACCAGCACCTTGATCTCGTCCCGGATCGGGCGTACGGCCTCGACGCCCTGGCCGGCCGGGTCCTCCAGCTGCCAGTCCAGGTACCGCTTGCCGGGGAAGACGGGGCAGGTGTCGCCGCAGCCCATGGTGATGCAGACGTCGGACTCCTTGACCGCGTCGACGGTCAGCATCTTGGGGACCTCGGCGGAGATGTCGATGCCTACCTCGGCCATGGCCTCGACGGCGGCGGGGTTGACGCCCGCGCCCGGGGCGGAGCCTGCCGAGCGGACCTCGACGCGGTCCCCGGCCAGGTGGGTCAGCCACGCGGCGGCCATCTGGGAGCGGCCGGCGTTGTGGACACAGACGAAGAGCACGGAGGGCTTGGCGGACATCAGAGGTCTCTCTTGTCTCATGACGACATCAGGCGCGAATGACATCAGCGCCCAGTGGTGTCAGTCACCACTGATGTGACAGTATCAGCGCATGCTGACGTCAGTCGACACTGATCTGATCCGGGTTCTGGCCGACCCGCTCAGGCTCCGGATCGTGACCCTCCTCGCCCGGGAGACGCTGTGCACCACCCACCTCGTGGAGGAGACCGGTGCCAAGCAGACCAACCTCTCCAACCACCTGAAGGTGCTGCGCGAGGCCGGGGTCGTGGAGACGGAGCCGTGCGGCCGGTTCACCTACTACAAGCTGCGCGCGGACGTCGTCGCCTCCCTCGCGGCCCAGTTCGCCGATCTGGCGGAGTCCGCCCGCACCGCCGCCGACAACAAGCGGTCCTGCCCCTGATCCCCCGCCGCCCCGGCGACCGCACCAAGGAGTCCTGTTGACCGCCACGCACGAGTCCGCCGCCGAGTCGGCCGTACCCGCTGCCGAGCCGCAGGCCGCGCCGGGCGCCACCCCGCCTCGCAGGCCCCTTGCGGCCCGTGCCGCCGCCGAACTCGTCGGCACCGCGGCCCTCGTGGCGGTGGTGATCGGCTCCGGCATCCAGGCCACCGAGCTGAGCAAGGACGTCGGTGTGCAGCTGCTGGCCAACTCCCTGGCCACCGTCTTCGGCCTCGGCGTCCTCATCCTCCTGCTCGGTCCGGTCTCCGGCGCGCACTTCAACCCCGTCGTCACGCTGGCCGAGTGGTGGACCGGCAGGCGCGGCGGTCCCGGGGTGACGATCCGTGAGGCGGCCGTCTACGTCCCCGCGCAGATCGTGGGCGCGATCGCGGGCGCGCTCCTGGCGGACGCCATGTTCGGCAAGCCCTTGGTGGAGTGGTCCACGCACGATCGCTCGGCCGGGCACCTCCTGCTGGGCGAGGTCGTCGCCACGGCCGGCCTGATCCTGCTGATCTTCGGCCTGGCCCGCACCGACCAGCTGCGCTTCGCCCCCGTGGCCGTCGCCTCCTACATCGGCGCCGCCTACTGGTTCACGTCGTCGACGTCCTTCGCGAACCCGGCGGTGACCATCGGCCGCACCTTCAGCGACACCTTCGCGGGCATCGCCCCCGGCTCCCTGGCGGGATTCGTCGTCATGCAGCTGGTAGGCGCCGTCGTCGGACTGGCACTCGTGGCCTTCATCTTCACGCCCGGACGACCGGCGCAATGACCCACCGGACGCACGTGGTGGTGATCGGCGGCGGCCAGTCCGGGCTCGCTGCCGGATACCACCTGCGTCGCCTCGGCCTCGACTTCGTCGTCCTCGACGCCCGGACCACGCCGGGCGGGGCCTGGCAGCACATGTGGGACTCGCTGCACCTGTTCTCCCCGGCCGCCCACTCCTCGCTGCCCGGACGGCTCATGCCTGCGCAGGCAGCCGAGACCTACCCCGACGCGCGGCACGTGGTGGAGTACCTCGCCGACTACGAGAAGCGGTACAAGCTGCCCGTCGAGCGGCCCGTGCGCGTCCACGGTGTCCACCGCGACGGCGGGCTCCTGCGCGTGGAGACCGACTCCGGGACCTGGCGCTCTCGTGCCGTGATCAGCGCGACCGGCACCTGGCGGCGCCCCTTCCTCCCCGCGATCCCCGGCCGCGGGGACTTCGGCGGACGGCAGCTGCACACCGTCGACTACCGCAGTCCGCGGGACTTCGCCGGCCGCAGGGTGATCGTGGTCGGCGGCGGCAACTCGGGCGCCCAGATCGCCGCCGACCTCGCCCACGACACCGAACTGACCTGGGTCACCCGGCGTCCGCCCCGCTACCTGGCCGACGACATCGACGGCCGCGCCCTCTTCGACGCGGCCACCGCCCGCCGCCGCGCCCTTGACGCGGGCCGCACCGACACCGGCGGCGTCGCCTCCCTCGGCGACATCGTCGCCGTACCGCCGGTCCGCGAGGCCCGCGCCCGCGGCCTGCTCAAGGCCGACCCGATGTTCACCCGGCTCGTCCCCGGCGGCGTCGAATGGGCCGACGGCACCCGCGCCGAAGCTGACGCCGTCATCTGGTGCACCGGCTTCCGGCCCGCTCTCTCCCACCTCGCGCCGCTCCGGCTCCGCGGCCGGCGCGGCCATATCGCCACCACCGGCACGCAGGCCGAGGACGAACCGCGCCTTCACCTGCTCGGCTACGGCGACTGGACCGGTCCCGCGTCCGCCACGCTCATCGGCGTCGGCCGGCCGGCGAGGGACGCGGCGAGGAGGATCGATGAACTCGTGCGCTGAGCACGGCAGTTGAAAATCAGGTGGCCGGCGTGGCAGGGGTGAGCAGCTTGCCCATCGCGGCCAGCACCGAGGGCTCCACCCGGTAGTAGACCCAGGTTCCCCGCCGCTCCGAGGTGAGCAGGCCGGCGTCCTTGAGTTTCTTCAGGTGGTGGGACACGGTCGGCTGGGAAACGCCGACGTCGGAGATGTCGCACACGCACGCCTCGCCGCCCTCGTGCGAGGCCACCGCCGAGAACAGCCGCAGTCGCACCGGATCACCCAGCGCCTTGAACATCCGCGCGGCCGTCTCGGCCTCCTCCGCGGTGAACGGCCGCTCGGTGAGCGGCGGGCAGCACGGCGCCACGGTCTCGGACGCCTCGGGTTCGAGCAGCGGCAGTGCCTTCGTATTCGACATGCGTCTATGTTGACATACGTCGAAGTAGACGGGCCAGGTCCGTGTTCCCGCGTCTGATTCGGCAAACGTCTATGTTGACGCTCGTCGATACAGGTGCCATCCTGGGCCCCCACCAGACATCGACAGACGTCGAAACAAAAGGGGAATCCCGTGGCTGTGTCCATCAACAGCGTGCCCACCACCGACCAGCTGCCCGTCGTGGTCATCGGAGCCGGCCCCATCGGCCTGGCCGCCGCCGCCCACCTCGTCGAGCGCGGCCTCGAACCGCTGGTCCTGGAAGCCGGCCCCTCCGCCGGCACCTCCGTACGCGACTGGGCGCACGTCCGGCTGTTCTCCCCGTGGGCCGAGGTCACCGACCCCGCCGCCGAGAAGCTCCTCGCCCCCACCGGCTGGACCCGCCTCGACGGCGCCATCTACCCCACCGGTGGCGACTGGGCCGAGCACTACCTCCAGCCGCTCGCCGACGTCCTCGGCGACAAGGTCCGCTATGGCGCCACGGTGACCGGCGTCGCCCGTGCCGGCCGTGACCGCATCGTCGACGCCGACCGCGACGAGCAGCCCTTCGTCATCCACGTCGACACGGCCGACGGCCGAGAAGAGCGGCTTGTCGCGCGCGCCGTCATCGACGCCTCCGGCACCTGGAGCATCTCCGGTCCGATGGGCGCCGACGGTCTGCCCGCCCTCGGTGAGAAGTCGGCGGCCGACCGCGTTTCCTACCGTGTCCCCGACCTCAAGGACCCTGCCGTCCGCGCCCGGTACGCGGGCAGGCGCACCGCCGTCATCGGCTCCGGCGCTTCCGCCTTCACCGCGCTCGCCCACCTCGCCGACCTGGCCCGGGACGAGCCCGGCACGCACATCACCTGGATCCTGCGTCGCGGCATCGGCGCGAGCACCTACGGCGGCGGCGACGCCGACCAGCTCCCCGCCCGCGGGGCTCTGGGGCTGCGCGCCAAGGCGGCCGTCGAGGCCGGTCACGCCGGCGCGGTCACCGGCTTCCGCACCCAGGCCGTCGAGCGGGACGGCGACCAGCTCGTCCTCGTCGCCGAGGACGGCCGCCGCCTCGACCTCGTGGACGAGGTCATCGTCCTGACCGGCTTCCGCCCCGACCTGGCCTTCCTCTCCGAGGTCCGCCTCGGCCTCGACGAACGCCTCCAGGCCCCGACCGCGCTCGCCCCGCTCATCGACCCCAACGTCCACTCCTGCGGCACGGTCTACCCGCACGGGGTGAACGAGCTCTCCCACCCCGAGCAGGACGTCTACCTGGTCGGCATGAAGTCCTACGGCCGCGCCCCCACGTTCCTCGCCATGACCGGGTACGAACAGGTCCGCTCCGTCGCCGCCGCCCTCGCCGGGGACCGCGAGGCCGCCGAGCGCGTCGAACTGACCCTGCCCGAGACCGGGGTGTGCGGTGGCGCGGGTCTGTACGACGCCCCCGAGGCCGCCCAGGACGGCGAAGGCGGAGGCTGCTGCGCGGCCCCTGCCGCTCTGCAGATCGGCGTCGGCGCCCCGAGCGCATCCGGTGGCTGTTGACGTGGCAGGTCTTGCCACATGAAAAGGGCGGGGTCGGAAACCCCGCCCGAAACGATGGAAACCCCGGCTCACGGCCAGACAAGGCAATAAGGCTGGTGCCCCGCCTCATGCAGCCGGTGGGAGAAGTCCTGCCACTCGTGCAGCGATTGGTGACGGGAGGGCGCTGACCTGGGGTTTCGCAAGGTAATGTGCGTTGAACTGGGAAAACTCCTCTCGGTGGTTCTCACGGGTCAATGCCGTTTCCCAGGCTCATGTGCCCTGGATGTGTTCTCGCAGGGTGGAGCGTTTGGCCCGCCATCACCGGTGCATTCGTCGATGGTCAGTGCGGCGGGAGCCGCCACAGATGCGTTCCTGCCCGAGCTCGGTCCGCAGGAGTCTCGCGAACGAGGTGGTACAGGTTCTCGAAGTACTCCTGCCAGCGGTTCGGATCTGGCATGGCGTTCTGCGCCCGCTTCGTACGCTCCGCCTGCACCAGCGGCTGCAAGCTCTCCCAGACCGAGATCACCGACCCACCGAGGTATCCGGAGACAGGTTCAATGTCTACGACCCCGTGGGCGACCAGAGCCCCGAGATTGTCGTAGAACCAGGCCAGTTCACGGACTAGATGCCGATCATCCTCGGGTAGCCCAGCCAGTCCGGCTGACAGGTCACAGGCAGGCAGCCGCTCGTGCACGACCTGCCGTGCCTGCGCCAGCCGCACGCTTCGATGCTCGCGGAAGAGATCCACAAGTACCGGCAGAGTGTTGGCATGCTCGGTCAGTCGCAATTGCCGAAACGAGACGGCTCCGGTCACTGCCAGCGCTACCAGCGACACCACGAGGGCTGCGATCTCCAACATGCCTCCGTCAAAGAGCTGTTCTTGCGATGGAGCCGTTGTGCATATCGGCGTGGCATCGGCTGTGGGTGAAAGCAGTCAGGCCGAACCGCGAGGCCGTCGAGCACGAGAGCCGGGGTGGACGGGTGAGTGCGGTTTGGGCTTTGTGGTATCTGCGGGGTCGTCTGGCAGAGACAGGGGATCGACGGGGCCTGGCGGTTGGGCATCGACGGTCTCCATGCCAGGCAGAAACGCGTGTTCCGAGCCTGTATGAGCACGTTGAGCTCGCTCGGGTACGGGAAGAATGCGGCGGCGCGTGAGTTCAGCGACGTCGATCAAGGGGGCAGCGACGATGCGGTTGAGGAGTTCTTCCTGACGAGGTTCCAAGGCAGTCAGATGCCTGAGCACGGCCAGGATTTCGATGAGCTCCCGGCTCCAATCGGGCTCCCAGCGCTCGGGGCGCTGCCGGTCGAGATCACTGCTTACTTTGCCGACGGTTCGGTCGCTCCGGTAGGCGAGCCAGCTGTCGAGTACGTTGCGCCCGCCAGTGGTGTAGTTGCGCATGCGTGGAGTGACACCGGTGAAGATGCCACCCTCGATGACAAGGTTCTGGCGTTCGCTGTCATAACTGACCGCCGATGGGAGCCTGTCCGGTGCCACTTCCTGGGCGTACATGATCTCGGGGTAAAGATGCCGCCACCAGTTGGATTTGCCAGCCGGGCGGCCGTCGTCGGGGTTGACGCAGCGCACGCCGAACGTCGAAGCCCATAAGACATGCCGGCCCAGGCCTATGGCTTCCTGCCAGAGACCGCGATCGGCCGTCAGGGGGACGCGTACGCCGAGCGAGTTGAGGTCGTCCGCGTAACGCTCGGTGAAGGCGGGATGGGCAGTGATGGCGGCGACATAGGCGAGCAGGTCCTCAGGGAGAACTTGCTGCAGACCATAGGAGTTCGCGAGGTGGGGTAACAGCCCCGGCGTGATGTTCGGGGTGCGGTCGGCGTGCATGAGTGGCAGAACGCGACCGCCGTTTCCATTGAAGTAGTGCATGTCGGGGACGAGAGCCGTGAAGAGCAGTGCCGGACCGGTCTGTAAGCGCTGGGTGTGCTGTTCGACTACAAAGATCTGTCCGTCGACGTCTGCCCGCCACAACTCGGGGCGGGAGAAGTCGATGATCCGGCCATCGGGTATGAGCCACTGGCGGTCCAGAGCTCTGCGGGCGATGCGTATCGGCGCGGGACACGGTCCCTGTTCGACGCGTAAGAGGGTCGGCGGGTGGGGATGACCTGGGATCTGGAGGGCTTCCTTGTCCAGGGTGCGGTCGCGGGTCTCCTTGAACAGTTCCTGTTTCGTACCGGGGTCGCGTTCTCGGACCAGGCGGTTCCAGCGTCGGCGCAGGATGGCTTTGGAGGGGCTGATGACCCAGTTTCGGTTGGGTTTGATGCCCGGCTTGCACCAGGGCATCAGCTCGGTGAGAGCGGGGAAGGCGTCCCACCCGCTCTGGGAGGCCGGTGTGAAAGGGGCGGGGGCAACAGGCCGGGATGTGCGCCAGCCCGGGCCGTTGATGTGCAGACTGTGCAGCTGCTCCTCTTTGCTCTGGCGGGTCCCATGAAGGGCCGTGTAGTGCACGGGGGCCAGTGCGTTGTGTCGCTCGCCCTGCCGACGGACGAAGATGGCGACGGCTAACTCCTGCTGGACACCAGGGAAGAAGCGGCTGCTGAGCGGTGGTCTTTTGGTCTCGGGCGTGAGGTCGATGACCCAGCCCTCGGTGCAGGTGCGCCGCAAGTAGGAACGCATGCCCTGGAACCCGGCACCACGGATGAATCCCCCAGTGCTGACGAAGCAGACGACACCGTGTCGGTGATCGCCATGCTGGTCGAAGACTTTGTGGGTGGCCCAGCGCCAGAAGTAGGTGCACAGACTTTTCAGTTTGTTCTCGTACACGCCTGCCGCACCGCGCATCCGGAAGTCGTCCAGGGGCGGGGCCCCGCGGCCCGGAGAGCCCTTCTCGATCCATCCGCCCTGACCTTCCGCGAGCTCGCGGTGGGGAGGGTTGCCGATGACGACGGTGATGCGTTCATTGCGCTGGATGGTGCTGGCTGCCTCGGCGTCGTCACGTAAAGGCCCCCACAGAGCGCCGTAACGGTCGAAGAGTTCACTGGGTCGCCACGGGTCGGCGAGAGTGTCGGCCAGGTGCAGGCGCATGTCACGCAGCCGGACACGGGCGTTGAGGTGCCGCAGCATCTGTCCCACCCGCATCTGAGCGACGGCAAAGGCGCCCATCTGCTTTTCGAACCCGATCAACCGACTGGCGAGTTCTTGCACGGATTCGGCGCGGAAACCAGCGTTGCCGCCCTCGGACTGTTTGCGGGCGACGAGGTCGATGATTCCGGTCAGGAAGGTTCCGGTTCCCATCGACGGGTCGATGATGGACACACCGGGGTCGGCGAAGCCGTCCGGGCAGTCCAATGTGTCGGCCAGCACCTCGTCGACAAGGCGGATCATCTCCGTCACCAGTGGGGCCGGGGTGTAGTAGGTACCGGAGTCCTTGCGCAGTTCGGCGTCGTACTCCTGCAAGAAGTGCTCGTAGAGGTGGATGTGGAAGCCGGGTTCGCCGACGAGGGAACTTCTCCAGTCGATGGCGTCGATGACGCGGACGAGCATGTCCAGACTGTCGCGGAATTCTCCCTCGACCTGGTCGGTGAGGATCTGCAAGGCGCGGCCCATGACGGAGTGCTCAGCCCCGAGGAGTCGGCCCACCTCGTGCAGGCTCATACCGACCAATGCCTTGTCGTTGCTGTCGGCGTTGTCTGAACCGGCCAGAAGGAGAGCGAAGGTGACGGACTGTGCGTAGCGGTCGGCGAAGGTCGCCCGCTTGTCCCGGTCATCCGTGGTCGGGAAGAGATCGACCTCAAGCGTGGAGGCCAGGTCGGTGAACGGTCGCCGGTGGCGAGGGAGGCTCGCTTCGGCATCGAGGCGGTCGTGAACAGCATCACGCAGAAGTGTGCACAGCGGGGCGACATGAGCGACCACCTCCCGCATCGACGTGAGCGGCTTGGGCTGCCAGCCGAAGAACGCGACGAGCATGGCCTCGAAGGCGGTCTCACTGGCGGTCGGCAGCCGTAAGCGGGAGCCGGCGCTGCGCAGATCCCCCTCGAAGTGGATGGTGTCGCCGTACTGCCGACCGGAGCGGTACATGATCCATGTCTGACCGTTCGTGTAGATCAGGTTGGGCAGTTTGGCCATGCCTTCCCATTGACGGCGGTCACGCTGGTTGAGACTGCCGGGATGGATCCCGCTCTTGTCGGGGCTCTTCAGCTCGACATAGCCGACGATGTTGCGCGGCACCTTTCCGATCCGCACCGCAAGGTCAGGGCGTATTCGATGCGCGGCGATGGCCACCTCGGCGTGTAGGACCGCTTGCAGCCCCAACACCCCTGCCGCGTCGACGAGAAGGGTTTCTACCGCTCGGCGGATCGCGGCTTCCTTCTGTCCGTGCAGCAACGCCTGCTTACACGTCGCACCGAATTCACTGACGATCCTCCGGAACCGGTCCTTGCGCTGCATCCTGCCCCCCAAGGCCAGCACAACCCGCATCTTCCTCAACTCACGGTAAACACAACATCACTCCTCGTCGAGAGTGCCGCCCAAGGTGCCGAGTCGAGTGTCCGTTCAGCGGCAACGGCATCGATGGGGGGAAGCGCCTGGCATGTGGGTAGTGGTGCTGCACGGCAGGAGAGCGGGGGCGATGCCCAGACGAGAGTCTGCCCGCAGTGCGTCAACTGCTGAGCTCTATCTGGATGGCCAGGGCGCCGAGGGCTTCTTTCTCGGGTGGGTAGATCTTGCGGATGTTGGTGAGCTGTTCGTCGCGGGGAGCGGTCGGGTTGACGCTGGCCGGCCCTTCGCCGTCCAGCAGGGCCTCGAAGTCCGGATACTCAGTGACCCGTGTGACGTTGACCTCGCAGGTTTCGTCCGTCCCTTTGATGCGGAAGCGGATGCTGTCGCCGGCGGCGAGGTCGGCAAGGTTCGGGTACTTGACCCGTACCTCGATGGTCTTGGTGCCGGAGGCGACGAGGTCGAAGTACTGCCGGTACAGGTTGAGTTCGCGGACGCGGCCGGTGGTGTCGCTCATGGGGCGGCAATGCTCCTGGGGGCTGGTGCGGTGATCAGGCGGCCGATTTCGGCTGCGGAGTATGAGCGGAAGAAGTGTCGGGGGTCGGAGAGCAGGGTCTGGGCCGTAGCCAGCAGTTGATCGGCGTATTCGGTGACGGTGCCGGGCCATTGCCGGGTGTCGAGCATCCAGTTCGCGACGCCTTCCGGCAAGGGCGCTCGGCCTTCGCGGATGAGGGACTTGGAGAGCTTCGCGCCGGTGTCGGTGACGACCTGCGGGCAGAACAGTCGGGCGGGGAGTTGGGCGCGAGTGAGGCCGACGGCCTGGAGTGCTTCATCGACGAGGAGGGAGCCGAAGACCCAGTCGCCGCCCTTGACCATGACGTGCAGGGTTCCGTGGGGCGGTGTGCCGGTGAGGGCGAGCTCTTTGACGAGGTTGCGGTACAGGGTGGCCAGGTCGAGGTAGGCGCCGGCGGTGGGGGTGATAGTGGTTCGGTAGGGGCCGTGGTGGAGGCAGACGGCGGCGACGGTGGCCTCTTCTCGGTCGGTGAGGTGGACCCGTGTGCGTTCCGCGTATTTCTCCGCCCAGCCACAGCGTGGGCGGGGGCACGGGA
>NZ_RSAJ01000137.1 GCF_003933965.1 Streptomyces sp. RP5T
GTGCCGAGGCCGCTCAACCGCCGGAGTGTCTCGCCCAGACTGAAGAGGTCGTCCCGTTGCCCCGATTCGCCGTTCGGGCCGACGGTCGGGGCGCTGAAGCCGGCCGTGGTCATCCCCGGCGCCCCCGCCGGACGTACGCTCCCCACGTCGATGATCTTCGTCGTGGTGCCGTCGTGCATGACGTTGTCCGGCTTCAGGTCGCCGTAGACCTTCCCGGGCCGGCCCGCGTGCAGATAGGCGAGGGCGGACAGGATCCGCACCCCGTAGGCGAGCACGAACTCGTGGAAGCGCTGGTCGCCGAACTCCCCCGGGTTCAGCTTCGCCCGCGCCCGCACCTCCTCCAGCGTGAGCCCGTCCACGTACTGCAGGACGAGGAAATCGCCGACCCCGGGATGATGGCCGTAGTTGAAGACGCGGATGATGTCGTCGTGGCCGAGGTCGACGAGGGCCCGCCGTTCGCGGGCCAGCGCGATCGCCGCGGTCGCCGCCCGGTCGGGGTGCAGCATCTTGACGGCGACCTCGCGGTCGTCGACCTTCGTGTCGAGCGCGAGGTAGACCTCGCCCATGCCGCCGTAACCGAGCGGCCGGATCAGCCGGTACTGCCCCGCGAGCAACTGGCCAGGGGGCACGGGCAGTTCGCCGGGGTCGGCGGGCTGGGCCCAGCCGCGTCCCAGCAGCGTGATCGTGGGCAGCACGGTCGGGTCGGGGTTCTCCTCGGGAAGGTCGACGTGCGCGGCCCTCAGGTACATCGGCTGTCCGGCGACGACAAGCGGACCGAACGACCCCGCGGATTCCGGAACTTCACCGAACGCACTCCCGCCCCGAGCCCCCTTCATGCCTCCTCAGAATAGGGCCACGTGCCGGGAACGACCCCTTCCGTTCCTTCTGGGAACCGTGATGCCGCGGGGTCCGGGCCCGAAGGCGAGGTCGAGGCGGCCGGGATCGGCGTCCCCTCGGGGGCAGGCCCCCCTCTAGAGTGAGGGGTCCCTGTCAGAAACGTCCGGACCGCGGCCGTGCCGGCCGGAAGCGGTGAAGGAGACCCGGTGACCCTGCGCGAGAACGACCCGGAGTCAGTCGGCGGCTACCGGATCGAATCGCGGATCGGGACCGGCGGCATGGGGGTCGTCTACCTCGGCCGGTCGCCCTCGGGACGGGCCGTCGCGGTGAAGGTCGTCCACACCCGGTACGCCGACGACCCCGAGTTCCGGGCCAGGTTCCGCCAGGAGATCGCGGCCGCGCGCCGGGTCAGCGGGGCGTTCACCGCGCCGGTCGTGGACGCGGACCCGGACGCGGCCCGGCCCTGGATGGCCACCGCGTTCGTGCCGGGCCGTACTCTCGCGGAGCTGGTCGACGGGTCGGGACCGCTGGACTGGCCCGCGCTGCGCCGTCTCGGCACCGAACTCGCCGAGGCACTGCGGGAGATCCACCGCGCGGAGGTCGTGCACCGGGACCTGAAGCCGAGCAATGTGCTGCTGCTGGAGTCCGAGGGGGACGACGGGGCCGTACGCGTCATCGACTTCGGCATCTCGCGCGCGGCCGACAGCGATGTCCGCACCCAGACCGGCATGGTGATGGGCTCGCCGCCCTTCATGGCGCCGGAGCAGTTCAGCCGCCCGCACGAGGTGGGCCCCGCGGTGGACGTCTTCTCACTGGGCGCGGTGCTCGTGTACGCGGCCACCGGGCACAGCCCGTTCGAGGCGGAGAACGCGTACCTGGCCGCGTACAACACCGTGCACGGCGAGCCGCGCCTGGGTGAACTGCCCGCCCAGTTGCGCCGGTTGGTCGCGCGCTGTCTGGCGAAGGAGCCCGCGGACCGGCCGACGTCGAGCGAGGTCCTCCAAACGCTGGCGGGGCTCCCGGACGAAATGCCCGACGGGGAACCGGGCCAGGAGGGTTCGCCCGCACCGCAGTTGCCGGCGACGGGCGTGGTGACCTCGCCGCTCGGCGACGAGGCCGGACCGGTCCGTCGCGCGCGCCGCGGCCGCAGGCTCTGGGCCGCCGTCGCCGTGGTGGCCCTCCTCGGCGGGGCGGGGGCGGCCGCCGTGGTGGACGACGGGCCGACGAGCTCGGTCAGCCGGCAGGACGCGCTCGCTCCGCGGACGGCGGCACCCGGCGGGACGGCACCGGCGGGCTGGCGGCCCTGGCACAACGCGCTGGGGTCGGACGGGAAGGACGCGCAGTCGGGCATCGGCCCGTCGTGCACACCGGACGCGCTGGGCGTCTTCTGCACCTCCGAACAGGTCGCCCTGATGCGGCTGGACCCCGCGACGGGGAACATCGACTGGACGAAGCCCATGAGCCGCAGGCAGGTGAGCGGTTTCTCGGTGGGCGAGCCCGTCGTCCATGACGGTGTGGTGTTCGTGTACAGCGCGGACCGCTCCCAGGGCGTCGACGCCTACGACGGGACGTCCGGCGAGCGGCTGTGGCGGCTCAAGGGGCCCCTCGGCGAGTTCACGTCCCTGGGCGGCGTGCTCGTCGTCCGCCTGGACGAGTCCGGGCTCTCCCGGACGACCCGCTACGCGGCCTACGAGCCGCGCACGGGTAAGGAGTTGTGGCGGCGCGAGCTGACCTCAACCTCGCCGAACCCCCTCTACGCGGGTCCCGGGAACACGCTCTACGCCGATCTGCGCGGCGGCGAGGGCGGCATCGCCCGGCTCGACGCGCGGACCGGCAGGACGCTGGGCCGAGTCGACGCGCCGAAGGGCGACCTGTGGCTGGCGACGGTCCACGACGGCACGGCGTACTACGCGCGCTGGGAGGACGATTCGGGGGTCTCGGCCGCCTTCTTCGTCCAGGATCTCGACAGCGGCAGGACCCGCCGCATCGACTTCCCCTGGAGCGTCGAGCCGGAGGCGCCGCCGCTGGTGCGGGGCGACACGATGTACATCTTCGACTACGGCAACGAGACCCTGCTCGCCCTCGACGTGAAGCACGGCAAGCCGCTGTGGTCCAGCTCCCGCGACCTGCGCGTCTTCAGCGAACCGGCCTACCACGACGGCCGTTTGTACGTCACGATGCCGGACACCGGCATCGTGGCCCTCGACCCGAGGACGGGCAGGGAGATCGGCCGCACCGCCCCCTCCTTCGACACGTCCGGCCGCTCCTTCGAGGAACTGTCACCGAGTTCGGTGCCACCGCTGCTCGTCGGCAACGTCCTGTACGGGGTGAGCGGCCCGGGCGTCTTCTCGGTGGCCGACGTCACCTGATGCGGCGGACGACCCATGGGGCCCGAGCGGCACAAGGTGACGATCTTTAAACAAAATGTGCTCAACACGTGCAGAAGACGGTCAAGCGGTGATAGGAAAAACCGCTCAGTCTTCACGTTTACCCCGCACCTGTGACCACTCCAGGAGCGAATACTGGAGGAGGTCCCGGTTTGTCCGGGTTTTCCGTGTCCGCGCGTCGTGGCCGCCACGGCCTGCGGCGACGCAGAGGCCTTTTCGCCGCCGCTGCCGTGGCCGGTGCCGCGCTCATCGGCACGACGATCGGTCTGCTGACCGCCCAGGCCGACCAGACCACCCAGGGTGTCGACAACCTGCGCACCAACTGGGACCGCGGCGAGGCCGGACTGTCCCCGGCGGTCGTCCAGTCCTCCGCCTTCGGCCGCCTCTTCGCCACCAAGCTCGACGGGCAGATATACGCCCAGCCGCTGGTCCTGGGCGACCAGGTGATCGCGGTCACCGAGAGCAACACCGTCTACGGCCTCGACCGCACCACCGGTGAGATCGAGTGGAGCAAGAACTACGGCCCCTCGTGGCCGGCCTCGGCGATCGGCTGCGGTGACCTCGTGCCCAACGTGGGCGCGACCGCGACTCCCGTGTTCGACCCCGACAGCGACTCCCTCTACTTCACCACCAAGGTCGACGACGGCACCTCCACGCACCGCCACCCGAAGTGGCTGATGCACGCGGTGGATCCGGCCTCCGGAGCCGAGCGCCCGGGATGGCCCGTCACCATCGCCGGAAGCCCGCTCAACGATCCGGGCAACCAGTTCGACGCCTACTACGAACAGCAGCGCCCCGGCCTGCTGTTGATGGACGGCGTGGTCTACGCGGGCTTCGGCGGCCACTGCGACGCCTGGCCCTACCGCGGCTACGTGGTCGGCGTGAGCACCACCGCGCACAGCATCACCTCGATGTGGGCCGCGGTGACCGGCACCGGCACGGGCGGCTCCGGCATCTGGCAGTCGGGCGGCGGCCTGGTCTCCGACGGACCCGGCCGGATCTTCTTCAGCACCGGCAACGGCATCAGCCCGGCCCCCGGGCCCGGCAAGACCGTGCAGGGAACCCTCGCCGAGTCCGTCGTACGACTCCAGGTCAACGCGGACAACAGCCTCAGCACGGCCGACTTCTTCAGTCCCAGCGACGCCTCCACGCTGGACCTCAACGACCAGGACATCTCCTCGGGCGCCCCGATGGCACTGCCGGACGGCTTCGGCACCGCCGAGCACCCCCATCTGCTGGTCCAGCAGGGCAAGGACGGCCGGGTGTTCCTGCTCGACCGCGACAACCTCGGCGGCATGGGCCAGGGTGCCCAGGGCGGTGACGCCGCGGTGAGCGTGTCCGGCCCCTACCAGGGCATGTGGGGACACCCCGCGTTCTGGGGCGGCGACGGCGGCTATGTCTACGTCGTCGGCAACCAGGGCCCGCTGCGCGCCCTCAAGTACGGCGTCCGCAACGGCGGTACGCCCGCACTGACCCTCACCGGCCAGAGCCAGGACACCTTCGGCTACACCAGCGGCTCCCCGCTGGTCACCTCCGACGGGTCCGACGAGTCCAGCGCGCTGGTGTGGATGACCTCCGCGAGCAACGCCTCCGGAGCCGACGGCGCCCTGCGCGCCTACGGCCCCACCCCCGACGGCAACGGCCATCTCCCGTTGCTGTGGTCGGCCCCGATCGGCACGGCGACCAAGTTCAGCACGCCGACCGCCGCCCAGGGCAAGGTGTACGTGGGCACCCGCGACGGTGTCCTCTACGGCTTCGGCAGCCCGGCCAGGACCGCCCTGACCGCGGCCTCCCTCGACTTCGGCCAGGTGGCCGTCGGCGGCAGCGACTCGGCCGCCATGAAGCTGACGGCCACCGAGGACGTCAGCGTCACCGGACTCAAGGCCTCCGGGGCGTTCTCCGTCGACCCGTCCGCCGTGCCCACCCCCGAGCAGCCCAAGGCGGTGGCCGCGGACGCCACCCTGGACGTGCCCATCACCTTCGCCCCCACCTCTACCGGCGGCATCAGCGGCACCCTGACCGCGAACCTGTCGGACGGCCAGAGGCTGGTCTTCGCCCTCCACGGCGTCGGCACCCGGCCCGGCCTCGGAGCCGCGCCCGCCGCCATGGACTTCGGGGAGGTGCCCACCGGCAGCACCTCGACGCTGAATCTCCAGATCACCAACACCGGCACCGCGCCGGAGACCATCGACGCGATCGGTTCGCCCACCGGCGCGTTCAGCGCCTCGGGGCTGCCGAACGCGGGGACGGTCGTACCGGCCGGCGGCTCCTTCGTGGTCTCGGTCACCTACACGCCGACCGGCGACCAGGCCGACAGCGGCGCCCTCGTGGTCACCAGCAGCGGCGGCGGCGACACCCACACCCTGAGCGTCCCGGTCAACGGGACGGCCATCACGGGCCAGGGGCACCTGGAGTTCTCCACGAGCTCACTCGACTTCGGCCAGGTGCCGGTCGGCAGCTCGAAGTCGCTCTCGTTCAGCATCACCAACACCGGCAACATCCCTGTCACGGTGACCAAGGCCAAGGCGCCCACCGGCGACTTCAACAGCCCGGTACAGCTGTCCGAGGGCCTGATCATCGGCCCGGAGCAGACCGCCGTGCAGAGCGTGACGTTCACACCGCGTTCGGCCGCGGACCTGAGCGCCTCCTACGAGGTCACCGGCACCGGGACCGACGAGAACGGCAACGGTCAGGGCGCCATGTACGTGCCCATCAAGGGCACCGGCACCGGGAGCGCCACGACCACCTCGGTCAAGGACGGGCTGTGGCAGTCCAACGGCTCGGCCGTCCCGGGCGACGACGGCAGTGTGCAGCTGACGCCGGCCACCAGCAACAAGGCGGGCTCGGCGGTGTACACCAAGCCGCTGCGCACCGACGGCCTGCGGGCCACCTTCACGGCGAAGTTCGGCCCCGGCAGCGGCGGCACCGGCATGGCGTTGTCCCTCCTCGACCCCGCCCAGAACTCCGGGTCGGCGCTGGGCGGCACCTATGACGGCCTCGGCATCGCGGGGCGGCCGGGTACGGTGATCGCGTTCGGCTCCGGCTTCAACAACACGCTGCAGGCGCAGAACTTCGTGGGGGTCGGCCGCAGTTCGGCCGGCTCGTCGGCGATCGACTACCAGCCGGTGACCAAGCTCGACACCGCCCTGCGCCAGGGCACCCACCAGGTGGACGTCCAGGTGGACGCCGGTCACGTGTACGTCTGGATCGACGGCACACAGGTCGTGGACGCGACGCCGACGCTGACGTCCACCGCGCTGCTCGCCCTCTCCGGTTCCACCGGTGACACCGCGGACACGCAGTCGGTGAGCGGCCTGGTCGTCAGCGAGGCGCCGGCGCCGGACCCGGAGCCCAAGGCCGCGACCTCGCTCCAGGTCACCGCCCCGGCCACGGGTGTTCCGGGCCGGGCACTGTCCGTCGGGGGCACGCTGGACTCGACCAAGGCACTGGGCGCGGGACAGGTCGTCCACATCACCTGCAACGGCGCGGCCCTGCCCGACGTGAGCACCGCGGCGAACGGCTCCTTCACCTTCGGCGACACTCCGCCCGCGGAGGGCACGTACACCTACGCCGCGCGGTACGAGGGCGACGGGACCCACGAGGCGGCGAGCGCCAGCGCTCTCGTCCAGGTCGCCAAACTGCCCACCACCGTCACCCTGTCCGCGCCGGCCACGTCCGCCCGCGCCGGCACGCTGACCGTGACGGGCAAGGTCTCCGGCGCGCCCTTCGCCGCCGGTCAGGTCGTCAAGGTGACGAAGACCGACCTCGCCCACACGTCCGGCGTCGCGCTCCCCGACGCCAAGGTCGCAGCGGACGGGTCGTTCACCTTCAAGGACACCCCGCAGATCGGCGGCGCCAACACCTACAAGGCGGCCTGGGGCGGGGACGTCTCGCACAAGTCCAGCAGCCGCACCGCCACCGTCCAGGTGTCCCGGGCCTCGACGTCCCTGACCGTCACGACGGACCACTCGACGTACAAGTACGGCCAGACCGCGAAGATCACCGCCCACCTCGGTACGACCTACAACAGCCGTACGGTGTCGGTCTACGCCCAGCCGTACAGCGGAACGAAGGTCCTGGTGAAGTCCGGGGCGGTGGACTCCCACGGCAATCTGACGCTGTCCTACAAGCTCTCCCGCAACACCACGTTCAGCGCGGTGTTCGCCGGCGACCACCGGTACGCCCCGAAGACGGCCGCACGCAGTGTGCACACCTACGCGGGGGTCTCGGAGAAGCTGTCCGGCTACTACACGAGCACGCACTACGGGAGCACCCTCTACCGGGTCTACCACCGCACCGTGAAGGAGCGCCTCGACGTCACCGTCTCCCCCAACAAGGCCGGACAGTGCGTCCTGTACCGGGTGCAGCGGTACTACAGCGGCGCCTGGCACACCCAGAGCACCAGCCCCTGCTCGGCCCTGACGGCCGGCAGCACCGGGCGTCAGCAGATGTCCCTCACCAACTCCGTCAACTACAAGTACCGAGTGGCCGCGCAGTACGTCCACAGCAGCCGCGACAACACCAACCTCAGCACCTGGGGCGCCTGGCAGTACTTCACCGTCAGGCAGTGAACGTCCCCTCGTCCCTTGGGGGTTGACCCGCGTGCGGGCCCGGCGACCTGAGCCGGGCCCGCACCGGCACGGCTCAGGCCGTGTGCAGCGTCAGTCCGTACCGGTTGAGGATCTCGTTGACCGGCTGGAACCAAGTCTCGCCGCCGCTGGAGCAGTTGCCCCAGCCGCCCGAGGTGACGCCCTGGGCCTGGTCGCCGCTGATGAACGAGCCGCCGGAGTCGCCGGGTTCGGCGCACACGCTGGTCTTGGTCATCTGGTGCACCGCGCCCTGGCTGTAGTTGACGGTCTCGTTCATGGCGAGGACCGTGCCGCAGTGCCAGTGGGTGGTCGAGCCCGAACGGCAGATGGAGGAGCCCACGGGTGCCACGTTGGAGCCGCGCACGAGCTGGTCCGAGACGGTGCCCCAGCCGAGCACGACCGGGACGGTCCACCAGCCGCTGCCGACGTTGACCCAGGCGTAGTCGTTGTCCGGGAAGGACGAGCCCTGGAAGTTGCCGACGTAGCTGCGGTCCCAGCCGTAGACGCTGCCGGTGTGCTGGTCGCAGTGGCCCGCGGTGACGAAGCCGCCGTGGACCGAGAAGCCGATGGAACAGCGGACGTTGCCGGTGTAGTACGGGTCGCCGCCGACGGTTCCGGCGGCGAAGGTGGTCGGCGCGGCGGCCACCTTCCGCACGGTCACGGGACCCGCCTCGCGGGCGCGGGCGACGAACGCACGGACATCGTTGTCACCCTGTCGGCCGCTGACGACGTTCACCACCACCGTGCTGGCCTTCTGGTCGACGTGCCAGCTGCTGACACCGGCCGGTGCGGCCAGCTTGTCGAGCCGGGCCTGGGTGGCGGAGAGTTCGCGGGCGCTGTGGGCGACGGTGCGGACCGCGGCGCCGGTCGCGCGTATCTCGCGCAGGGCGCCCGCGGAGGCGCCGGGGGTGACGGCCACGGTCAGCGTGCCCTTGGCCGCGTCGAACCAGGAGCCGCCGTACGAAGTGCCCGCGGTCCGGCGGACCTTGGGCTCCAGTGCGGTCGCCCGCTGCTCGGCGGCGAGCCTCGCCACGGCTTCGCCCCTGGTGAGGTGGAAGTCCCGCTGCATCGCCGTGAGGAGTCCGGCGGAGGCGGGCTGCTTCTCGTCGGCGGTGGCGGCGGCCGTGCCCGCGGTCGCGCCGAGCCCGAGCAGGAGCAGCACGGCCAGACCCGCGCGCATGATTGCGGTGCGTCTCATGGAGATTGCCCTTCGTCGTTCCAGCAAGGTGGGGGTGGAACAGCAGAGTTCTCTGAGAGCGCTCTCAGTGGTGTGGCCCGGCAGAGCCTAGCCACTGATGCTTGGCAGGTCCATACCAATACCGGGGTTGTCGCAATCCCGGTCACCGGAATGGGGATTTCCCGGGGCCTGTCCGGGGGAACTCCCCAGGAGCCCTGTCCCGTCCCATGAAGGAACGAGATGACACGAAAGAAAGCCCTGGTGGTCCGAGGCGGCTGGGAGGGACACCAGCCGGTCAAGGCTACCGAGCTGTTCCTGCCCTTTCTGGAGAGCCACGACTACGACATCAGGATCGAGGAGTCGACCGATGTCTACGCCGACACCGCCGAGATGGCCGCCACCGACCTCGTCGTGCAGTGCGTGACCATGTCCGAGATCACCGCCGAGCAGGTGGCGGGCCTGAGCGCGGCCGTGGTGGCCGGTACCGGCCTCACCGGCTGGCACGGCGGGATCGCCGACTCGTTCCGTGCCAGCGCCGACTATCTCCACCTGGTGGGCGGCCAGTTCGCCACCCACCCGGGCAAGGAACCCTGCGAGCGGCGGGGCGGCGAGGAGGACAACTTCCTGCCGCACACCATCACCCTCACCGACCTCGGCCGCGAACACCCCGTGACCGCGGGCATCGAGGACTTCGCACTGCACACCGAGCAGTACTGGGTGCTCCACGACGACCTGATCGACGTCCTCGCCACCACCACCCATCCCGCGCGGTCGTGGCAGCCCTGGCACCGCCCGGTCACCTCACCGGCGGTCTGGACCCGGCAGTGGGGCGCCGGACGGATCGTGGTGACGACTCCCGGGCACAGCCTCGACGTTCTCGAACACCCCGCTGTCCGCACCGTCATAGAAAGGGGCATGCTGTGGGCGACGCGCACCGCATAGGCGTCGTGGGTCTCGGCGTCATCTCCCGCGCCTACCTGGACACACTCGTCGGCCGCTCCGCCGTGCGCGTCACGGCCGTCGCCGACCTGGACGCCACCCGGTCGGCCGCCGTCGCCGCCGAACTGCCCGGCGTGCGGGCGCTGTCCGTCGAGGACCTGCTGAGCAGCCCGGACGTCGACACGGTACTGAACCTCACCGTCCCCGCGGCACACGCCGAGATCGCCCTCGGTGCCATCGGCCACGGCAAGCACGTCTACGGCGAGAAACCGCTGGCCGCCGAACTCACCGACGCCCGCGGCGTGCTGGAGGCCGCGGCGAAGGCGGGAGTCGGGGTGGGATGCGCGCCGGACACCGTCCTCGGCACCGGCGTGCAGACGGCACGGGAGGCGGTGGACGCCGGGGCCGTGGGCCGGCCGCTGTTCGCCACGGCCGTCATGGTCACCCCCGGCCACGAACGGTGGCATCCCCAGCCGGACTTCTACTACCGGCCCGGTGGCGGTCCCCTGCTGGACATGGGGCCGTACTACCTGTCCTCGCTGGTGCACCTGCTGGGTCCGGTGCGCGCCGTGATCGGGGCGTCCAGCCGGCTCCGCACCGAGCGGGTCATCGGTTCCGGCCCGCGTACGGGCGAGCGGATCCCGGTCGAGGTGGACAGCCATGTCTCCGGGGTCCTCGAACACGAGGGCGGGGCGCTGACGACGCTCACGACGAGCTTCGACGGTGTCGCCACCACGGCCGCGCCGATCGAGGTCCACGGCGAGACCGGCACCCTCACGGTCCCGGACCCCAACCACTTCGACGGCGAGGTACGGCTGCTCGGACTCGGTGAGGACCGGTGGCGCACGCTCCCGCCCTCGGCCGGCTATGTCGGTGCCGCCCGTGGCGTCGGGCTGCTCGACTTCGTCGCCGCCGACGCACGGCGCACACCGCGCGCGAGCGGTGAACTGGCCCTGCACGTGCTGGAGACGATGACCGCCCTCCTGCGCTCCTCGGCCGAGGGGCGGCGGATCGAGCTGTCGACGTCGGTCGAGCGGCCCGATCCGGTACCGCTGACGCCTGCGGAGCAGTGGCGCTGATCAGTCCACGGGCCAGGTGTGCGCGGGTGCGTTGAGGTGCATGTAGTCCATGTACGTCAACGTCATCCGCCGCAGCGCCTCCTCGCGGTCGAGGCCCGCCTTCTCCAGGTGGTGGACCGTCTCCGCCTGCCACAGGGCGCCGTTGCGGGCGGTGACGCACCGCTGCTCGATGACGCCGAGCAGGGGCTCACGCCATTCCGCGTCCATGCCCGCCAGCTCCAGACCCCGGTGGGCGAGGGGCAGCAGCCGCCGCAACACCAGTTCCGTGACCGGCACTTCGCCCACGCCGGGCCAGTACAGGCGGGCGTCGATGCCGTCACGGGCGGCGGTGTGCAGGTTCTCCTCGGCGACCGAGAACGACATCCGCGTCCACACCGGCCGGTCCTCGTTGACGAGGGCCCGGGTCAGGCCGTAGTAGAAGGCGCCGTTGGCGATGATGTCGGCGACCGTGGGCCCGGCGGGCAGCACCCGGTTCTCGATGCGCAGGTGCGGTCCGCTGTCGGTGACGGCGTAGATCGGGCGGTTCCAGCGGTAGATCGTGCCGTTGTGCAGGGTCAGTTCGCCGAGTTCCGGGACGGTCCCGTTGTGCAGGGCCCGCTGCGGGTCCTCCTCGTCGCAGATCGGCAGCAGGGCGGGGAAGTAGCGCACGTTCTCCTCGAACAGGTCGAAGACGCTGGTGATCCAGCGCTCCCCGAACCACACCCGGGGCCGTACCCCCTGCGCCTTGATCTCCTGGGGCCGGGTGTCCGTGGCCTGCTCGAAGAGGGGGATGCGGGTCTCGCGCCACAGCTCCCGGCCGAAGAGGAAGGGCGAGTTGGCGGCGAGGGCGAGCTGCACGCCCGCGACGGCCTGTGCCGCGTTCCAGTAGTCCGCGAACTCCCGGGGGGCGACCTGGAGATGGAACTGCGTGCTGGTGCAGGCGGCCTCGGGGGTGATGGCGTCGGCGTACATCGCGAGCCGTTCCACGCCGTCGATCTCGATGTGCAGGTCCTCGCCGCGGGCCGCGAAGATCTGCTCGTTGAGCAGCCGGTAGCGCGGATCGCCGGACAGGGCGGTCTCGCCGACGTCCCGCTCGCCCAGTGTCGGCAGGATGCCCGCCATCATCAGGTGCGCGCCGACCGCCGAGGCGCGTTCCTCGGCGTGGTTCAGGGCGTCGCGGATCTCCTGTTCCCAGGAGCCGGGCCCGCCGGACAAAAGACGGCGGGGCGGGATGTTGATCTCCAGGTTGAAGCGGCCGAGCTCGGTCGACCAGGCGGGGTCCGCGATCGCCCGGAGCACCTCGGTGTTGCGCATCGCCGGGAGCCCGTCCTCGCCCACCAGATTGAGCTCGATCTCCAGCCCGACCTGCGGCCTCTCGCTCTCGAAACCGGACTCGCGCAGCATCTGCGCGAGGACGTCGAGGCAGGTGTGCATCTTGTCCCGGTACCGTCGGCGGTCCTCCCGCGTGAACACCAGGGCCGGCACGTCACGTCCCATCGGGCCCTCCCGAGTCCCCTCGGCGGATACCTCTTCCGTCCCAGAGTCCCACCTCTGGGGCGCCCCAAACAGTCGGCGCGGCGGACCGGGGCGGAGTGCGACTCGCCGCTCACGGAACGTGCGCCCCGGCGCGCAGCCAGAGGGGGGCGGCGGTCAGGGGGATGCGGACCCTGCGCCAGGCGGGGCCGGTGACCGGCCCACCCGAGCCCGCGTACGGCAGCCACTCCCCCGGCGGGAACCACACCTGCCTGTGTCCTCCCGGCGCGTACAGCGGGGCGACCAGCAGGTCCGGGCCCAGCAGGTACTGGAGGTCGGCGGCGTGGGCGTCGGGGCGGCCCGGGTGGTCCAGGGCCATGGGGCGGGCGAGCGGCCGGCCGGTGCGGACCGCGTCGGCGGCGGCCCGGTGGAGACGGGGCAGCAGGCTCGCCCGCAGCCGGGCCGCGTGCAGGACGGCCCGGTACGCCTCCCCGCCGAAGTCCCAGGGCAGCCGGGACGTCATGCCGTGGAACCGGCTGAGCGGCGACAGGAGCCCGAACTGCGCCCAGCGCACGAAGAGTTCGGGGTCCGGTGTGCCGTGGAAGCCGCCGATGTCGTGGCTCCAGAAGGGGTGCCCGGAGAAGGAGAGGGAAAGGCCCGCGCGCAGGGTCGAGGCGAGGTCCTGCCGGCTCGCGTCGGGGTCGCCGGTCCACTTGGCGCCATGCCGCCGGCCGCCGGTCCAGGTGGAGCGGCCCCAGGTCAGGCCGTGACCCGTGGTCTGCCGGGTGACCTCGGCGACCAGTCGTTGTAGAGCAGGGGGTAAAGGTTGTGCAGGCGGTCGCCGGTCATGCCGTTGTACGCCACCGCCTCCACGGGGACCGCCTCACCGCGGTCTTCAGGACGGACACCCCGGCGGCGAGCACCTGGCGGACCCGGCCCCGCAGCCAGTCGGCGGCGCCTGGACGGGTCAGGTCGAGGACGGCCGAGTCCGGCTGCGCGCCGCCCCAGACCTGACCGGTCCACGTCTCGCCCGAAGTGACGTGCAGGAACCAGCCGTTGGCGTCGAGCTCGGTGAAGTACGGGCTGTCGACGCTGATGTACGGGTTCATCCACAGCGAGACACGGAAGCCCTGCCCGGCCAGGTCGGCGAGCAGTCCGCCGGGGTCCGGGAACACCTCGGTGTCCCACTCCAGATCGGACCAGCAGCCGGGCCGCTGCCAGTAGGTGTCGATGTGCAGCACATCGCAGGGGAAGCCGAGTTCGCGGATACGGCGGGCCCGCTCGCGCACCTTGTCCGCGCTGTCGAGGTCGAACCCGCCGGAGATCCAGGGGCCGAAGGCCCACTCGGGGGGCAGCAGGGCGGGCCCGGTCAGTTCGTGGTAGGCGCGCAGGCACTCGGCGGGGGTGCCGGCGATCAGGTAGTAGTCGAGTTCCTCGTCGGGGACGGCCAGCGACCGGGCGCCGGTGTTGCTGTGCGCGAGGTCGAAGGACGCCGCCGCGCGATCGAGGACTGGTCGAAGGCCCACTGCACCAGGTCCGCTCCGGGTGCGGGGACAGGGTGACGAGGAAGGACCGGGCCCTGCCGTGGACGTCCAGCGAGGGCTGGGCGTGCAGGGTCGTCCCGACGCGGTGGCCGTCCCGATGCCGTAGCGCCGCCGTGCCCCTCCATTCCCGGGAGCCGGTGAGGGAGAGCCCGGTCGCCTCGGGCGCTCCCTCACCGGGGAGCAGATCGGTCGCGGCGCGCCCTACGACCTCCGGGGCGCTGTGGCCCAGCAGTCGTCGAGCGCCCTCGCTCCACCCTGTGACCACACCGTCCAGACTGAGGGTGACCGTCGCGACATCGGATGACCACCCGTTGTGATCGTTCCGCTGATCAAAAGTGGCCATTCTTGCTCTATTCGCGCGGTGAGGTGCCTCACAGACCCAGGGTGCGCGCCCCACCGGAATCGGACAACTCAGATCCGGCGCACCGGGAACGGCCAGGCGTCAGCCCCGCGCCGCCGTGCACCCCTCACAGCCCGCTGCCCGGATCGCAGCACCCCTCGCGCCTCAGCTCCCGGCTCACCGCAAGCCATTCCGCGTCGGACGACGGACTGGAGGACACTCCGGCGCGCCGCGCGGAGTCGAAGGCGTCCACGAGGTCCGCCTGCTCGAAGAGCACACCCCCGCGCAGCACCGCCACCGTGCGGATCAGGGTGTCGAAGTCGGTGAACGGATCACCGTCCACGACCGTCAGATCGGCGAGCTTGCCCTCCTCCAGGGTGCCGAGATCGGCGTCCGCGCCGAACACGCGGGCGGGCAGCAGGGTGGCGGTGCGCAGGGTCTCGGCCGGGGAGAGCCCGCCGCGGTGCAGGGCCCGCAGGGCGAGGTGCAGATGCAGTCCGACCGGCACGAGCGGCTGGTCGGTGCCGAGCGCGACGAGACCGCCGTCGGCCAGGATCCGCCGGTAGACGTCCAACTCCACGTTCAGCGCGGCCAGTTGAGCGGCCGTGGGCGGCTGTCCGGCCTGCTGGCGGACCAGGGCCGTGTCCCAGGGCGGCATCAGCGCGGTGACCCGGCGGTCCTCGGCGAGCGCGGGGTCCGCGCCCAGCAGGGCGAGCGCGGTGAACGGGGTGGCGATCAGATGGAAGCCCGCCTCGGTGTAGATCTCCCGGACGTCCTGGTAGGCGCGGCCCGTGGCGGAGGTGGCGTGGCCGAACTCCAGCCGCTGGGTGGCCTGCAGATGGGTCGTCAGATCCTGCCCGAGCTGCACGCCCGGGGTGCACAGGTGGCTGCCGCTGCGCACCCCGAGTCTTTCGTGCGCGAAGTCGGCGGCCTCCTTCATCACCCACCCCGGGGCGCGGACGTATGTCTTCACGAAGTCCCAGTCCAGCGCGGCCGCGCGTGCCAGCGAGCGCCGCAGTCCCTCGGGGGTGCGGTGGGCGCGGCCCATGCTGTAGGCGACGCGGGCCCCGTCGAGCAGTTCGCCGGTGGCCAGCAGCCGCGGCCCGGCGAGGGCGCCCGCGGCGACGGCCTCGCGGATGCGGGCCTGCTCGTAGGCGAAGCCGCCCAGGGAGACGGCGGTGGTGATGCCGTAGGCGAGTTGCAGCGCGGTCTGCCGTCCGCCGTAGGTGCTCTGCCAGGGATGGGTGTGCGCGTCCCACAGTCCCGGCAGGACGGTGCGCCCGCTCGCGTCGACCCGGTGTGCGGACGGTCGTCCGGCGCGGTGCGGCGAGATCTCCGCGAGGCGGCCGTCCCGGATCAGGAGGTCGACGTCCTCGCGGACCTCCGCTCCGGTGCCGTCCCAGAACCTTCCGGCGTGCACGAGGGTGTCGGCGGGGCGGGGCCGCCGGTAGTCCAACGGCACCTTGACGGTACGGGCCTTTCCGCCGCGCACGTCGAACAGGCGCAGGGTGCCCGCGGAGAGGTAGAGCAGGCTGCGCGCGTCGGCGGACCAGGAGGGGTGGTCGGCGGGCTCGGTGGTGAGGCGGCGCGGCTCTCCGTCGGGGGTGCCGTCCGGCCGGACCGGCAGCAGCCACAGCGCGGACTCGGCGACGACGGCCATCCAGCGGCCGTCCGGCGACCAGACCGGACCCGAGTCGTAGCGGTCGGACAGGGAGGTGTGCGGGGCGAGGGCGTGCAGGACCGCGCTGCCGGTCGTGGTGGTGTCGACGACCCGGATGAGGTTGTAGCCCTCGCGGAAGCGCTGGTTGAGCCGGTTGCGGTCGCACAGCGCGAGATGACGCCCGTCGGGGGACCAGCTGGGCCGACCGGGCAGACCTCCCGCGCCGAGCGGTGCGACGAGGGTCCGCTCGACGCCGTCGGGCAGGTCGCGCACGACGAGGTTGCCGGACATGTCCAGGCAGGCCAGCCGGGTCCCGTCGGGCGAGAGCGCGGGGAAGACCCGGCCGCCGTCGGCGAGCACGGTCTCCTCGCCGGAGTCGAGGTCGCGGCGCCGTACCGTGAACAGCCCGTCGCGGTCGTCGGCGTAGAGGAGGCCCGAGCCGTCGGGTGTCCAGGCCGGCCCCGACACATAGTCCAGAGGGAGTTGAGGGCGGCGAAGGCGACGCTGCGGCCGTCGGGCGAGAGCGCGGGCAGATGCAGGGAGCGCACGTGGCGGATGCCGGTGCCCTCGAAGTCGTACGCCTTGCCGCGGTAGCGGGGCCGCCGCACCGGCATCGCGGCCGTGAACGGGATCTCCTCCCCCGCCGCGGGCGCCCCGGGGTGGAGGAGGCGGAAGTGGCCGTCCACCGCGAGCAGGAGCCGTTCGCCGTCGGTCCAGCGGGGCGGTGCGGGCAGGACGTCGCCGTCGACGGTGACCGGCGTTCCGTCCACGACGAGGGTGCAGGAGGCGGCGGGCGCGGCCGTGGTGCGCAGATACGCGAGGCGGCCGCGCAGTGAGACGGCCGGGGTCATCAACTGGGCGCCGGAGTCGTCCGTGTGCTCGACGGTGACCGGTCCCGAGCCGTCGGCGGCGACCGAGGCCACGGTGTCGGCCCGCAGGGTGCCCGGGGCGGTGACGGTCGCGCGCACGAACAGCACGCGTTCGCCGTCCGCCGACCAGGTGGGGTCGTAGTCCTCCCAGGCACCGCCCTGTGCCGGGCCCTGCTGGCCGGGGCGGCCGGTGAGCCGGGTCAGTGCTCCGGAGCGCACGTCGAGGACCCAGACGCGGTACGGGCTGCCGGCCACGGTGTCGCCGCCGCGCTCGGAGGCGAACGCGATCCGGGTGCCGTCCGGCGACCAGGCGGGGCCGCGGTCGTCCCAGGGGCCGTCGGTGAGCTGACGCAGGTCACTGCCGTCGGGCCGCAGTGTCCACAGGTGGAAGCCGCCGTCGCGGTAGGCGCACACGACGAGGCGTTCGCCGTCGGGCGAGAACTGCGGGCGGGTGGGTTCGAGGCCGGGCGGGGTGAGCGCGACGGCGGTGCCGCCGGTGCGCGGGACCGACCAGAGCAGGTTCTGCACTTCGGCGATCAGCCGGTCGCCGGCCGGGGAGAGCGTCGCGGAACCGCCGGTGGCGGCGGTCAGGGTGAGGGGGGCCGTACGGGAGGAGGC
>NZ_RSAJ01000138.1 GCF_003933965.1 Streptomyces sp. RP5T
CCGACGGCCCGGTCCCTGGTGGAGGGACCGGGCCGTCGGCGTCGGATCAGCTGTCCGCGGGCTCCGCGGCGGCCGTCTTGCGCGTCCGGCGGCGCGGGGCGGCCGCCTTCGGCTCCTGATCGGCCTGGGCCGGGATGTCGGCGGTCACCGCGGGCTCCGCGGCCTTGCGGGTGGTACGCCGACGGGGCTTGGCCTCGGCCGTGTCCGTGGCCGCCTCGGCGGTGGCCGGGGAAGTGGCCGCGGTCTTGCGGGTGCGGCGGGGCTTGGCCTCCGCGCTCTCCGCCGTGTCGGCCGAGGTCTCCGCCGGGGCCGCCGTGGCCTTGCGGGTGCGGCGCGGCTTGGTGACCGTGCCCTCCGCGGTGTCCACGGCCTCCTCGGCAGCCTTGGCAGTGCTCGCCGTCTTCCGCGTCCGCCGGGGCTTGGCCACCTCGGCCGTCTCCGGCTCCGGAGCCGCCTGCACCGGGATCTCGGCGGTCACGGCGGGCTCGGCGGCCTTGCGGGTACGGCGACGCGGCTTGGCTTCCGTTGCCTCGGCGGTGTCCACGGCCGCCTCGGCCGTGGTGGCGGCAGCCGTCTTGCGGGTGCGGCGGGGCTTGGCCTCGACGGCTTCGGCGGTGTCGACGGCCGTCTGGGCGGGAGCCGTGGCAGCCGTCTTGCGCGTACGGCGCGGCTTGGCCTCGACGGCTTCGGCGGTGTCGACGGCCGTCTGGGCGGGAGCCGTGGCAGCCGTCTTGCGCGTACGGCGCGGCTTGGCCTCGACGGCTTCCGCCGTGGCGGTGGCCGCCTCCGCGGTCTCCGCCGGGGCCGCCGTGGCCTTGCGGGTGCGGCGCGGCTTGGTGACCGTGCCTTCCGCGGTGTCCACGGCCGCCTCGGCCGTGGTGGCGGCGGTCTTGCGGGTGCGGCGGGGCTTGGCCTCGACGGCTTCGGCGGTGTCGACGGCCGTCTCGGCGGGAGCCGTGGCAGCCGTCTTGCGCGTACGGCGCGGCTTGGTGGCCGGGGCCTCCTCCGCCGGGACGGTCTCGGCGACGGGGGCGGCCTCCGTGACCGGAGCGGCCTCGGTGACCGGCGTGGTCTCCGCGACCGTCTCCACCGCGGCCGGCGTCTCCGCGGACCTGCGGGTCCTGCGGCGGCGCGGCTTGGCCGGGGTCTCGGTGTCGACGGCAGGGCCCTCCGCCGTCGTGACGGCGGACTCCGCGGCCTCGGAGACGGCCGGCTCGACCGTCGCCGCTGCCGTGCTCGCCGTGGCCGGCGCCGCGTCGGACGCCCCGCCACGGGTGCGGCGACGGCGGCGCGGGGTGCGGGTCGTGGTGGCGTCCTCGACCGCGGTGGTCTCCGACGGGGCGACCCCCTCGACGGGGGCGTTCGCGTCCAGCGGGGTTCCGCCGCGGGTACGACGGCGACGGCGCGGCGTACGGTCCGAACGCTCGCGGTCGGCGGAGCGGGACTCGTCCCGGCCACCCCGTCCGCGACCCCGGTCACGGTCACCGCGGCCACGTGCACCGCGTCCGCCCGGCTCGCCCAGGTCCTCGAGCTCCTCCGCGTCGAGCCCCGCGCGCGTGCGCTCGGCTCGCGGCAGGACACCCTTGGTGCCGGCGGGGATGCCCAGGTCCTCGTAGAAGTGCGGGGAGGTGGAGTACGTCTCCGGCGGATCGTTGAAGTCGAGCTCCAGCGCCTTGTTGATCAGCTGCCAGCGCGGGATGTCGTCCCAGTCGACGAGGGTGATCGCGATGCCCTTGGCGCCCGCGCGACCGGTACGGCCGATGCGGTGCAGGTACGTCTTCTCCTCTTCGGGGGACTGGTAGTTGATGACGTGCGTGACGCCCTCGACGTCGATGCCGCGGGCGGCGACGTCGGTGCAGACGAGGACGTCCACCTTGCCGTTGCGGAAGGCGCGCAGCGCCTGCTCGCGGGCGCCCTGGCCGAGGTCGCCGTGGACCGCGCCGGCGGCGAAGCCGCGCTGCTGGAGCTGGTCGGCCAGGTCGGCGGCGGTGCGCTTGGTGCGGCAGAAGACCATGACCAGCCCGCGGCCCTCGGCCTGGAGGATGCGCGCGACCATCTCGGGCTTGTCCATGTTGTGCGCGCGGTACACGTGCTGCTTGGTGTTCGCGACCGTCCGGCCCGCGTCGTCGGGCGAGGTGGCGTTGATGTGCGTGGGCTGCGACATGTAGCGGCGCGCGAGGCTGATGACGGCGCCCGGCATGGTCGCCGAGAACAGCATCGTCTGGCGGCGGGCCGGCAGCATGTTGATGATCTTCTCGACATCGGGCAGGAAGCCCAGGTCGAGCATCTCGTCGGCCTCGTCGAGGACGAGCGCCTTGATGTGGCCGAGGTTGAGCTTCTTCTGGCCCGCGAGGTCCAGCAGTCGGCCCGGGGTGCCGACGACGACGTCGACGCCCTTCTTGAGGGCCTCGACCTGGGGCTCGTAGGCGCGGCCGCCGTAGATGGCGAGAACGCGTACGTTGCGGACCTTGCCCGCGGTCTGCAGGTCGTTGGTGACCTGGGTGCACAGCTCGCGCGTCGGGACGACGACGAGCGCCTGCGGGGCGTCGGTCAGGGCCTCGGGCTTGGCGCGGCCGGCCTCGACGTCGGCGGGGACGGTCACGCGCTCGAGGAGCGGAAGGCCGAAGCCCAGCGTCTTGCCGGTGCCGGTCTTGGCCTGGCCGATGACGTCGGAGCCGGAGAGGGCCACCGGGAGCGTCATCTGCTGGATGGGGAAGGGGTTGACGATGCCGACGGCTTCGAGGGCCTCGGCCGTCTCGGTCAGAATCCCGAGATCGCGGAAAGTCGTAGTCAGGGTGCTGCCTCTTCTGTGTGCGCGGTGCGAGGCGAGCGCGGGGTGTCGTCTACCGTGCTGGGGACGTCGGCTGCCTTACGGGCCAAGCCGTAATGGCACGGGACCACTGCCGACGCTCTAGCGCTCGTACCGCTGAGGGTCCCCCTCCGAACTCCGTACGCACAGTGCCGTACGGGCGAGGAGGGCTTGTCGGGTCGGAGCCGATCGGGCCACCGACCGGGCATCCTCATACGTGCGGCCTGTCGAGGTACGGCACTCACAAAGTGCCGGTGTACCAGCAGGCGCATTACCACCATACCCCGGAATCGCGCACATGTGATGGCCGATTTGGTCACGTAGTCGTCGTCACACTGATTGACCAGGGCCTTCCGCCGTCCGGAGAGCGGGCTATTGTGCGCTTCATGACGACCTCTGACAAGCCCGACAACGCCTCCGAGAACCCGGCCGAAACCACCGTCGAGCACACCGGTGTCGCCGCCCAGGACTGGACGAAGGCCGCCGCCGACCCCCAGTACCGAGCCGCGGTCGTCGACCTGCTCGGCGCGCTCGCGTACGGCGAGCTCGCGGCCTTCGAGCGGCTCGCGGAGGACGCCAAGCTGGCGCCGACGCTGGCGGACAAGGCGGAGCTGGCGAAGATGGCGTCGGCCGAGTTCCACCACTACGAGAAGCTGCGCGACCGGCTGACGGAGATCGGCGAGGAGCCGACGCTCGCGATGGAGCCGTTCGTCGCGGCCCTCGACGGCTTCCACCGGCAGACGGCGCCGTCGGACTGGCTGGAGGGGCTCGTCAAGGCGTATGTCGGCGACTCGATCGCCAGTGACTTCTACCGGGAGGTCGCCGCACGGCTCGACACGGACTCGCGCGAGCTGGTGCTGGCCGTCCTCGACGACACCGGGCACGCCGGGTTCGCCGTGGAGAAGGTGCGTGCGGCGATCGACGCGGACCCGCGGGTGGGGGGCCGACTCGCCCTGTGGGCACGGCGGTTGATGGGCGAGGCGCTGTCGCAGTCCCAGCGGGTCGTCGCGGACCGGGACGCGCTGTCGACGATGCTCGTCGGGGGTGTCGCGGACGGGTTCGATCTCGCCGAGGTGGGGCGCATGTTCTCCCGCATCACCGAGGCACACACCAAGCGGATGGCGGCGCTCGGGTTGGCGGCGTAGGGGGCAGGGGGCGTTTCGCTCCGCGCTCGCCTGCCTGGCCGTCTGCCTGTTGCTGCGGTGGCGGGGCCCAGGCTGGGGCTGCTGATGACGGCGGCCTGAGTGCGGCTGGGGCCGCGGGCCGCTGAGCCGCGGTCCACCGGTCGCACTCATTCGGCCGAGCGGCCGGGCCTCCACGCGGGTGCTTTCCGCTGACGCATTTGCGAGCGGTGGTGACCGGGGCGGGCTGGTGCTCCGGGGCGCTGGTCGTGTTTCGCGTGGCGGAACTGCGGTGGTGTGGGAGCGGGTTGGGGCGGCTTGGCGGTGTGACGGGCGCCCGTCGGGCGCCTCGGCCGCCGGGGCGCTGGTGCCAGGGCTGTCGCGCTGCGGCTGGTGGCCAGGCTTGGGCGGCGAGTGTTGGTGCGGCTGTGCGGCGGAACCGCCGGTGGCCCGTGCGGGCGGCTTTGGTTCGCGCCGTTACGAGCGGTGGTGTGGGAGTGGGTTGCGACGGCCCGTGTCGCCACAGGCACTCGTCGCCGACGCCAAGGCTGTTGCGGGGCGGGTGGTCTCGGCTCTGGGCGTCGCGGAGCGCAGGTGGGCCGGTGTTGTGGCCGGGCCGCGGTGGTGTGGGAGTGGGGCGCCATTGCCCGGTGCCCCGGTGCCCCGGTGCTCCGGTGTCGGCGGCGTACGGCCATAGGGCCCGGCGGGACCGTCAGGCGCCGGCGAGGTCGCTCGGCCTCGCTCCCGGGGTTGGTCGCTCTCCCCGCGGAGCTACTTCCGCTTTCCGCTCACGCCGTCGCCGAGCGGCGGAGTCTTCCCGACGGGCGCAGGAGCAGGGAGAGGGAGGCGACGGAGACGACTGCCGCGCCCAGGAGGATCAGCAGGATGTTGCCGGGGTCCAGCGCGGTGTGGGTCACGAAGGCGCCGAAAAGGGCTCCCGCGATGCCGGTCGCGAGGACCAGCGAGCGGTTCGGCAGGCGGTGGGCGAGGCGGTGCGAGGCCACCCCCGCCAGCACCAGACCGAGCAGCGCGGAGCCGAGCGCTTCGATCAACATCATGGGGTCCCTCCCACACGGCCACACTGCGCATTACGGTCGTAGCCCGTCATACCCGTGACCTGCGGAATGCAATCCTTCTCGGGGTGCCGTTCATGCTCCGGGCCGGGAGGGAAAAATCTTGCCGGCGCACGAAGAGGGGCCCGGCGACGTCAAGCCACCGGGCCCCTCTTCGTCTGCCTGCTTACAGCGCGCCGAAGCCCACCTTGCGCGGAGCCGGCTCGCCGAGCTCGACGTACGCGAGACGGTCGGCCGGGACGAGGACCTTGCGGCCGTGCTCGTCCACCAGGCTCAGCAGCTGAGACTTGCCGGCCAGCGCGTCCGCCACCGCCCGCTCGACATCCTCGGCGCTCTGACCGCTCTCCAGAACGATCTCGCGGGGCGCGTGCTGCACGCCGATCTTGACCTCCACGGCTATGTCCCTCCGACGGTCAGTGAAGTGCGCGACCTTCCGCGCCGTACCCAGCACACATTAGCCCGGTGAGGGGACGTACACGCTCCGGGCGAGAACGCCAACAGCGAACATCGGGCGGGAACAAACGACCCGCACGCGTGCGTGCGGGTCGTTCGTGGTTCCTGCGCGGGCCCGAGGGCCGCTAGTGGTGTTCCGTGCCGTGCAGCGGGAATCCGGCGATGCCCCGCCACGCCAGCGACGTCAGCAGCTGAACCGCCTGGTCGCGCGGGACGCTCCGGTCGCTGTGCAGCCAGGAACGGGCCACCACCTGGGCGAGCCCGCCGAGGCCGGACGCGAGCAGCATCGACTCCGCGCGCGAGAGGCCGGTGTCCTCGGCGATCACGTCACAGATCGCCTCGGCGCACTCGTTGGTGACCTTGTCGACGCGCTCGCGCACCGCGGGCTCGTTCGTCAGGTCCGACTCGAAGACCAGGCGGAACGCGCCGCCGTCGTCCTCGACGTACGCGAAATAGGCGTCCATGGTCGCCCGTACGCGCTGCTTGTTGTCGCTCGTCGACGCGAGCGCGGTGCGCACCGACTGGATCAGGGACTCGCAGTGCTGGTCCAGCAGCGCGAGGTACAGGTCGAGCTTGCCCGGGAAGTGCTGGTAGAGCACCGGCTTGCTGACGCCGGCCCGCTCGGCGATGTCGTCCATCGCGGCCGCGTGGTAGCCCTGCGCCACGAAGACTTCCTGGGCGGCGCCCAGCAGCTGGTTCCGTCGGGCACGGCGCGGCAGGCGCGTCCCCCTCGGGCGTGCCGCCTCTGTCTGCTCGATGGCTGTCACGCCGCCTCCCAATGTCGTCCACGTGCGGTGTGCGCCGCGCCGCCATCGTACTTTTCGGTAACCGTGCTGTGCGCGGTGCGAGCGCAGAATTTCACGGACCGGACGGTGACGAAAGCCGCGCAAAGGTTTCAAACGGGCATCCAGCGGGCAACGGCGTGCACTTCCGGCTCAGGAATGTCCTGATGACGGCGGTGCCGGCTGCCCTCGCTGCGTGCCGATGCCTATCGATAGTCGTCCTCGTCGATCGAGACGACCCGGGCCTGTTCGGCGAGGTCGGCCTCGTTGGCCCGGTCGGGGTCCACGCCGGTCAGCGGGTCGTCGCGGTCGGGCGCGATGTCGGTGTGCTGCTCGGCGGCGTCACCCTCGGGGGCCTCGACGTCGAGTTCGACCACGTCGTCCTCCTCGAGCGCCTCGGAGTCGGCGAAGGTCTCGGGGTCGGTGGGGTCGTAGGTCATTGCGGGCTCCCTTCCTAGAACGTCCCTGATGTGCACAGGGGGCCACATTCGGGTGCCCTGCCCACGAGCCTAGGAGACACACGATCTGGACGCCATGCGATGTGCGTGCTCCGCTCGGTACGACGCGCCGCGTCCACCTCGTACATGTGAGCTGTGACGGCGAACACGTGAACCAGTGCGTGATCGTCTCGTAACATTGCCGCATGTCTTCGACCGAGCTGCCCCTCGTGCCGCCCGCCACCGTCCTTCCGAAAGTGGCACCCGTCCGGGTCGGCGACGGAGAGCGGCTCAGGTCGGTGGGGCTGCCGGGGATCACTCTGACGGTGCGTTCGAGGCCGCCCGCGCGTGAGGGGCTGCCGCCCGCGCTGTACGTGCACGGGCTCGGCGGTTCCTCGCAGAACTGGTCGGCGCTGATGGAGCAGTTGGAGGGCGACGTCGACGGCGAGGCCGTCGATCTTCCCGGCTTCGGCGACTCCCCGCCGCCGGACGACGGCAATTACTCGATCACCGCCCACGCGCGCGCGGTGATCCGCCTTCTCGACGCGTCCGGCCGCGGGCCCGTCCACCTCTTCGGGAACTCCCTCGGCGGCGCGGTGTCCACGCGCGTCGCGGCGGTGCGGCCCGACCTGGTGCGTACCCTCACCCTCGTCTCGCCGGCCCTCCCGGAGATCCGCGTCCAGCGCACCGCCGTGCCCACCGGGCTGCTGGCGCTGCCCGGCGTGGCCGGTCTGTTCACCCGGTTCAGCAAGGACTGGACGCCCGAGCAGCGCGTCCAGGGCGTCACCGCTCTGTGCTACGGCGACCCCGCGCGGGTCAGCCCCGAGGGCTTCCGGCACGCGGTGGAGGAGATGGAACGGCGGCTGCAACTGCCGTACTTCTGGGACGCGATGACGCGTTCCGCGCGCGGGCTGGTGAACGCGTACACGCTGGGCGGCCAGCACGCGCTGTGGCGCCAGGCCGAGCGCGTCCTCGCGCCCACGCTGCTTGTCTACGGCGGTCGCGACCAGCTCGTCGGCTTCCGCATGGCCCAGAAGGCGGCCCGCACCTTCCGCGACTCCCGCCTGCTGACCCTGCCGGAGGCGGGGCACGTGGCGATGATGGAGTACCCGGAGACGGTGGCGAAGGCGTTCCGGGAGCTGGCCGTGGACAAGGCGGCGGTGGCTTCCGGCGATTCCGTGGGAGGCTGTGACCGGCGTGACCGCTCGGCGGGCACCTCCGGTGAGGGGACCCCGCGTGACGGCGCAGACGCCGCAAAGGCCTCCGGTGACGGGGCCGACGCCACCATCGTGGGGAGCTGAGGCGCGGCGTGGGACGCCACAGTCGACGCGGGCCCGCTCCCAAGAAGGGGCCCGACAACAGCAGTTCGGGGAAGAGCGGTACGGGTACGGGCCAGACGGCCGCCGAGGCGGTGCGGGGCGCCAAGGGTCTCGCGGCGGAGTCGCAGGGCCGGGAACGGCCGCCTGCCGGCCCGACAGCGGCTCCCCAGTCGGCTCGGGGACCCGAGCGCGGAACGCCCCGGCCCGGACCGGTGAGCGGCCCTGCCGGCCACCGGGTGCCCGCGCAGGGCGGCCCACACGTCCCCGACGGGACGCCGGCGCACGGTTTTCCCCGGCTGCCTGACGGGACACCGGCACACGGCTTCCCCCGGCTGCCTGACGGGACACCGGCGCACGGCTTCCCCCGGGTTCCTGACGGGACGCCGGCGCGTGGAGTGCCTCGCCTTACGGACGGGACGTCGGCGTTGGGGTTTCCTCGGGTGCCCGGTCGGGCGGCGTCCGGGCCGGGATCTTCCGGCGCCCCTGACGGGACGCCCGCGCACGGTTTTCCCCGGCTTCCGGGCGGGGCGGTCCCCGGACCCGGCTCACCCCGCCTCCCTGACGGCACCCCGGCCCACGGCTTTCCCCGGTTGTCCGACGGCACGCCCGCGCGGGGCGTGCCGCGTGTGCCCGGTGGTCCGTCCGCCCAGGGTGCGCGGCGGTTCCCGGAGGGGACGCCGCCGCGTGGCTTCCCGCGGTTGCCCGACGGCACCCCTGCCCAGGGCGTGCCCCGGGTCCGTGGCGGGCATCCCGAGCAGCGCGAATCCGGCGGCGGCTGGGGGGAGTTGAGCGGTCAGGGCCCGGACGGTCACGCCGCCGGACCCGGAACCGCGCTGCCCCACCAGCGGCAGGCCCCGTCCGGATCGAGGTCGGGGCCGCGACAGGACTACGTCGACGCGTTCGCCGACGGCGGCCACGACGTCGACGTCTTCGCGCCCGGCGGCCGCCGTGGCCCGGTCCCCCCGACCGGAGCCCCCGCCGCCGCGCACCGCTCCGTCACCGCCTGGCCGGACGACGCAGACGAGGACTCCCGCCCCGACCACGGCCACGAGCCCCCGGACGACCTGCCACCGACGGCCGACGGCGGCGGCAGGGGCGGCAAGGGCCGGGCGTTCACCGGCATCGCGGCCGCCGCGGTCGTCACCGTGCTCGCCGTCGTCGTGGCCGGACAGGTCACCGACGGGCGCGGCACCGCAGCCGGTGCGCAGTCCGCGACCGACCAGGCCCGGGACCTCCGCGACTCCGGCACGCGCGCGGACGCGCAGCCGTCGCCGTCGCCCTCGGCCGAGGCGGCGACGCTGACGTACGAACAGGCGATGGGCACCAAGTACCCGCTCAGCGCCAAGCTCGACGGCTCCGGGAAGTTCGACGCGGTCCCGGGCTTCGACAAGGCGCCCGGCAAGGGGCAGAAGTACACCTACCGCGTGGACGTGGAGCAGGGTCTCGGCCTCGACGGCGCACTCTTCGCCGAGGCCGTGCAGAAGACGCTCAACGACGACCGCAGTTGGGCGCACGGCGGGGCACGCACCTTCGAGCGCATCCACTCCGGCAAGCCCGACTTCGTGATCACGCTCGCCAGCCCCGGCACCACGGCCGACTGGTGTGCCAAGTCCGGCCTCGACACCACCGAGGACAACGTCTCGTGCGACTCGGCCGCCACCGAGCGCGTGATGATCAACGCGTATCGATGGGCGCAGGGATCAACCACATACGGTGATCAGATCCATGCGTACCGGCAGATGTTGATCAATCACGAGGTCGGCCACCGCCTCGGCTACTCCCACGTGACCTGCGACAAGAACGGCGAGCTCGCGCCGGTCATGCAGCAGCAGACCAAGTTCCTCGACCACGACGGGATCCACTGCCGGGCCAACCCGTGGGCGTATCCCGGGAGTTGACAGACGGCGCATATGTCACATTGACATGCGTTGATCGGTCGTACATATTTCTGCCCATGTGGTCCAGTCACGCCCTCGAGAGCAGCGCCGCCATTCGGCTGGCGCTCATCGGCGTGACCCCGCTCTGCGTGGCCGACATCCTCTGTCGCTGACGCCCGCCCCAGGCGCGCGCGTCGCGAATCCCGCATGTACCCGTGACCGAGTCACGGCTCCTTTCGACGACCCGACGCCGGGGCAGACGTCTGTCCACTTTCGTCTCACCCTTCGTCAATCCGTCTCGCCATTCGAGACACATCATTAGAGAGGTCGTCTCCGATGCGTCAACCGTCCCTCACAGCGCGCCGTGTGGCCGCGGTATCCGTAAGCCTGGTTCTGGCAGCGGGCGCCGCCGCCTGCGGCCCTGAGGACAACGATGCCAAGAGCTCCGGTGGCGACTCCGCGCCCCACAAGGGCGGCACCCTGACGGTCCTGAACTCCAACCCGCAGCAGGACTTCGACCCGGCCCGCCTGTACACCTCCGGCGGCGGCAACGTGCCCTCCCTCGTCTTCCGCACCCTCACCACCCGCAACCGCGAGAACGGTGCCGCCGGCGCCAAGGTGGTCCCCGACCTCGCCACCGACACCGGGCGCCCCAGCAAGGACGCCACCGTGTGGACGTACACCTTGAAGAAGGGCCTCAAGTACGAGGACGGCACCGCGATCACCTCGGCCGACATCAAGTACGGCATCGAGCGCTCCTTCGCGCCCGAGCTCTCGGGCGGCGCCCCCTACCTGCGGGACTGGCTGGTCGGGGCGGCCGACTACCAGGGGCCGTACAAGGACAAGAAGGGCCTCGCGGCGATCGGGACGCCGGACGAGCGCACCATCGTCTTCCATCTGAACAAGCCCGAGGGCGAGTTCCCGTACCTGGCCACGCAGACGCAGTTCACGCCCGTTCCGAAGGCCAAGGACACCGGGACGAAGTACGAGGAGCACCCGGTCTCGTCCGGGCCGTACAAGGTCGTCTCGAACCAGAACGACGGTGAGCACCTCGTCCTGGAGCGCAACACCCACTGGTCCGCAGCGACGGACGCCGAGCGCAAGGCCTACCCGGACCGGATCGACGTCAAGTCCGGGCTCGACTCCTCGGTGATCAACCAGCGGCTGTCCTCGTCCCAAGGGGCGGACGCCGCCGCGGTCACCACGGACACCAACCTCGGCCCGGCCGAACTCGCCAAGGTGACGGGCGACAAGGAACTCGCCTCGCGCGTCGGCACCGGCCACTTCGGCTACACCGACTACATAGCGTTCAACCCGACCGTCAAGCCGTTCGACGACGTCAGGGTGCGGCAGGCGATCTCGTACGCCATCGACCGCTCCTCCGTGGTCAACGCGGCCGGCGGCAGCGCGCTCGCCGAGTCCGCCACCACCTTCCTGCCGGACCAGAAGTCCTTCGGCTACGAGCCCTACGACCTCTTCCCGGCGGGCGCGACGGGCAACGCGGCGAAGGCGAAGGAGCTGCTGAGGCAGGCCGGCCACCCGAACGGGCTCACGGTCACGCTGACGCACTCCAACAGCAAGGACTTCGAGACCAGCCCCGAGATCGCGACCGCGATCCAGGACGCGCTCAAGAAGGCCGGCATCACGGTCAAGCTCCAGGGCCTGGAGGAGAACGACTACTCCGACACGATCCACAGCGTGAAGAGCGAGCCCGGCTTCTTCCTCGCCCACTGGGGTGCCGACTGGCCCTCCGGCGGTCCCTTCCTCGCCCCGATCTTCGACGGACGCCAGATCGTCAAGGACGGCGCGAACTTCAACACGGGCCTGCTCAACGACAAGTCGGTCAATGCCGAGATTGACGCGATCAACAAGTTGACCGATCTTGACGCTGCCGCCAAGAGGTGGGGCGCACTGGACAAGAAGATCGGCGAGCAGGCACTGACCGTGCCGCTGTTCCACCCGGTCTACAAGCGCCTGTACGGCAAGGACATCAAGAACGTCGTGATCAGCGACTGGACCGGTGTTCTGGACATCTCGCAGGTCGCGGTCAAGTAACCCGATGAGCGAGGCACTTGTCGCCACCGAGGTCCCCGGGGCATCCGTGCCGGGGGCCTCGGTGGCCCGTCAGTTCTGGCGGCGGCTGCGGGCGCAGCGCGCCGCCATGGTCGCGGCGGCCGTCGTCGCACTGCTCGTCCTGGTCGCCCTCGCCGCGCCGCTCCTCACGGCGATCGAGGGCCAGGACCCCACCACCTACCACCCGTCCCTCATCGACTCCGCGCGCGGAGGCGTCCCCCTCGGGCCCTTCGGGGGCGTCAGCGGGGACCACTGGCTCGGCGTCGAACCCCAGACCGGACGCGACCTGTTCGCCCGGCTGGTGTACGGCGCCCGGGTCTCGCTGGGTGTCGCGCTGGCCGCGACCGTCGTACAGGTCCTCCTCGGTGTCGTCGTCGGCGTCGCGGCCGCGCTCGGCAACCGATGGGTTGATCAACTGTTGAGCCGCGTCACCGACATCATCGTGGCCATGCCGTTGATGATCATGGCGTTGGCCTTGCTGGCCGTCGTGCCGGGCAGCTTCCCCCGGCCGGTCCTGGTCGCGCTCATCATCGGCTTCGTGGCCTGGGGCACGATCGGCAAGATCGCCCGCGCCCAGACCCTCACCCTCAAGGAACTCGACTACGTGGCCGCCGCCCGGCTCAGCGGCTGGGGCACCCTGCGCATCGCCCGCCGGGAACTGCTGCCCGGTCTCGCCGCCCCCGTCATCACCTACGCGGCCCTCATGGTGCCCGCCAACATCGGCATCGAGGCGTCCCTGTCCTTCCTCGGCGTCGGCGTCCGGCCGCCCACCCCGTCCTGGGGACAGATGCTCACCTCGGCCGACGTCTGGTACCAGGCGGCCCCGCAGTACCTGCTGCTGCCCACGGCCGCGCTGTTCGTCACCGTCCTCGCGCTCACCGTCCTCGGCGACGGCGTCCGCACCGCCCTCGACCCGCGCGCGGCCTCCCGGCTGCGCGTCGGCGCGGGCCGCCGACAGGAGTCCAAGGCCGTCAAGGAGGGCACCGCATGAGCGGCTTCCCCGCATTCGCGCTGCGCCGGGCGGTGAGCGCCGTACTCACCCTCCTGGTCCTCACGGTGATCATCTACGTCGTCTTCTACGCCACCCCCGGCAACGTCGCCCAGATCACCTGCGGCCCGCGCTGCTCGCCGGAACAGGTGCACCAGGTCGCCCGGCAGCTCCGGCTCGACGACCCGCTGTACCTGCGCTACTGGCACTTCCTCCAGGGCATCGTCGCAGGTCACGACTACTCCACCGGCACCTCCGTCGAGCACTGCCCGGCACCCTGCCTCGGGCTGTCGTACCAGAGCGACCAGCAGGTCACCCGGATCATCCTCGGCAAGCTGCCCGTCAGCCTGTCGCTGGTGCTCGGCGGGATGGTCCTCTGGCTGCTGCTGGGCGTCGGCACCGGAGTGCTCTCGGCCTGGCGGCGCGGCCGGTTCACCGAGCGAGCGCTGACCGGCGTCACGCTCGCGGGCACCGCCACCCCCACCTTCGTCATCGGCCTCGTCCTGATGATCGTGGTCTGCGGGCAACTGGGACTCCTGCCCTTCCCCGAGTACGTCGCCTTCTCCGACGACCCCGAGCAGTGGATGTGGGGCCTGCTGCTGCCCTGGGTCACGCTCGCCCTCGGCGAGGCGGCCTACTTCGCCCGGCTGACCCGCGCCTCGATGCTGGAGACGCTCGCCGAGGACCACATCCGCACCTTCCGGGCCTACGGCGTCGGCGAGCGGTCGATCGTCGGCCGGCACGCCCTGCGCGGCGCGCTGGCCCCGATCATCGCCCTGAACGCCAACGACTTCGGCGGCGCGGTGGGCGGGGCCGTCCTCGTCGAGTCGCTGTTCGGCCTGCCCGGCATCGGCCAGGAACTGGTCCACGCCGTCACCGTCGTCGACCTCCCCGTCGTCGTCGGCATGGTCCTGGTCATCGGCTTCTTCGTGGTGCTCGCCAACGCCGTCGCGGACGTCCTCTACGCCGTGGCCGACCGAAGGGTGGTGCTCGCATGAGTCTGGTCCACGTGACGGACCTGACCGTCCGGTTCGGCGACCTGGCCGCCGTCGACGGCCTCTCCTTCCGCCTGGAGCAGGGCGCCGCCCTCGCCCTGGTCGGCGAGTCCGGCTCCGGCAAGTCCACCGTCGCCTCCGCCCTGCTCGGGCTGCACCGCGGCACGGGCGCGCGCGTGGACGGCTCGGTCGAGGTCGCCGGGGTGGACGTACAGCGGGCGTCGGAGGAGCAACTGCGGCGGCTGCGGGGCGCCAAGGCCGCCATGGTCTTCCAGGACCCGCTGTCGTCCCTGGACCCGTACTACGCGATCGGCGACCAGATCGCCGAGGTGTACCGCGTCCACACGCGTGTGTCGCGACGCACGGCACGCGCGCGTGCGGTGGAGGTGCTGGACCGGGTCGGCATCCCGGACGCCGTACGGCGCTCCCGGTCCCGGCCGCACGAGTTCAGCGGCGGCATGCGCCAGCGCGCCCTCATCGCGATGGCGCTGGCCTGCGAGCCGGAGCTGCTGATCGCGGACGAGCCGACCACCGCGCTCGACGTGACCGTCCAGGCCCAGATCCTCGACCTGCTGCACACGCTGCGCCAGGAGACCGGCATGGGCCTGCTGCTCGTCACGCACGACGTGGGCGTCGCCGCCGAGAGCGTCGACGACGTGCTCGTCATGCGGCACGGGCGGGCGGTCGAGCACGGGCCGGTCGACGCGGTGCTCGGCGAGCCCGCGCAGGCGTACACGCGCGAACTGCTCGCCGCCGTCCCGCGCGTGGACGCGCCCCGCGCGCCGTCCCGGGCGTCCGGCGAGGTGGTCCTCGAAGCGAGGGGCCTGCGGCGCGAGTTCGGCCGCGGCAGGAAGGTCCTCGCCGCCGTCGACGACGTCTCGCTCACCGTCCGCCGGGGCGAGACCCTCGGCGTCGTCGGCGAGAGCGGCAGCGGCAAGACGACCCTGGGGCGGATGCTGGTCGGCCTGCTGGAACCGACGGCGGGGGAGGTCCGTCACGACGGCCACGCGCGCGTGGGCGTGGACCCGGCCGTGCAGATGGTCTTCCAGGACCCCGTCTCCTCCCTCAACCCCCGCCGCAGTGTCGGCGAGTCCATCGCCGACCCGCTCCGCGCGCGGGGCGAGCGGAACGAGAAGCGGATCAAGGAGCGCGTGCGGCAACTCCTGGAGCGCGTGGGGCTCGAAGGGGCGCACCACGACCGCTACCCGCACGAGTTCAGCGGCGGCCAGCGCCAGCGCGTGGGCATCGCGCGGGCGCTCGCGGCCGACCCGCGCGTCATCGTCTGCGACGAGCCGGTCTCCGCCCTCGACGTCACCACCCAGGCCCAGGTGGTGGCCCTGCTCGGCGAGTTGCAGCGGGAACTCGGCATCGCGCTGGTCTTCGTCGCGCACGACCTCGCCGTGGTGCGCCAGGTCAGCGACCGGGTCGCCGTGATGCGGCGCGGCCGGATCGTCGAACAGGGCCCGGCCGACGAGGTCTACGACAGCCCCCGGGATCCGTACACCAAGCAACTCCTGGCCGCCGTACCGGCGCTCGATCCGCGGATCGCGGCCCGGCGCCGGGCGGAACGCGGGACAGTGGCCGTGAGCTGACGTTCCGTGTCCAGGTGATCTCTTAGCGCGACCGAACGCCACCCGCACGGGAAAGTTACGAGCGTTCACCCCTTTTGGTGGCGCGATGGACAACCGTCCGTCGCGCCACCGTCCTGTCCGCATACCTTCGTCCCGCTGCGAGCCGCCGGCCCAACGGTGGCTCCTCACAAGGGAGATCGGGGGTGCGCTCGTGCGCATAGGACTGCTTACGGAGGGTGGTTATCCGTATGTGGGCGGTGACGCCGCACTCTGGTGCGACCGGCTCGTGCGCGGGCTCGACCAGCACGAGTTCGACATCTACGCGCTCAGCCGCAGCGAACGGCAGGAGGACGAGGGCTGGGTCCAGCTCCCGCCGCAGGTCGGCAGGGTCATCACGGCCCCGCTGTGGACCGCGGAGGACGACGGCGTGGTGTACGGCCGGCGTGCGCGCCGGCGGTTCGCCGAGTCCTACGGCGAGTTGGCGGCGGCACTGTGCGAGGGTACGGCCGGCGACGCCTCGGGGGAGTCGTCGGCCACTGAGGCGGACCGTTTCGCCAACGCCCTGTACGGACTCGCCGACCTCGCCCGCGACGAGGGCGGCCTGGTAGGAGCGCTCCGCTCCGAGACCGCCGTACGCGCGCTGGAACGCGCCTGTCGCGCGCCCGGCGCCCGGCAGACGGCGCGCGCGGCGCGGGTGCCGGATCTGCTCGCCGTGGCCGGACACCTGGAGCGCGCCCTGCGCCCCCTGTCGCTCGACTGGTACGAGGACGACGGCCTCGGCGCGGTCGACCTGTGCCACGCCACCTCCGGCGGCCCGGCCGCCCTGCCCGGACTCCTCGCACACCACTTCAGCGGCGTTCCGCTGCTGGTGACCGAGTACGGCGTACGACTGCGCACGCACTACCTGGCCGACACCGGCTCCTCGGCCGCCGTACGGACCCTGCTCGCCGCCTTCCACGGCCGCCTCGCCACCGAGACCTACCGGCGGGCCGCGGTGATCACGCCCGGCAACACCCACGCCCGCCGCTGGCAGGAGCGCTGCGGCGCCGCCCGCGAGAAACTGCGCACGGTCTACCCGGGCATGGACGCCACCCGCTTCACCGCCGTGGGTGAGTCCGCGGAGTGCGTGGACCCGGACACGCTGGTCTGGGTCGGCCGGGTCGAACCCGCCAAGGACCTGATCTCCCTGCTCCACGCCTTCGCGGAGATCCGCAAGGAGGAGCCCAAGACCCGGCTGAGGATCGTCGGCGCGCCCACCGGTGCCGAGGGCGCGGCCTATCTGGGGCACTGCAAGGCGCTGGCCGCGCAGCTCTTCCCCGACGAGGCGGAGGGGCTGCACGCCGTCGGCGACAACCCCGTCTCCTTCGAGGAGATCGGCAGCCCCGAGGTGCCGACGCTCGCCGACGCCTACGCCTCGGGCGCGGTCGCCCTCCTCTCCAGCGTCGTCGAGGGCTTCCCGATCAGCCTGGTCGAGGCCATGTTCTGCGGCCGGGCCACGGTGTCCACCGACGTCGGCGCGGTCGTGGAGGTCATCGGCGGCACGGGGCTGGTCGTCCCGCCGCGCAACCCGAAGGCGCTCGCGGAGGCGTGCGTCACGCTGCTGCGCGACCCCGAGCGCCGTGAGCGCCTGGGGGCCGCCGCACGCGCCCGCGCGCTCGAACTGTTCACCGTGGAACAGAACATCACGGCATTTCACGGCATTTACCTGGAGATCGTCTCGCGCACCCCGGTCCGCCGGGTAGTCCTGGACGACACCGGCGAGCCCCTGCCCTTCGCCGCACCCGCCGAAGCGCACGTCCCCGGCCGCTGGGCCGAGCACAGCGCCCGCGTTGTGGCCCGGGGAGGCCCCGGCTGGGTCGCTGGGCCCCCGGTCAGCGCGACGCCTCCCCTCGCCGCCACGGAAGGAGCGACCGGATGAGCGACGTCGGACTCGACCGCCCCGGCACACGGGACACCGGGGCGGGGGAGGAGCGCGAGCGCGGGGGAGCAC